>JAACFJ010000010.1 GCA_009937505.1 Gammaproteobacteria bacterium
ACGCACCTCGTGTTCGGCGGCACCCGGGCCGCGGAATACGAGCGCCGCCTGCAGGGCGTCAGCTATGAGGAAATCGCCGCGGAGGGTGGCGGCATCCTGTCGACCGTAAAAGCAACCAGGGCAGCAAGCGACGGGCAGCTCCATGCCGATGCGCTCGCCAGGCTGCAGGCACTTGCCCGCGAGGGCGTGGCAACGGTGGAGATCAAGTCCGGCTACGGTCTTGATCTGGACAATGAGCTCAAGATGCTGCGCGTCGCCCGCCGGCTCGGCGAAGACTCCGGGCTGACCGTTCGCACGACGTTGCTTGCGGCCCATACCGTTGCGCCGGAGTTCGCTGGCGATGCGGACGCCTACATGGACCATATCGTCAATGAGATCTTGCCGGCCGTTGCCGGCGAGGGCCTCGCCGATGCCGTCGATGCCTACTGCGAGTCCATCGCGTTCGATGCCAGCCAGGTCGAGAGACTGTTCGCACGTGCGCAACAGCTCGAGCTGAGAGTGAAACTGCATGCCGATCAGCTGAGCGACGGCGGGGGAGCGGAACTCGCGGCGCGCTTCGGCGCGCTGTCCGCCGATCACCTGGAATATACGTCGCCCGAAGGCGTTAGCGCCCTGGCTGAATCGGGCACCGCTGCCGTGCTGCTGCCGGGCGCGTACCTGACCCTGAACGAGAAGCAGCGACCTCCGGTGGAGGCGCTGCGCGACAGCGGAGTTCCTGTTGCGCTAGCCACCGACTGCAACCCGGGCACGTCGCCGCTGTGCTCGATTCATTTCGCCATGGGTCTCGGCTCGCGCCTGTTCGGCTTGACGCCGGAGGAGTGTCTCGCAGGCGTTACCCGTGAAGCAGCGCGGGCTCTCGGTCTCGGCCACGATCGCGGTACTCTCGAGATCGGCAAACGCGCCGACATTGCGGCCTGGGATTTCGACCATCCGAGGCAGCTCGCGTATTGGCTTGGCACGCATCCCCTGTCAGACTTGCTGATCGCCGGGCGCTCCTTCAGCCCGAACCCGTAACCAAATCTGCACCCGCATCATGAACCCGACTCTTGTTGCACGACGGAGTTTCGTACTCACGCTCGGCCTTCTCACGGCCACTGCCGCGCTGACGATCGACATGAGCCTGCCCGCAATACCGGCAATGGTGAGGTCGCTCGCCACGGACCTGCCGAAGGGCCAGCTCATCGTCGGTGCGTTCATGCTGGGCATGGCCTGCGGCCAGATTCCCGCGGGCCTGTTTTCCGACCGCCTCGGAAGGCTGCCGGTGCTTTATGCCGGCATGAGCGTCTTTGCGCTCGCCGCAATCGTGGCCGCGCTCGCGCAGAGCATCGACGTGATGCTGGCCGCGCGCTTCGTCCAGGGCTTCGGTGGCGCCTCGGCCGTCGTCCTGTCCCGCGCCATCGTCCGCGATATCTCGAGCGGTAAAGACGCCGCGAAACTGATGTCGCTGATGACAATGATCTTCACTGTCGCACCCGTCGTCGCGCCGAGCATAGGCGCACTATTGGTCGCTCAGTGGGGCTGGCGCGCGCCGTTCGCCGTCATTGCGGGCGGCGGCATGCTCATGCTCATCGGCATTCGCAGCAACCTGGTCGAAACCCGGACGCCGGATGCCGACGGACACCCGCTCAGGCAGCTGCAGCGAAGCTTTGCCGAGTTCTTCCGTCACCGGCAAAGTATTTTCGGTCTGCTGCTGATCGTCGTGCCGCCAGCCGGGTTCATGTCCATAATTGCAGTCTCGGCCGCACTGGTCGTCGAGATCTACGGGTTTTCAGTCCAGACTTACGGACTCATCTTCGCTTGTGCCGGGCTGTCGATACTCGCCGGCTCGATCGTCAATCGCATTCTCGTGCCACGCATCGAGATCGTGCCCCTCATTCGCATCGGCATCGCGATGATGGCTGTCGCTTCGCTGCAGCTCTTGCTGGTGGCATGGATCAATGCGGCACCGTTCGCGTGGGTCTGGGGTTGCGTATGCCTGTTTTTCTTCGCGGTTCCGATCGTGCTTTCCAACGCGATGGTGCTGGCGCTCGATCCGCTGCCCCGAATCGCCGGTGTCGCATCTTCCATCATCGGTACGATCCAGAACGTCATCGGCGCATCAGGCGCGATACTGGGCGCGACGATCTACAACGGGACGCTGCGCAATGCCGTGATGATCATCGGCGGCGCAGGCATCGTGATGCTGTTGATCTTCCTGCTGCGGCCGCTGATTTGCGGCGGCCCTCTCGTGCATCACCCGGAAGAGCTGGCCCGCGACTAGCTTGTTTCAGATGATTTCCGATTTGGCGCGCAGGCTGTCCCAGTCGCCGGTGCTCTCCGCCTCGAGTACACGGTCATACATCGCTTCGAGCGATCGGGTCACTTCGTCGATCATCCCTGTAAACCGCGGGTCCTCTCGCAACACGGCCAGGTACGGATCGTCTTCCATTATCCAGATGTTCGACAATACGGAACTCAGGTAGCCTTCGTCGATCAGATCTCGAAGCGCAACGATTGCATCCTCCCTGCGGCCCTGCAGCGCGAGAATCTGGACTTCGCGAATCCCCTGCCCGAACCACCCGAGCCGCGGCTGGTCCCGGACGACCGGCAATGCCGCCCGCAGGAGTTTCTGTGCCTTCGCTGTATCTCCTTCGCGCTGGCTGATGTACGCGAGCCTGATGATGGCGGGAATGGTGTACTTGTCGATCGGCAGTTCCGAATCTTCCCTGAGGATGGGCTGGCCCTTGTAAGTATACCGGCGTGCCATCTCGAGGTCGTCGACGATTAAAGCCACTTCAGCGGTGACGAACGTCAGGAACTGGCGCGTGTCTCCGGACACCCCACTGTCGATGATTTCGGCGAAGAATCTCAGGGCATTCTGATAATCCGAGTCGATGAGCATTACGAAGCCTTCCATCACGGCGGCAAACGGATGGTCTTCCGGCAGCGTTTCGAGCAGCGCTTTGGCTTTTACCTCGTCGCCGAAAGCGAGGTACAGGCGTACGGTCAGGAAACCGACGGCAGGATCGTTGCTTAGCGACATCGCCTGCATGGCCCACGCGACTGCCTCATCGAGACGGCCCAGGCCCGCCAGTTGTTGGGTAAGGTACTGCATGGGTATCGGCCATTCGGGATGTATCTCCATCGCCTTGAGCCACAGCCTGATCGCCTCGTCATTCTGGCCGCGCTGTGCATACAGCGTCGGCAGGTTCGTGTACGGTATTCGGCCCAGCGGGTCCAGCTCCAGAGACCGCTGGTAGAGCTCGATGGCCTCTTCATCCCTTTCCTCCGCATCTCGCAGACTGGCAAACCACATGTAGGCGCTGGCGTGATTCGGATTCAGTTCGATGGCACGTCGAAAATCCGCCTCGGCTTCCAGGTTGCCCCGCCCCACGCGAGACTGCAGCCAGGCCCTGCTCGCGAGCAAGCCTCTGACGGCATAAGCGTCTGCGAGACCCGGATCCAGTTCCAGCGCTCTGTCGAGGGTTTCACGCGCAATCTCGAATGCTTCTGACTGCGGCAAGTACTGGTGATTGAACGACAGCAACAATGCGCTTTCGGCGAGCCCGGCGTATGCAGCCGCGTAATTCGGATCATATTCGATAGCCTGCTCGAAACTATCCCGCGCACTCAGCAGCGTCTCCAGACGCCGCAGGTAGAGATTGTCGCGTCCGGATACATAGGCACTGTAGGCGCGCAGATCCTCAGTCGGCTTCGCCGCGATCCTGATCTGCTCGGCGGGCGTCAGCGTGGTTTCCAGTGCTGTGGCAATTGCCGCGGATATTTCGCTCTGGATCGCAAAGATGTTTTGCGCCGTCAACTCGCGATCGTAACTCTCCGCCCAGATACTGACGTCGTCTTTCGCGTCGATCAGTTGCACATTGATCCTGACACTGTCGCCGACACGCTGGACCGAACCCTGCAGCACCGAACCGACATCGAGCTCCTCGCCGATCTGGCGTACGTTCTTCGTGGTGTTCCGGTACTCCATCACTGACGAGCGCGAAATCACCTTGCAGGATCCGATGTTGGCCAGCTGGGTCAGTATGTCGCCATGTATGCCATCGGCGAAGACCGCATTATCCGGTTCGCTGCTCAGGCTCGTGAACGGCAGTACGGCGATGGCAGGCTTCTCTATTGCGGACTGTTGAGCGGGCAATTCGTCGTTACGGATGCCGGTGACATTGAACGTGATCGACACGCCCAACGCCACCGCGAGCAGGCCGATGATCAGGTAGTTCATCGTCGCTTTTTGCTTTCTTGTCCGGCGGGGTTCTGATCGATCCACATCCTTGTCGAGCTTCACCCCTTCCGGCGTAACCTCGAAGATCCACGCCAGCACCACCGCCGCGAAGAAGCCGACCAAAACGATGATCACGTAGACCTGGAAAGCCCCCTCCGTCGCGCCGAACGTAGGCAGCAAGACGGACCCGGCCTCGATGATGATCCAGGCGACGAGCGCATAGGCGGCGGCAACGCGCAGCACATTTCGGCGGCGGAGTTCTGAGAGGAAAGAGGGCATGGGGTTTAGTATAAGCGAACGACTGCGACTACGGCAGTTCGGACAGCACCTCGTCGAGGCCTTTGCGCTTTTGCGCAGGCGTGATTTTCGGGTAGCCGTACCAGAGCATGCCGACGACGACCTCCTCGCTCTCATCGATTCCGACGATGTCGAAGAACCGGCTGTCGCGGGTGATATCGCCCGTTGTCCACTTGCTGCCGATGCCGGCTTTCCAGAGATACAGCATCAGGTTCTGTAGCGCGGCCGCGCACGCCGCGTAATCCTCCCGCTGCAGCAAGTCATCGTCCGAACGCCGGCAGGTCACCACGAGCCAGCCCGGTTTCTCGGACCACTGCTCGCGTTTGAATTTGCCCGCATCGGGCGCCTTTTTCGCGGTAACGATTTCGTAGCACAGGTCGAGACAACGTTCGATGGTCTCACTCCCCAACAGGTAGAAATGCCACGGCTCAGTGACATGATGGTTCGGCGCCCATGTCGCGGCCTCGATCGCCTCACGAACGAGTTCGCGGGGTACCGGCGTCTGCAGATAAAGGTTGATCGTGCGCCGGCCGCGGATGACCTCCGCGAAATCCCGCAGTGACTGCGTCTCGTAACTGGGCGGTGCCTCGTTGCTCATGGCCGCTCGATGACCATCGCGATGCCCTGGCCCACGCCGATGCACATGGTGCAGAGTGCATAACGCCCATTCCTGCGGCGCAGCTCGTAAGCTGCGGTCGTCACGAGTCGAGCGCCCGACATTCCCAGCGGATGACCGAGAGCGATGGCGCCGCCGTTCGGGTTCACGTGTTCGGCGGCGTCGTCCACACCGAGCGTCCGCAAGGTGGCAAGCCCCTGCGCCGCGAAGGCTTCGTTGAGCTCGATAACGTCCATCCGGGAAATATCGAGCCCGGCGAGCGCCAGCGCCTTTTCCGATGCCGGCGCCGGCCCGATGCCCATTATGCGAGGCTCGACGCCGACTGCGGCCCAGGCGACCACCCGCGCGAGCGGCTCCAGGCCCAGGCGGCCGGCAGCATCCCCGGAAACCACGAGCAACGCACACGCGCCGTCATTGATGCCGGAGGCGTTGCCAGCGGTGACTTTGCCGCCGCTGCGCACGATAGGTTTCAGTTTCGCCAGCCCCTCGATCGTCGAACCGGATCGAGGGTGTTCGTCCGTGTCCACGACGACCGGATCCCCGCGGCGCTGCGGCACGGTGACGGGCACGATTTCTTCGGCGAGCACCCCGGATCCGATAGCAGCCTCTGCGCGCCGCTGGCTGCGCAATGCAAATTCGTCCTGGTCCTCCCGGGATACGTTGAATTCATCGGCGACATTCTCCGCGGTTTCCGCCATGGAATCGATGCCGTACTGCTCCTCGAGTTTCCGGTTTACGAAGCGCCAGCCGAGCGTGGTGTCGTAGATTTCCGCGTTGCGTCCGAACGCAGCGGTCTGCTTCGCCATAACGAAGGGTGCACGCGACATCGACTCTACGCCCCCGGCAATCGCCAGGCCGATACCGCCGGCGCGGATCGCGTCCGCAACATTGCCAATCGCGTTCATGCCGGAGCCGCACAAGCGGTTGACGGTTGACGCCGGGACCGTCACCGGCAGACCGGCAAGCAGCGCCGACATGCGTCCAACATTGCGATTGTCTTCCCCGGCCTGGTTGGCGCAGCCATAGACAACGTCTTCGATCGAGGCAGGATCGAGATTCCCCTGCCGCGCGAGCAGCGCCGCAATGGGCACTGCGCCGAGATCGTCGGCACGTACCGACGAAAGAGCTCCGCCGTATCGGCCGATCGGCGTTCGCACTGCGTCGCAAATATAGGCTTCACCCATCGCGGCTCGTCTCCGTTGCGCTGCCGGTAGTCGCGGACTGCCGGGCGATCGACTGGTAGGACCGTCCCAGCCAGGCGCCGATGAGCGCCCACCCCGCGGCGATCAGCGCCGCAAACAGCGCGACGCCGGTCAACCCCAGCCCGAGGGTTGCCGTCAGCGCGGTGTAGGTCCAGGCGGTAACCATATCACCGCCACGATAGACGACAATGTCGATGACGGGCTTCGCTTTGAAGCGGGTTTCCGAATCGACGACCGTGAACAACATCTCCCTGCCCGGCCGCGTAATCGCATAGTTGCCAGCCCGCCGGGCAACCTGCAACCCGATCAGCACTGCGAGCAACGGCGTCGCGGCAACGATCAGCCATCCCCCGACCATGAGCACGGGAATCAGCGCGAGCGTCGTCGCCATGCCGAACCGCGTGGAGATTCGGCCCGTGGCAAACACGGCCGTCACGATCGCCAGCGAGTTCACGGCGAGGTCGATGCCGGCCCAGATTTGCGTGCGCACGTCGCGATCGAAGACAGCCAGCAACTTCCTCAGTTCGAAATACACGAACGTATTCATGATGACGTAGAAGAAAATGAACGCGCCGATCGCCAACAGGTAGGGATTGGTCAGGAAAAGCCAGAATCCCGAGAACGGATTCCGCCCGAGCGTCTGCTCGCGCGTCAGGTCCGGCTGCACGTTTTCGGTGCCGAGTTCGCTAACGCGAAGATTTTCCAGCGCCCCGATGATCACGACCGGGATGAGCAACATGGTGGCTGAAATCAACAGCAGGTTCATCGTGCCAATGTTGTCGGCGAAGAATGCGGGTATCGATGGCCCGACGATAGCCCCGGTACTGGCTCCGGTCGCGATGACCCCGAACAGTCGCGGCGCCTGCTCCCGGCTGAACAACCCGGACATGTAGCTCCAGAAGACCGAAACATGGAACAGGCTGAAAACGCTCAGCCAGACATAAAACGACTTGTTGACGAAATCCGTATCGTCGGTGGCCGTGCTGGCAATATAGAAGCCCGCAAAACTCGTGGCGAAAGCGATGTAGACACCGGGTACCAGTCGCTTGAAGCGCACTCTCGAAATGATAGCCCCGTACAGGAAGACCGCGACCACGCTAAATAAGAATGTCGACGTCCAGAGCCAGCTCAGTTCCTCGTCGGACCAGTCGGACGACATCGCATCCCGAACCGGGCGCAGGATGAAGTAAGCCGCCATGAGCGTGAACACGAACGTAAACGAGAGTAATGTCGCCTTGAGTTCGTTCGGCTCGATCTTGGCCGCGACCCTCAGAAATCGACTAACGGGATTGACGCGCCCTTCGCTGCTCATGTTGTTGTTCCGGCCGGCTGGCGAGGTGCGAGCGTATCATCGCGGGGCAAAACCGACTAGCGCGGGACGATTCCAGTGGCAGCCGCGAGTAACTCATCGGCAGGGAGTCGCACCGTGTAGTCAGCGTTGGAGTACGCGAAACGAATGATGCCGTCCGTATCGACTGCGAACACGGACGGTACAGGCAGCACGCCCTGCAGCGCCATCGAGGATCCATCGATGTCCTGCCCCTTGTCACGGCGCCTCTGGATAGTGTCATCCGCCGCCCGGAACGCGATGCCGAGCGCAATCGCAGCACCGGCTTTTGCGTCAGAGAGAATCGTAAAACCCAGTCCGCCGATATCGGCCTGCGTGTCCGCGTCAAGACTGCTGTACAACAGTTCCGGCCGGTCTCCACTGAGAAACAGCACGTCGACGCCCATGGCTTGAATCGCGGGCAGGACGTGCCGGAGTTCCGACAAATGCACATTGCAGTAGGGACACCAGCCTCCGCGGAACGCAATCAAGACTGCGGGCCTCTCGAGACCGCGCGGCTCGAAGTGGAACGGCTCACCGTCCACCGTTTCGACGGTAAAGCGGGGCGCGTCCCGCCCGGCACTTAACGGCCGGATCTCATCCGCGCTGGCGGCGACCGGAACATCGGCATGACCGTGTTGAATGGAAAGGCTGCAGGCAAGACTCATCGCCATCGTGACTGCAAACAGGCCGAGCAGCATCTTCTTGATCGTTCTTTGTCGCGCGATAGAGAAAGCCATGGCAGTGCATTTTTCGTGAACACATTCTATCGGACCGTCGCTTCGCCAGATTTATTACGGCTACTCGTGCCGCAGCGCATCGATCGGGTCGAGCTGTGATGCCCGCCGTGCCGGCCAGATGCCGAAAACGATCCCGACGACGGCACTGAAGCCGAAGGCCATGACGGCCGAATCGATGGTTACGACCGTCTGCCACCCGGCGAGCCTGTTCAGCAGCGTCGCTGCCGTCGCACCGACCAGGAGACCGAGTGCACCGCCCAGCAGGCACAGGGTCGTGGACTCGACGAGGAACTGCAGGAGTATATTGCCGCGCGTTGCGCCGAGCGCCTTGCGGATGCCGATTTCGCGGGTACGCTCGGTCACCGTGACCAGCATGATGTTCATAATACCGATGCCGCCAACGACCAGGCTGACGCCGGCGATGCCCGCGAGCAGGAACGTGAATACCTGTGTCGCTTCCTGGCGCGATTCGGCGAATTGCTTGCGATTGATCATGGCGAAGTCGTTGTCTTTGCCCGGCAGGATGCCGTGTTCCCGACGCAGCACGCGTTCGATATCGAGCATGGCAAGCTCGATCGACGATGACTGATCGACAAGCACGCTAATGCGTTCGACGAATTCATTACCCGTCACCCTGAATTGCGCCGTGCTCAGCGGTATCCAGACGTCGTCGTCCGGGTTGCGCCAGCCGGTCGAACCTTTGGCCTCCAGTACGCCGATCACCTCGAACGGAATGGAACGGATCGAGACATTACGGCCGATGATCCCTGTGGCATCGGTATCGAGCATGCCCGGCACTTCGGCGGCCAGCACCGCGACCCGCTTGCGGGCGGAATCGTCGGCGAGCGTGAACATTCGGCCCGCCGCCATTTCGAAGCCATGCACGCCAGGATAATTTGGCGTCGTGCCGAGTACTGTCGTATTGATGTTTCGGTTGCCGTACTTCACCTGGAATCGGCCATTAATTTCGGGCACTACTTCGTCGATATGCGTCGTACCGATCGTCAGAGCGGCCGCGTCGTCAGTGGTGAGCGTCTGCTGGTCGCGAGCCACACCGTGGCTGAACCAGAAAGACGATTCGACGGCCAGGATGTCCCCGCCGAGCGCCGCCATCTGTTCGTCGATGGCGCGTTGCGCACCGGTACCGAGCGCGACCATCGTGATAACGGCACCAACACCGATGATGATGCCCAGCATCGTGAGCGTCGCTCGGAAGAGGTTGCTCCTGATCGACGACAGCGCGATGCGAAATGTCTCAGAAATCAGCATGAGCGATTATCGGCGCTGGATACCCGGAACGCCGATGCGACGGTTGAGGAAATTCTGCAGGTCCTGCTGTGTCTCCACGAGATGGCTGGACGGCAGTACCAGGACTGATTCCGATTCCTGCAGCCCCTCGATAATCTCCACGTGATCGAGATCGGTTATACCGGTACGAACCTTGCGAATCACCGGGCTCCCATTCCCGTCGGAATTCATTACGACCCAGAAATTTCCGCCGAAGCGGTAGTCCGTCCGGTTTCCCATGCCGGAACCGCCCTGCCCGCTGGCGCCCCGGAATATCCGCTGCATCAGTTGCCGCTCGTCCGCCGTCAGCGATTCGCCGCTGCGGCGCTTGTTCATGATCTCGCGAACCTTGCTGGCGTCTGTTCCCGGCGGCAACTCGACTTCGCGGCCACCGATATCGATGGTCTGCACCGATTCATCGGCGTCAGATGCCGGCTGCTGTCGCCCTGCGGCGCGCTTCAGCATCGCGCGCAACTCCGCGACCTCGATACCGAGTATGAGTGCCGTCGACGCAATATCGCGATCCGTGCGCAGCGCCATGACCGGGATTGTCACGACGTCCTCACTGCGCGCGATCGACACTTCGACCTCGGCGTTCATGCCGGGCATCAGCAGACCGTCGCGGTTGTTGATCGCGACGAGTACCGCGAACATCGTTACATTCTGCTCCACGACCGCCTGCGGTTCGATCTTGATGACCTCGCCCGGAACCGGCTGGTTCGGGTAGGCCGCGACAGAAAGCTTTGCCGGCATGCCGGGACGTACCTTGCCGATATCCGTCTCGTCGATGAGCGCCCGAACCTGTACGTCGCTCAGGTCCGCCATCTGCATCAGCGGGCTGCCGCCCGCCACATCGCGGGTCGGCGAAGAAATGACCTGTCCTCGCTCCACGGGTTTCTGAATGACGGTGCCGGTGATCGGCGCCCGCACGTCCGTGTCGTCAACCGCGATGCGGGCATTCTCCACGCTGACCTGCGCCGTAACCACGTCTGACTCGGCGTCGGCGAGGTCGAGTGCCGCCTGCTCGAGGTCGAGCTGCGTAAAGGTACCCCTGGCGAGCAGCGATTCCGCCCGCCTCATCTGCGACCGCGCAATCTCGCGGCGGGACAGCGCCGCCTTTAGTTCGGCCTCGCGCTGGGCAAGATCGTTCCGTACGGTCCGGGGATCGATCCGCACCATCAGCGTATCCCTCTCCACGTGGTCACCGACTTCGACCAGCACGTCGAGAACCTCCCCTGATGCCTTCGACTTCACTTCGACCGTGGCGAGCGGTTCGACGATTCCCGAGGAACTCACGCTCACTTCGATCGTGCGCCTGTCGGCCGTTGCCGTATCGTAGATCGGGCCGCTGGCGGGCTCTTTGGCACAGGCCGCAAGCCCTGCCACGAGCATAAGCGGAAAGCAACGTTTCAAGATCCCGCTCCCTGCTGTTCGTCTTTGACGATATTGCCGTCGCTCAGGTGGATGATGCGGCGCGCATGTTTCGAGACGTGTGCTTCGTGAGTCACCACGATGAGCGTATTACCGGCCGCATGCAGACTGTTGAACAGTGTCATGATTTCGTCTCCCGTCCTGGAATCGAGATTGCCGGTCGGCTCATCCGCCAGCAGGATGCTCGGGTTCGTGACGAGCGCGCGCGCCGCGGCGACCCGCTGCCGCTGCCCGCCAGACATTTCGGACGGCCGGTGTAACATCCGGTCGCCGAGTCCCACCGTCTCGAGAGCTTCCCTCGCGCGCGCATCGCGCGCCTTACGCTTCATCCCCGCATAGATCAGCGGCACCTCGACGTTTGCGAGCGCGGACATCCTGGGCAAGAGGTTGAATGTCTGGAACACGAAGCCGATTTCCGCGTTCCTGATCCGCGCCAGCTGTTTCTCGTTCATGGCGGACACCGACTTGCCGTTCAGCCAGTAGTCACCGCTGGTTGGCGTGTCGAGGCAGCCGATGATGTTCATCAGCGTCGACTTGCCGGAGCCGGAGGGCCCCATTATCGCCAGGTAGTCGCCGCGCTCGACGGTCAGGTCGGCGCTGCCGAGGGCATTAATCTCCTCACCGCCCATCGTGTAGCGGCGGTTGAGGTTTTCAAGCCGGATGACGGGAACGTCGTCGGGCGTCGGTAATGGGGCTGCAGCGTGCATCGCGCTCTTCACCTGTGACAGGAGCGCCGTATTTAATCACGTTGCGGCGTCAGATTGCTTTCTCGAGGAGGTCGCTGTGGCGCAAATCCTCGGACCCGCGCGTGCGTGCCTTTGCCCGGTACATTGCCTGGTCCGCTTCGCGCAGCAGGCCTGTCAGCGTGTTGGCATTGGTGGGATACAGAGCCAGTCCGATGCTCGCGGCACAGCTCATGGTCTCGGTACCGATGTTGTAAGGCGCTTCCAGGGCCTTTGCCAGCCGTTGCGCCAGCTTGTCTGCGACCGCTGCAGAGACATCGGGCACAAGAGCAACGAATTCGTCACCGCCGGGGCGCCCGATTATGTCCTGCGAACGCAGGCTCTTGCGCAGTCGCTGCGCGGCAATGGTCAACAGCTGATCGCCCACCACGTGGCCATACTGGTCGTTGATGTCCTTGAATTCATTGAGGTCGATGAATAGCAGCGCGCCGGTCGCGTCGTCGGCGCTGTCCGTCAGTCGCTGCGCAGCGTCGCGCTCGAATCCCCGCCGGTTGAGCACGCCGGTCAGAGGGTCCGACCACGCGATCGACTCCATCTGCCGTTCCTTCGCCTTGCTGTCCGTAACGTCGATAAGCGTAGCCGCGATGTCGTCGCCGACCGGCTCGCAGATCAATCGTAACCAGCGCAATGCGTCACCGTTGCTCTGCATTAGCTCCAGGTCCACGCTTTCGCCTGCTTCGCAGGACTCTTCCAGCTGCTCCAGTATGCTCTGCTGGGTGTGCGCATCCATGCCGGTCATCGCTCGTCGGGCTATTTCGCTGGTCGTCAGATCGACGAGATCGTCCGTCTCGCAATCGAGGAAGCGTCCCGCTGCGGCGTTGGCGAAGATGCAGCGCAAGTCTTTGCCACCGTAATCCTCGTCCTGCACCCAGCGCAGGCGTATGACACCGTTTACGGAGTGGTCGATCAACGTACGCAACAGCTTTTCGCTCTTGCGAACCTCGCTCTGGGCCTTCTCAACGTCGCTGACATCACGGAACATCAGCACGCGGCCGCCGCGCACCGAACTTCGGTCCGACTGAATCGGCGATACCTGCACATGCAGGAAGCGCCCGGTAGTCGTCATCATCTTCTGCGGCTTGTGCGTCTCCAGCGCTTCGAACACGACAGTCGCGCCGTCCTTGAATATTTCGTTGAGCGGCGTGCGCAGAGCTTCGTGCTCCGAAACCGAGAGCATCGTTTCGGCACAGTGATTCAGGCCGATGATGCGCTGCTGTTCGTCAATGACGATGACCGGATCCTGCATGTTCTGAAACACTGTTTCGTAGGCCAGGGGCGTGAACTCCACGATTCCCTCACCCACGATCAGCCAGGCATAGATCGGCAACATCGCGGCGAACACCAGCGATACGAAGGAGATGACGTTGGAGCCGAATCCCAGGTCGTAAGCGCTTGTGGCGATCAGGGGGCCGACGCAGGCCGCTACCAGCAGGAACAGGCCACGGCGGTGCGCGGGCGCGACCGCCGAACTGTGTACCAGCAAGGTAAATATAGCCGCGCCGATGAGCGCATAGCTGTGCGGCGCATGCACGAACAGGAACCACGGGCCCCACCGGTCCGGGCGGGTCAGGTACTGCCCGTCTTCACTGACGGCAGGCAGCTGCCACATGAACTCGTGAAACGGGTTTGTTGCTGCGAGCGTTATGGATACCGTCGGCACGATGAGCAGCAGCACGATCGTCCGCAAGGGCGTCGTTGCGCCGGTATATTCACGAAAGCAGACGAAGGCCGCCAGGGGTAACAGTGCTGTGCCGATGAAATGGCCGGTCCGGCCGATCGAGAAAACCAGGAACGATTCCGACATCAGCTCCACGGCGCCGCCCATCACCCAGAAGCTGATAATTACGAACAGCACCCCGATCGGCACACTGCCTACTTCTCGCTTGGCGACGATCAGGCGTACGCCGAGAAGCAGGTAACAGGCTGCGCTGAAGATCAAGACGATGGACAATGCGATGTCCAGATTCATAGTGGCTCACTCGAAATCGGCGATTCCGCAGAAAATCCTACTGAAGCTAACGCATTGATTCCCGGAACTGTTTCGCAGCTTTTGAAGTGCGTCTCAGGGCGAACTGAGTCGTAGTTCACAATTCGGCACGGCTCTTGGTCGCGGTTTCGTCTCAACTGGCTGTTTTTAATGATTTTCTTTTCGGCCGACCCGATGCGTGACTTTGATAATCAGCAGGACCGGCTTAGGATAGGCACTCAGACAGGGACCCTCATCATGCCTCTCGACATCACATTTACATTGAGCGACGACGACCTGGCCCGGTTCCAGGCGATCGTAGACACGGCGCGCTCAGCGGTGGAAGACGATACCGCCGCGGAAAATATCGAACAGGCCGCGCGCGACCTGCTTCGCCAGACACGCGAGATCGATCTGCCCGAGTTCATCTCGACCCGCATGTCCAAGCTCAGCATCGTGATCGACATGATCAACGACGAGGAATGGAATCTGTCCCAGGATGAACGGCGGCACGTGCTCAGCGCACTGGCCTACCTCTGCGACCCCGAGGACCTGATACCCGACCACGTACCGGGCCTCGGATTCCTCGATGATGCGATCTACGCCGAGATCGTGCTCGGCGAGCTGCGTAACGAGATCAGCCTGTACGAGGAATTCTGCGCATTCCGGAAAGCCGAGGAAGCATCGCGAAAAGCCCAGGGTGAGGACGTCAGAGTCGGACGCGACGAATGGCTGGCCGAAAAGCGTGCCGCACTGCACGCGAAGATGCGCAAGCGCCGCGTTGCGGAAGGCGGCCGCTGGCGAATCCGTCTCTGGTAATCGGGGACGGACCCCCTAAGCGTCGATCCACTTGTCGACCTGCGGCGGGGTGTAACGTTCGAACTGGCTCACCAGGCCCTGCGCATTCGCATCGACGAGCAGCATGCGGCGATTCTCGGCGCGCAGAAAGCCTTCGGCTTCGGCATGATCGAGATAGCTCAGGAGATGGTCGAAATAACCACACACGTTCAGCAAGCCGCAGGGCTTGTCGTGAAACCGCAGTTGCGCCCAGGTCACGATCTCGATCAGTTCTTCCAGCGTGCCGAAGCCGCCCGGCATCGCGATGAAGCCGTCTGCGAGCGACGCCATCATCGTCTTTCGCTCGTGCATGGAGTCAACGACGTGCTGCCGGGTCAGTTCGCTGTGCGCAACCTCTTTGACGACAAGCTGCCGCGGAATCACGCCATGTACACGTCCGCCCAGCTCCAGGACCTTGTCCGCGAGCACGCCCATGATGCCTTTGGACGAGCCGCCATAAACCAGCTCCAGCTCGTGCTTTACCAGCACGGCAGCCAGGTCCCCGGCCGCCGCCGCGTAATCGGGCCGGGCACCCCTGTTGGATCCGCAATAGACGCAAATTCGGCGCATGCTGCGTCGAGTGGCTTCAGGCCGTCCTGGCCGGCGCCTTGACGGCGTCGACGATGCGCGCGATTTCGGGTCTCGCCGCGCGCAACTCGTCGGGAGACAATGCATCGAGCTCGTGAGGGAAGACCAGCCACTCCGCGGTCTCGTGAATGTAGTAGTCCGGGACCAGGTCGGTCTCGTTACGGGTCGGCTTGTACCAGGGAACGGCGACGCGAATGTCGTCGGGCGTGTTATCCCTTGCCCGCCTCCTGAGTTCTTCCATAACGGCGACGATCGTGTTGCCGGTATCGAATACATCGTCCACGATCAACAGGCGGTCCTCGTGGCAAATCTTCTTGATGATGTAATTGAGGCCGTGCACGGCCACGGCGCCGCGCTGATCGACGCCGACATAGGACGACGTGCGAATCGCGATGTGATCGGATTCAACTCCGCAGTAGTCGAGGATCTCCTGCACGGCCATCCCGACCGGCGTACCGCCGCGCCAGATCGCGATGATCAGCGTCGGGCGAAAGCCGCTTTCGAGTATGTCGAGTCCCAGCCGAAAGGAATCCTCGAGGAGGTCCTGGGCAGAAAGTACGGTCTTTTCCATTGTTATGCTCTTTTTTTACCGGAACTCCGCACGCTGGCTATAATGCGGGCCTGAATTCTACCGTACTGCGGACACCCGCGAACCATGAACAAGCGATTCATCCGTGCCGACGATCTGCTGAAAGATTCCTTTCAGCTCGCCGCAAACATCCACGATGCGGGATTCAAGCCTGATTTTCTCGTCGGCCTGTGGCGCGGCGGCAGTGCCGTCGGTATTGCCGTGCAGGAGGGCCTGGAGTTTTTCGGAACGCCCACGGACCATATTGCGATTCGCACGTCCTATTCCGGCGCGCACAGCTATCCCGAGATGGTCAGCAAGGAAGGCCGGATTCGCGTGCACGGCCTGCAGTACCTGCTCGAGAACCTGTGTTCGCACCACTCGTTGCTGATCGTCGACGATGTCTACAGCACGGGATCCAGTGTCACAGCCGTCATAGACCAGCTGACGCAGAAAACACGGCGCAACCTCCCCGGGGACATCCGAATCGCTACCGTCTGGTACCGGCCGACGGCGGCAGCGCTGCGCACACCGGACTACTACGTCCACGAGACGAACGACTGGCTTGTGCTGCCGTATGAACTCTCGGGGCAATCGCTGCAAGAGTTACACGAGAGTCGCCCGGAGCTTGGCGGGATATTGGACAGGCTGGAGCGCAATATGAAGGCGCCTGCTGCCGACTAGTAGATGCGGCCGCCGACCCTGATACTGGTGCCCATTCCCCCGCCACCATAATAGCCACCACCGCTGTAGGAGCTATAGCCGACACTGCCATAGACAGCGGGCGGCTCGCATGAGGCCAGCAGTGAACACAGGGCGAGGAGCGCTGAAATGCCGGCCACTCGCGTAATCCTTGAGATTCTCATCGTTGTTTCCTCAGTCAAGTGGCCAGGTCTGAACGGCGACGCCCGCACCGGACGGCCCCGCGATGAAAGCAACTTCGCCGCCAATGGGGCGCGCCTGCGCCTCGACGAGTACGCGGCCACCGAGACTCTCGACCTTCGCGGTTACCGCCGACGGGTCCTCGACGCGGACGTAGTTGACCCAGACCGGGCGTTCATCCTCGAACGGATTTTGCAGTACACCCGCGCGCGGTTTGTCCGCATATTTCAGGACACGGTAACTCCGGTCCGCGTTCTCGACGTCATGATCCGTATGCTGGAAGCCCAGTACCGCCTGGTAAAAGCCGGTGGCTCCCTCGACGTCGTCGGTCCATAGTTCGTCCCATAGCCAGCCATTCTGCACGGGTTCTTCGTCCGAAGGGTCGCCGTCCCTGGTCTGAATCATCGCAAACAGCGCGCCGGTCGAATCCTCGACGACGGCCATTTGTCCGCGATCCCCGATCAGTTCCGGTGGGTTGAGGACATTGCCGCCCGCGCCGGATACACGATCCACCGCAGCATCGATGTCTGCGACAGAAATTGTAGTGATCCACTGCGAGATGTTCTCTTCCTTGCCCAGTGCATTGGTGTCTACAATCCCGCCGATCAGTTCACCGTTGTGTCGAATCAACATGTAGGAATCGCCTCCGCCAACGCCGACGAACACTCTGGGCGCCTCGAATTCCCAGCCGAACAGTTCGCCGTAAAAACGCCGCGACGCTTCCGGCGTATTGGTCAGCAGATCGCGCCAAACGACCTTGCCATTGTGACGCTCGTCCGTCGGCGATTCGGTGATCGGCGGCAGGTTAACCGTGATCGCCGTACAGCCCGCGGCAAACAACACCAACGCCAGCGCCGTTATTCTCGGTGTCAGCAACTCTCTTCCCCTGTCGATAGTCTCAAGGCGGCGATGCTACCGCATCGCCGCAGCCTCCGCACGGTAGTTGTCAGCCAGATCCATCAGCCCCCTGTTGCCCGGCCAGCAGCTCGCTGCGTTTCTCATTGACGATCAGCAACAGCTGGACCGCGGCTTCGGCATCGCACAACGCGCGATGGTGATTCCTCAGAGGGATATCGTAGGCCTCCGCGAGCGCTGCCAGGCTGTATGAACGCTGCCCGGGATACAGCTTGCGCATCGAGGCGCAGGTGCAAAGCCTGGGATACCGGAACTTGCGACCGAGACGGGCAAACTCCCGCGAGATGAACCCGTAGTCGAATTCGACATTGTGCGCGACGAAAATGGACCCCCGCATGAATGTCTCGAACTCGTCCGCGATGTCGGAAAAATATGGCGCATTCTCGACCATGGCGGGCGTGATCCCGGTCAGCCGGGTAATGCCCGGCGGTATCGACCGCTGTGGATTCAGCAGGGTCGAGAAGCGCCCCACGACCTCGCCGTTGCGAACCTTGACTGCACCGATCTCGGTAACCCGGTGATGTTCGCCGCGCCCGCCGGTGGTCTCCACGTCCACGACGACGTAATCCTGCCCCGGATCCAGCGTCCAGCGAATGCGCACGACGTCCGCACGAAATCCGGCGGCACGCAACTGCTCTATGCGCAAGAGCTGGTTGCGGCGCAGCTGGTCGCCCTCCGTCTTGACCTCGATGAATCGTGCGCCACTGTCGTCCATCACCAGCAAGTCCGGATAACCGTAACGGGATCCCTCGTAGTCCCGGCAGATGCGCGTGAGGACCTGTCGCAACGGATCACCGCGTTCGGTTTCGAGCAGCGCGAACAACGCGTCGATCACGCTGCGCCGCCACCGGAATACCCCGTTGGGCGTGCCGTAATGGGCCGTACTGGACCGCAACAGTTCGCGTACCACGGATTTCGGCTCGTCGAGGTTCGCCAGCTTCGCATCGATCCTGGCGCGGTTATCATCGTAAAAAGTGCCTGTGGTCAGGTTGCGCGGCACAAACTCGAACGGCGAATGCAGTTCCGCATCGTCGCCCGCAAATAGTTCCTCCCAAAAATAGAGGCCGAAAAACGTTCTCCACAGCGCGTTCTCGACACGAAACGCGCGCTGGCCCGCCCGCTCGAAGTAATTGGCGGCAGCACGTTCCGGTGAGCCGCTTTGCGCTTCGTCGATGTCGATGGTCCCGGCAGCCCGCAGGACGTCGGTGACGGCGGACGTGCGCTTGCTCCCGAACTTGCGTTCGTAGAAGTCTCGCGCGAACAACCATTCCTCGTCGCTGCCAGGATCGTCGATACAGCGCTCGAGGTAACCTCTGGCCTCGTCCTTCTGGCCGCTCGCAAAGAGGATGCGCACGGAACGCTCCATGCACTGCACCGATTCGCCCGCCTGGAAAAGCCTGAGGGCCCCGTAAGTATCCCCTGCCTTTTCCGCCTTGCGCCCCAGGCGATAGGCGAGCTTGTCACGCAGGGCCGCAGCGCCGGGACTGAACGGTTCGGGCCATTCGCAGGCCTCGTCCATGAGGTCCTGGACCGCGAGCGCAGGGGCCGAACGCAAACGCGCCAGGCGCGTTTCAAAAAAATAATGCTCGAACGCTTCCTCCCGATCCGCAAAACGCGGCTCGAAGGACTCGCGAAAACTGTGCGTCCTGACGATACCCAGGTCGCGCATCGTAAATCGCGACAGCCCGTCCTGCAGCCGGCCGAAGTACAGGAACGTCAGGAAATCGACTTCCTGCGTCCGGCCCTGCACCACGAGCCTTGAAAGATCGACATGGTTTACGAAGTCCGCGGGTGCGCAATTCGCCTTGGCGAACGCAACGTACTCGGCCTTCTTCATGGAACTGCGCACGCCGACGAAACGGGTGGCCAGGGACTCGAAAAGTTCGCTTCTCGTCAGGAAACGCAACAGCTCGTCGAAATGCGCTTCGGACGGCGACTCGAGCCAGCCATCATCGCGCAGTATCGCAACGAGCGCCTGCGTCTCGCCCAGCTCCGGGTACTTCAGCCGATTACTTGCAAAGACGTTGCCCTTGCGATTCACAAGCCTCACGTAGAGGCACTGCGCGTCACGTGGAAGACGCTCGAAATCGCGGAAAAAGGCGATATGGTTGTCGAGCAGGACGTGACCGTAGTTGGCCTCGACGAATTCCATCATCTCGACGAAGTGCGAGTGGTAATAGAAGGTCGGAAGCTCTCGAGGCCGGCGCCCCGAGGCAACGTATTCCTTGGGAACGGGGGCGGTATGCATGTCGTCCGGCATGCCCACATATTGCAGTGGCACCGCGCTGCCGGCAACATGCCCGTATGCCTGCTGTTCGAATCGCCGTGTGCCTGGTCGCAGTGCTGTTGCTGTCACCGCTGCACGCGACATCCCTGTTCGATGAGACGGCCGTCGTTGACGCCACGCTCGAGGGCCCGCTGCGGGAACTGATGGGCGACACGGACAGCCGCGAACAGCTGCCCTTCCTGTTGCGTGCCGACGGCACGGAACACGCGATCAAGGTCCGGCTCCGCGGCAAGAGCCGACTGCGTGTCTGCAACTTCCTCCCGATACGCGTGAATTTCAAGAAAGGTGAAGTCGACGGCACGCTCTTCGAGGGACAGGACAAGCTCAAGCTGGTCGTGCCCTGCTACACGTCAGAACGTGCCGAGAAAAACCTTGTCGAGGAGTACGTGGTCTACCGGATTTTCAACCTGCTGACACCCGCAAGCTATCGCGTGCGCCTGCTGCGGATGACGTTCATCGACACTGGGGGCGACGGCGAAAACGAACGCATGCATGCATTCTTGCTCGAGCCAACGGCGAAACTGGCCGAGCGTCTCGGTGGCCGGGAATCCGAGTTACCCGAGGTGGCGCTCAACTGGCTGGACGCGGATCACATGGCGCTGATTTACGTTTTCCAGTACCTGGTCAGCAATTTCGACTGGTCCCTTGTAAGGTCACACGAGGAGAAAGCCTGCTGTCACAACGGCACGCTGATCGAAACCGACACGAATATTCTCTATGTTCCCTACGACTTCGATCTTTCGGGTTTCGTCGACGCACCGTATGCCTTTCCACCACCAGACCTGCGCATCGACAGGGTGACGCAACGCCGCTACCGCGGTTTTTGCACCGACAGGGACAGGTTAGAGAAAGCGCTGGATACCATCGTCTCGAAAAGGCAGGACATCGCCGCGCTCATCGAATCGTTGCCCGTACTCAGCGATAAGAACAAGGGTAGCCGCATGTCCTACCTGGACCAGTTCTTCCGGGCCGCCGAGAAAGAAGAGAAGCTCCTGAAGCGTTTCGAGAATCACTGCCTGGATTAGGCGGGCAGGCCCTGCAAATAAGTTGCCGCGACGTTCCGGTCGTCGCCCAGCACGATAAGCGCAAACAGCAACTCGTCCGGCGACCTGGCCAGCGCGGTGCGGTGTGCGCTGATCGATGTGCCACGTGGGTCCAGCACGATGAAATCCGCTTCCTTGCCGGTTTCGAAATTCCCGATCCGGTTATCGAGGTACAGGGCTTGCGCCGCCCCCAGCGTTGCGAGGTACAGCGCACGGCCGGGCGGCAATGGCTGCTGCTGGAGATGCAGGACCTTGTATGCCTCGCGCATCGTCTTCAATAGCGACAGGCTCGTGCCGCCACCGACGTCGGTGCCCAGCCCGACACGAATCTGCCACTCGCGCAGCCGGCGCAGATCGAACAGGCCGCTGCCCAGGAACATGTTCGACGTCGGGCAATGTGCCGCCGCCGCGCCGCTCTCTGCCATGAGCCGGCATTCCTCGTCCTGCACGTGCAGGCAATGGGCAAACACGGATCGCTCCCGAACCAGGCCGAAACGGTCGTAAACGTCCAGGTAACTCGAACTCCACGGAAACAGCCGGGAAATCTGCTCGACTTCGTCGTGATTCTCGGCGAGGTGTGTGTGCACCCACACGTCCGGATATTCGGCGGCGAGGCGCCCTGCCGCCTCTAGCTGCGCCTCGCTCGAAGTCAGCGCGAAGCGTGGCGTGATGGCGTAGCCGAGCCGGCCTTTGCCATGCCAGCGCTCGATGAGCTGCTTGCTGTGCTCGTAGCCCGTTGCCGCACTGTCGCGCAGCGCCTCGGGGCAATTCGCATCCATGAGTACCTTGCCGGCGATCAGGCGCATGTTTTTTGCGGCAGCCGCCTCGAAAATGGCATCCGCAGAGTGCGCATGCACGGTGCCGAATACCAGCGCCGTCGTCGTGCCGTTTTTGAGGAGCTCATCGACGAAGACCGAGGCGACCTCACGTGCATACGCCTCGTCCGCGAATCGCATCTCCCGGGGAAACGCATATCGGTGCAGCCAGTCGAGTAACTCCTCACCGTAGGATGCGATTACGTCGATTTGCGGATAGTGGACGTGACAGTCTATTAGCCCCGGCACGATCAGCTTGCCGGAAAAGTCCTCGACGCGCGTATCGTCGGACAGCAACCCCATCAGGGCATCGGCCTCGCCGAGTTCGGTGATCAGGCCGTCCTCGACGACGAGCAACCCGTCCTCGAGCCAGGCGATGGCTTTTTCATCGTCCTGCTCGCCGGGATCGGCGAGACAGTGAAAAACTGAACCGCGGAAAGCCGTGCGCATGCCGTCAGGGCTCCAGCAGGAGCACGCTCTCATCGAGTACGTGCTCATCGCAATTCGGCAGGTCGCCGGCCCGGTCGATGACGAGAAACTCCTGCCCCGCCTCGAACGCGATCAACGGCATGTGCCAGGTGCCGCGCTGGTAATTCACGCCTTGCCGGCCATTGGTTACGAACGCCTGCAGGTCCGCCAGCTCGACGCTCTCTCCCGGTGGCGCGACGACGACCACGAAACGGGCCGGTGCCAGCGGCACGAACGCCTGGCTGCCGAGCGGATGACGTTCGACGACATCAAATCGGTAAGGCAGCTTCGTCGCACTGCGACAGCGGGCGACGCTTATGCAGACCCGGCCGTCCGCGCCCACGTTCACGCCGCACAGGTCGTCGAAACGCTCGAATCGCGCTTCATTCATGCGTTGTCGTTGTGTGCCGGATGCTTCGATTACGTCACCGAACGGCAGAAAACGTTCGCGGGTCAGCGGCAGCGGTTTTAGCGTGGGGCCGCTCATGAACCCTCGTCGGCTGCGACGCGCCCGAAAAGGCGCAATCGGCTGACGCCGCCATCGGGATAGATCGACATACGCACGTGACTGACCGGCCCGAGACCGTCCACCTCCGTGTCGAAGTAATGCTGCTGGTCCATGGAGAGCTTCGTTTCGGGCAGCAAGGCCTGCCAGCGCTCGCTGTCGGCCGTCGCCTGGGCGTGGTTCTCGAACAGCGCCGCCTCCACCGACACCCGGTCGGGATAGTTGCCTTTGAAATGCGCGGTGTCGACCTCGACTCGCTCGACGATACCCGGCCTGCCGAGTGCGACGATCACCCAGTCGTTGCCGGGTCCGCGGCGGCGTGCTGTTTCCCAGCCGTCGCCCATGTTCACGCCGCGCCCCGGCAGGTTGAGGTTGTGCATGCTGCCGTAGTGCTCGTCGCTCGCCGCGAGCGCACGGCCGCCGTTTCGCAACGCGAACAAATCGACGACGCCGTCATCGTCTTCGAATCCTGCTCGCACTTCACCGTAGATACGCAGGCGCGCGATGCCGCCGTCAGGATAAATATTGAGGCGCAGGTGAGTCCAGACGTTCGGATCGCTCACCCCGACGAAATGATGCTGGTCGCCGGCGAGGCCGGTCCGCGGGACGATCTCGGTCCAGCCGGTTTCCGGCACGTCCACGTCGCTTACACAAACATCGATCGAAGCCTGCGGCGGGAAGTTACCCGTGAAATAGCTGGTATCGATGTCGATGCCGTGAACGACACCCGGCACGCCCAGCCGGATTATGCAGTGATCATGGCCCGGAGTGCGGCGGCGGCGGCTCTCCCAGCCGTCCATCCACTTGCCGTGGTCGTCGTACTTGTCTTCGATGAACACCGGGTCCGCGGGCTGGATCAGTCGTTCCTTGGCGGCGAAGAATTCGTCGCTGGCGTGGGTTACGCGCGTGCCCAGGCGCGGCTGCTCGAGCCGGACCCATTCCCGAAACGGATTTTCGGATGAGGGCATCAGTTCGCTCCCAATGAAACCAGCCGCATACGTGCAATCTTGTGAATCTCGCTCAGGGCATTCTCGAACTCTTCATCGTAATCATTCTCGAGCCGTGACTCGAATGCCGCGAGGATCTCTGCACGGCTGCTGCCGCGAACTGCCATAACGAACGGGAAGCCGAACTTCCTGCGGTACGCCTCGTTGAGCGCCTGGAAACGCGCATACTCCTCCGGCGAACACTGGTCCAGGCCGGCACTGGACTGCTCTGTCTCCGAATCGTCGGTCAGTTCGCCCGCGACCGCCGCTTTCCCGGCCAGGTCCGGGTGCGCACGAATCAGCACGAGCTGCCGGTCGGGCGACGCGTTGTCCACACAATCCTCCATCACCCTTGCGATGACGTCGACATCCGCGCTGCCATCGAGCAGCGGCGCCGCCCTCTCCGCCACCCAGGGCGAGTGCTCGTAGGTGCCGCCGTAGCGCGCGATGAATTCTTTGTCTTTCATGCTATGACCCATCCAGCGGGAAATACTCGCGCCAGTGCCGCGCGATGTCGATACGCCGACACACCCAGACGTCGTCGAACGAGGCAATGTAGTCGAGGAAGCGCATCAGCGCAGCGGCACGCCCGGGCCGGCCGGCCAGCCGGCAGTGCAAACCTACCGACATCATCCGTCCGCCCTCGGCATGCAGCACGTCGAAGGAATCCCTGAGGTAGTCGAAAAACTGCTGTCCCGAATTGAAGCCCTGGGCCGTGGCGAAGCGCATGTCATTGGCATCCAGCGTGTACGGGACCATGAGCTGCGGCGTCGCCTGCGAGCGGTCCCAGTAAGGCAAGTCGTCCGCATAGGAGTCCGCGTTGTAGAGGAAGCCGCCCTCCTCCGCGACCAGCCGGTGCGTATTCGGGCTGCAGCGGCCTAGGTACCAGCCGAGCGGACGTTCACCCGTAACCTGCGTGTGGATGTCGATTGCTTGCCCGAGGTGCTCCTTCTCGGTCGCCTCGTCGACGGCCTGGTAGTCGACCCAGCGGTAACCGTGACTGGCGATCTCCCAGCCCGCATCCCGCATCGCGGCCACGGCCTCCGGGTTGCGCTGCAAGGCCATTGCGACGCCGAACACCGTGACCGCGAGACCGCGCTCCGTAAACATCCTGTGCAGTCGCCAGAAGCCCGCGCGCGCCCCGTATTCGTAAAGCGACTCCATGTTCATATGGCGTTGGCCCGGGTAGGCAGCGGCGCCGACGATCTCGGACAGGAACGCCTCGGATGCGGCGTCCCCATGCAGCACGCAGTTTTCCGCACCCTCCTCGTAATTGACGACGAATTGCACCGCCGTGCGTGCACCGTCCGGCCAGCCCGGATCGGGTGGCCGCGCGCCGTAGCCACGAAGATCGCGCGGATAGTCTTCCTTGCTCATTCGCTCGCCCCGGCGCCTGAGCGATACCAGCGATCGATCAGGCGCCGCTCCTCTTCGGTGATGTTGGTCAGGTTGCCGATCGGCATGACGCGCGTCACGACGGTCTGTTGATGGATGCGCAAAGCCTCGGCAACGATCTGCGCATCCGTCTCGAGTACCACGCCGGCAGGTGCCGCCTGGAACGCCGGGTGCTTCGGCGACGCCGCGTGGCACGACGTGCAGCGTTCGTGCACCACGATGCGGACGGCGTCGAAATTCACGGCACCCGCGCTCGCTGCCGTATCCCGCGGTGCGATCGCGACCGCGACGATCAACAACAGGACGACGGCGGCAACGATCGGCAGCGGCGATGCCCGGCCCGAGTGCCTCGCGACGAAATAGACACGCACCAGCGCCCCGGCAAGCGAGATTGCAACGAGGATCGCCCAGTTGAATTCGTGGTTGTAGGTCATCGCGAAGTGGTTGCTGATCATCGTGAACAGCACGGGCAGCGTGAAATAAGTATTGTGCACCGAGCGTTGCTTGCCCCGGATGCCGGGCAGCGGGTCCGGATCCTCACCGCGCTCGGCCGCTGCAACCATCTGCCGCTGGCCCGGGATAATTACGAAGAACACGTTCGCCGCCATGATCGTGCCGAGCACCGCACCGAAATGAATGTAGGCGCCACGGCCGCCGAACACCTCGCACAAGCCCCAGGCCAACAAGGCTGAGAGGACCAGCAGGATACCGGCGAACAGGCCGCCGTTATCAGCAAGCGGCGACCTGCACAGGCCGTCGTAGACGAGCCAGCCCGCAACGACAAACGCGAGAGAAATCCCGATTGCGGTCAGCGGTGTCAGGCTCGCAACGGACGGATCGATGAGATAGACCTCGGCGCCCAGCCAGTACACGAGTATCAGCAGGAACATGCCGGACAACCACGTCGTGTAGGCCTCCCACTTGAACCAGTGCAGCGTCTCCGGCAAGACCCGCGGCGCGACCCTGTACTTCTGAGCGTGATAGAAGCCGCCGCCGTGCACGGACCAGAGTTCGCCGCCCACGCCCTTGTCGCGATCGGCGTCCGCCTGCGGTGGCTGCAGATGATTGTCCAGCCAGACGAAGTAGAACGAGGAGCCTATCCAGGCGATACCGGCGATCATGTGCAGCCAGCGCACGAGCAGGTTCAGCCAGTCCGAGATGTAGGCTTCCACGTCAGCTCCCGATCGGATGCACGTTGCCGGGCAGCGAGCGTTGCGGCACCAGCGACTTCTCGTACAACCGGAGGATCTCCGCGGCGACGGCAATGGCGATCTCGGCAGGTTTCTTGCCGCTGATGCCGGTGACGCCGATCGGGCAGACGAGCTGCTCGATTGTGCTTTGCGGCAGGCCCTGCTGGCGGAAGCGTTTCTCGAACCGGCGGCGCTTGGTCAGGGAGCCGATCAGTCCGCAGTACGCGGCATCGCCGCGCCTCAGGATGCGGTCGCATATGTCGAAGTCCAGCGGGTGACTGTGCGTCATCACGAGGTAATAGCTGGACGGCGGCATAGCGGCGACTTCGAGGGCGGGCTCGCTGGTTTCGATGGTCCGCACGTTGCGCGGCGTCGCCCTGAAGATATCCCGGCGACTGTCGATCCAGCGGATATTGCAGTCGAGCCCCGACAGCACGTCGACGACCGCGGCACCGACGTGGCCCGCACCGAATAGCGCAATATTGAAGTCGCTGCTCAGTACCGGCTCGTAGAACATGCCCTCACTCACGACGGCCGCCCCGCCCTGCAGCAAGCCACGCGCCTCCTCGACGACCGCCGGGTCGCAGGCGCCCTCCCCGATACCGAACACGTTGTCGGCAGATACGACAAATTTCATCGCCGACTCCGTTGCGGTCACCAGCACCGACGCTTGCCTCTGGCCGTGAAGGGCGCGCAAATCCCTCAGCCACCCGGGCAGGCCGCTGCCGAGCGGCTCGAACAGAACGTCCACGACGCCGCCGCAACATTGCCCCAGTGCAGGGCCCAGCGGGAAGCGCCGCATCGTCGGCATTTCCTGTCCGTCCAGCAGGCCGGCGGCGATATGGGTGCATTGATGTTCGAGTTGTCCGCCGCCGATCGTGCCAATGGTCTCGCGGGCGGTGACGATCATCTTTGCGCCGGTTTCGCGCGGCGTCGATCCGCGCATGCCGGAGATCGTGACGAGGACAGCGGCTTCGCCCGCCGCGGCCAGGTCCGACAGTTCCTCGATCCACTCGTTCACGGGTTGGCCGCCTCGATCGCGCGGAGCACGGCTTCCGGAGTGGCTGGCGCATCGAGCGCCGGCAGCGGGTTGCCGTCCGTGGCGATCGCATCGCGAATTGCATGGAACACGGAGATTGCAAGCATTAAAGGCGGCTCACCGACGGCTTTCGAGCGATAGATCGTATCTTCGCGATTTGCGGCATTCTCGAGCAGTGTCACGTTGAACTCGGGCGCGAGATCCGAGCTGGTCGGAATCTTGTACGTGGACGGCGCATGCGTCTGCAACTCGCCTGCGTCGTTCCACCATAGTTCTTCAGACGTAAGCCACCCTGCCCCCTGGACGAAACCACCCTCGACCTGGCCGAGGTCCATCGCCGGATTCAGCGAATCGCCACAGTCATGCACGATGTCCACGCGCAGAATGCGGTTTTCGCCCGTCAGGGTATCGACGACGACCTCGCTGACGGCCGCACCGTATGCGAAGTAGAAGAACGGCCGCCCGCTGAACGTGCTGCGGTCGTAATTGATCTTCGGCGTCTTGTAGAAGCCGGTCGCCGACAGGGATACGCGGTCCAGCCACGCGAGCTGCACGAGCTCGGCGAAGTCGAGGCTGTCCGAGCCGACGGACACCCGAGAGTCTTCGAAATCGACCGCG
Organism: Gammaproteobacteria bacterium; assembly: GCA_009937505.1. Classification (GTDB taxonomy): domain Bacteria; phylum Pseudomonadota; class Gammaproteobacteria; order Steroidobacterales; family Woeseiaceae; genus UBA1847. Next base: position 27,968 of record JAACFJ010000010.1, read on the forward strand.
CTTTCCTTGACCGAAAAATGCCGTGCCGCGAATTCAGTCAGGCGGTTGCGTATCTTGCGAGCAGCGAGTTGTGCCGCCTTGCCGTTCATGTCCGAGCCACTCGATGCAGCCGTCGCGGACGCATTCGGCACCTTGCTGGTATCGGCCGCATTGATGCGAATCGTGGACACGGGCACCCCGAGTTCGTCCGCGACCACCTGCGCGACCTTGATGAACAGACCCTGGCCCATCTCGGTGCCGCCGTGATTGAGGTGCACGCTGCCGTCCTTGTAGACATGCACGAGCGCGCCCGCCTGGTTCAGGTGCGTGGCCGTGAACGAAATGCCGAACTTGACGGGCGTCAACGCGATACCGCGCTTCAGCACCGTACTCGATGCGTTGAACTCTCGGATCGCGGCGCGCCGCTTGCGATATTCAGCACTGGCTTCGAGCTTGTCGGCGATCATGTCGAGGATGTTGTCCTCGACCGCCTGCCCGTATTGCGTCACGTCGCGTTCGCCGATGCCGTAAAAATTCCTGCGCCGCACCTCGAGCGGATCGACATCGAGCGTGCGCGCGATATCGTCGATCGCGTACTCGATCGCGAACATTCCCTGCGGTCCGCCGAAACCACGGAATGCCGTGTTCGATACCGTGTTGGTCTTGCAGCGGTGCGACTCAATGTTGACGTTCTCGAGGAAGTACGCGTTATCGCAGTGGAACATCGTGCGGTCGTTCACGGGTCCCGACAGGTCGGCCGAAACCCCGCAGCGCGACGCAAAGGTGAAATCGATACCCCGGATCCGGCCGGTTTCATCGAAGCCCACGTCGTAATCGACGACGAAATCGTGGCGTTTGCCGGTCATGATCATGTCCACGTCGCGGTCCAGGCGCAGCTTGCAGGAGCGCCCGGTCTTCGCCGTCATGAGCGCTGCAATACAGGCAATGGTCGCAGCCTGGCTCTCCTTGCCGCCGAAAGCGCCGCCCATGCGCCGGCAGACACAGACGACGTCCTTCGCGGCGCGGTTCGTCGCGTTCGCGACGAGGTGCTGGACCTCGTCCGGGTGCTGTGTCGAGCTGTAGAGAAGCAGCCCGTTGTCTTCCTGCGGCACACACATGGAGATGTGACCTTCGAGGTAGAACTGGTCCTGCCCGCCGATCGTGATCCGCCGCCGCAACCGCCGCGGCGCTTCGCCGATGGCTGCTGCCGCGTCGCCGCGCGTCAGCGTCTCGGTGGGAAGCACGAACGAGCCTTTCTCGATCGCTGTTGCCGGGTCCAGTATCGCCTCGAGTTCCTCGTATTCGATCTTCGCGAGTTCTGCCGCCTTGCGCGCCTGCTCCACGGTCCTCGCGGCAACGGCGAAAATGGCCTGACCGGTGTATTCCACGGTATCCGTCGCGAAAATCTTCTCGTCGTGCACGATCGGGCCGCAGTTATTTTCGCCCGGTATGTCAGCCGCCAGGCACACGTCGACCACGCCCTCGGCGGCCAGTACATCGTCGACGTTAATGGAGCGCAGGCGCGCGTGCGCCTTGCTGCTCATGCCGACGGCAACGTGCAGGAGATCGCGCGGCTCGGGGAGGTCGTCCGTGTAGGCCGCCCTGCCGCTTACGTGCAGGTGCGCGCTGTCGTGCGGCAGCGAACTACCGACGGCCGTTTTGCGCACCTTATTAGCCGTGGCGTCCATACAGGTACACCGATTCAGTCAGCTCGCCGCGGGTCTCGAGGTAGAGGCGCCGCAGCAGGTTCTTGCCGCTCCGCAGCCGGTACGCCGCAGACGCGCGCATGTCCGTTATGGGTTCGAAGTCCCTGGCGAAGGCCGCCATGCCCTCCGCTATCGTATCCTCTGTCCATGGCCGGCCCGTCATCGCCTGCTCGCAGTGCGCCGCACGCTTCACCGTTGCCGCGAGGCCGCCACAGGCGATGCGGATCGACTTGACGCAATCGTCCTCGAGTTCGAGGTGATAGGCCGCGCATACGGAGGAAATGTCCTGGTCGAAGCGCTTCGACAGCTTGTAACAACGCAGGCTCGCGCCCGGCCCCGGTAGCGGCAGCCGGATCCTTTCGATGAATTCGCCCGGCCGAAGGTCGTTGACCTGGTAGTCGTGATAGAAGTCATCCAGCGCGAGTTCGCGCGAGCCCCCGGCGGAACGGATCACGACGGACGCGCCGGCCGCCATCAATGCGGGCATCGAGTCGCCGATGGGCGAACCATTGGCCACGTTGCCGCCGAGCGTCGCTGCGTTGCGGATCGGCGGCGAGGCGAATCGCCTGAGCACCTCGTCGAGCAGCGGGTAGTGCTCGAGGATTGCCGGCATCGCATCGCTGAAAGTCGCCGCGCCACCGATTTCGAGGTGCGTGTCGCTTTCGCTTATATCCGCGAACCCCTCAACCTCGCCAACGTAAATCAGGGTTTCTAATTCGCGGTGCTGCTTCGTCACCCACAGACCGATATCCGTGCCGCCTGCCAGTATCGTCGCATCGAGGTGCGCGTCGAGCAGGCCAGCCAGCTCCCCGATCGTCCGTGGCGCAAAGAATGCGCGGCTGCCGTGATGCAGTTCCAGCGAGTTGCCGTGCTGAATCCGTCGCAGTCGTTCCACACGGTCAGCCACGGTTTGGTCGCTTCCGTGCGGCTGCCGCAGCCAGTCGTCATCGGCGGCGGGAATTTCATACATTGCGTTCGCCGCGGCGACGATCGGGCGATAGCCCGTGCAGCGACACAGATTGCCCGCGAGCGCATCGTCGATGTCCCGGCGCGTGGGGTCGCGTTGAGACTTGTACAGGGCGAACAGCGACATGACGAAACCCGGCGTGCAGAATCCGCACTGCGACCCATGATGCTCGACCATCGCCTGTTGCGCGGGGTGCAGCCCCGTGCCGTGCCGGTCGAGACTCTCCACGGTGATCAGTTCCTTGCCGTCCAGCGTCGGCAGGAACTGGATACAGGCGTTCACGGCTTTGAGCGACAGGCCGTTGCCGCTGCCGTCGAGTTCGGCGAGCGCCACGGTGCAGGCGCCGCAATCGCCTTCGGCGCAGCCTTCCTTGGTGCCCGTGCGGCCGAGGTCCTCGCGAAGAAACTGCAGGACGGTGCGCGTTGGATCGACATTGGCCAGTTCCACGATCTCTCCGTCGAGCACGAAACGGATTGTCCCGCCCGCCGATGTTTCGCTTGGGAGCCTTGCTGCCACCGCCCTCAACTACCCCGGTACGTCGAGTAGCTCCACGGCGAGGCCAGCAGTGGAACGTGATAGTGCTCGCCGGTGGAAGCCGAGAACCGGATCACGACAGTATCCAGGAACGCCGGCTCGCCTGTTTTCATTCCCTGTGAAGAGAAATACGGGCCCATGTCGAATTCGAGTTCGTAGCAACCGCCCTGCATCGCGTCGCCCTCGACCAGCGGCTGGTCGGTCCTTCCGTCGGCATTCGACGTCGTGGATGCGACTAGCCTGCGCTCGCCATCGACATGGAAGAGACGGATGCCGACGTTCGCCGCAGGGCGGCCCTGTGCCGTGTCCAGAATGTGCGTCGTCAGTCGTCCCATCGGTTCTCCGGCTTGCGCGCCGCGCTGCAGTCCCGCCATTATACGTCGCCATTAACGACATAAACGTCGCCATGCATAATTATGAGCTGTTGCCGGGACTAACGATGAAGAGACTTGCCCTGCTCCTTGCAGTGACAATTGCCTGCGGTTGTGAAGTACACGTTCACGACGAGACGGATGTCGAATACCTGCAGGCGCCGGGCACCGAGGACCTGAACCTGCCGTTCTCATCGGCGGTACGGGTCGGCAATACTCTGTACCTCTCAGGCAACATCGGTAACATCCCGGGCACGATGGACCTCGCCGAGGGCGGCATCCAGGGCGAAACGCGCCAGACCATGGAGAACATCAGCCGAACGCTCGAGACCTTCGGGTCCTCGATGGACAGGGTGGTCAAGTGCACGGTATTCCTGGCCGACATGGCGGAGTGGGGCGCGATGAACGAGGTCTACCGCAGGTTCTTCGAGAATCCGCCCGCGCGCAGCGCGCTGGGTGCCAGCGGGCTTGCGCTGGATGCGCGGGTGGAAATCGAGTGCATCGCCGTTACGGGCGACGACGAGGAGAGCTAGTCCTCCAGCAGCGCGTCGCGCCTGGCCGCCAGCGCCGTGCGGCGGCGCCTGTCGAGTATTCCGTCGAATTCCCGTTCGATGACATCGTCGGTCAGGGCGGCTAACACGTTCCTCCAGCCGTCTCCGACTTCGAGATCGATATTCTCGAGGTGCCGCGGCCGGTCCTTGCCCTTACCGAATGCACGGTCGTGCCCGACCAGGATGAGCTGCCAGTCGTCGGTCCGGTACGTCATGCGCTCGGGCGTCCTGCCTTCATTGTGAATAAGAACGTCGAAAACATACATGGCTGACCACTGCTGTGGAAGCGGGCAATTCGCGGAGCCGCCGCGCCCCGCCCCGGATCGTTCCTTCTCATTCATAAGTTTCGGCGGCAGGAACTGCAGCGCTCCCTCCCGGCGGCCCAGGTCTCTCATCACCGTCACGGGAACCATGTCGAGTTCGAGCAGGCGGTCCAGCCGGTAAGCCGCAAGATCCGGGTAGGTTTCCTTGTTCTCGCGCTTCATGAATACTGCGTCCACGCTGCGGCTGCCGTCGCTCACCGTCACGATCGTACGGCCGGCAGCATCCTCGCGTTCATTCGAAATTTCGCCCGAAGCGAGCAGCGCCTCGGTCGCGTCGGCGGAAAGGAAACCGCCGGGGCGACTACCGACCTGCCGGGGATGCGGCTGCGGCGTGGTTACTTCCGTACTCTCTTCGTTAACGACGGCCAGGCGGTCGCCCTCAATGATCAACGCATTGCCGCTGCCGCCATAACGCTCGCTGAGCATCCCGGTGTCGACCTCGATGACGTCCCCGTCGAAGCGCTCCAGGATGCGTCGCCCCTGCGTCGGTGTATGGCCGATGACCACTCGTTCGGCACCGATGGCATCCAGTACCGATTGCAGGCGATCTTCCTCCACGAGCCTGCAGCAGGCCACGTTGCCGCGATACCAGAGGGGGCCGTCCGGCGCATGCAGGTCGGACTCTGCAAGCTTCCTGGTCTCTTCGATCGCCTTGATCAGCGCGGCGTCGGCCTCGACCGTGGGCATGTAGCTCTGCAGGATGCGCGGATGCGCGTAGAAATTATCCATGGGAGTGAGTACGCCCGCAGCGTACAGGGGTTCCAGGTTCTCGATGTAACGCTCCAGCTCGCCGGCCAGGGTGCCGTTGACGCCGTCGAGGCCGATCTCGGCGATCATCGGCGACAAGCCGCCGTGCACGAACGCCGTGGCATTGATGACGACCACAACGGGCTGTGACAGCAACCAGGCGCCGTATTTGCCGTCCGCCCCGAACTCGCGCCGATGTGCAAAGAAACCAGCGGGAAACCGCTCATCGAATTCGCGGCGAAGTTCTTCATTGATGTCGCCCTCGGCGCCCTTCTTCCTTGCGTACTCAGTCAGCCAGCGCGCGCGCTCCTCTTCGGTCTCCTCGTCCGCGAAAGCGGCAAACTCCTCTTTGGCGACGTAGCGCAGATCGCCAATGAGATTCATCGCCTCGTGATTCCCGATCAGTACGTGCACCATGCCGCCGGCGGCCTCCGCCTCCCTCTCCAACCGCATGAGCAAATCCATGGCGTCCCGCGAGTCGGGACCCCGGTCGAGAATGTCTCCGACGATCACGAGGTGCGCCGCGCCGGCTGCCCAGCCGAGATCGGCATCGAGCACCCCCGCTTGCTGCAGCGTTGCGACCAGGGGCTCATAGGCGCCGTGGATGTCGGAGACGGCGACGATGCGCTCGACGCCGCTGAACTGCCACTCGTTCGCGCTTGCCGCGAGCGGCAGCGAACATGCAAGGAATAGCGCCAGGAGTCGGGTGAGGTATCGAATCATCATTTCAGCCAGATCGTCCCAGGCTCCAGTGTAATTAGATGCCGACCGTGCGGCAATTTGCCGCATCCCACTCCCTTCGCGATGTGCGCCTGCATGCTAGACTTTTGCCTTGGTGAGAATAACCGGACCCGGATGAATCCATGCTGAATTGCCGCATCTTGCTCTTCGGGTGCGCCGGCACTGGAACCAGGCGATGCGGACCGCCTTTTCGGGACAGATATCATTCTCGGGGTAACTATTACCGCCCCGATGAAGACGCTGCTCGGCGAGCGACCGAACGACCGTTACCTGCGAGGAACGCTGTCTTACGAAGAAGCAGATGGCAGCGTCGTCGACTTCGACATCGGTATTCGAACCCGCGGCAATTTCCGGCGCCAGCGTGATGTCTGCTCCTTCCCGCCCCTGCGCATCAATTTCAAGAAATCCGAAACAAAGGACACGCTGTTTCATAAACAGAACAAGCTGAAGCTCGTGGCGCACTGCCGGGATAACTCTGAACGCTACGAGCAGAATATCATCAAGGAATTCCTTGCATACCGGATTTTAAATACGCTAACCGACATCAGCTATCGCGTCAGACTCGCCCGAATCACCTACCGTGATAGTGAGCAAAAATACGATGACCGGCTACGATACGCTTTCTTTATCGAACACAAGAAGAGTGTGTCCCGGCGAGTGGGCTTGCCGGTCATCTCGACTGAAAAAATCAAGACTTCGGATCTGGAAGGAAAGTACTCGGACCTTACGTCCCTGTTTCAGTTCATGATCGGCAACACGGATTATTCGCCGATTGCAGGCCCCGAAGGCGAGGACTGCTGCCACAACTCGACCTTGTTCGGACAAGAGAACCAACCAATTTACTCGGTCCCGTACGACTTCGACATGTCCGGGCTGGTCGACGCGCCGTATGCCGAGCCCAACCCGCGCTTCCGGATCAAGCGCGTCACGCAGCGCCATTACCGCGGCCGCTGCGCGCACATAAACCACCTGCCGGCGTCGGTACAATTATTCCAGGACAAGCGTGACGCCATCTACGCGTTGTTCGAGGAACAGAATGAAATGGAGGATTCGACGCGCAAGAGGGTAACGAAGTTCATCGACCGCTTTTATGATGTGATCGGCAACTCCAAGAAACTGCACCGCGAAATCGAATCGCAGTGCATCTGATCAGATGGCGTCGTCCGGCGCCTCGATCCAGTCCACAACGATCTTCGCCACCCGCGGGTGGATGAAG
>JAACFJ010000186.1 GCA_009937505.1 Gammaproteobacteria bacterium
CGGACCACAGGTAGCTGTAGTAACCCGAGGAATAACCGCCCGAGAAGATGTGCCCGAAATAGCCGCTGCGGTACCGCGGAATGATCTCCTCGATCAGGCCGATGCCGGTCATCGCGCCATCCTCGAACGCACGGGGATCGACCGCTTCTGTCGAATCCAGCGTGTGGTAAGCCAAATCAAGGTAGGCGGCAGCAACGTACTCGACCGTCGCGAAACCCTGGTTGAATGTTGCGGACTTGCGAATCTTGTCGATGGATTCCTGCGGAATCTTCTCACCGCTCTGGTAGTGCCTCGCGAACAGTGCCAGGACCTCGGGTTCACGCATCCAGTTTTCCATGATCTGCGACGGCAACTCCACGAAGTCCCGCGGTACCGACGTACCTGCGAGTGATTCGTAGGTAACGTCAGAGAACATGCCATGCAAGGCATGCCCGAATTCGTGGAACATCGTCTCGGCCTCGCCCAGGCTCAATAGTGACGGCGAACCTTCGGTCGGGGCCGGGTAGTTGAAATTGTTGGTAATGATTGGCGTGACATAGCCGTCGACATTCGACTGTGGCCGCAGTGCATTCATCCAGGCGCCGCCGCGCTTCGTCTCGCGGGCGAAGAAGTCCATGTAGAGGATTGCCAGGTGCGAGCCGTCGGCTTCCCTGACCTCGAAGACCTGCTGGTCGGGATGCCAGGTCGAGACGTTGTCGAGCTGCTCGAACGTAATGCCGAAGAGCTCCGTCGCCAGGGCGAAGACGCCGTCGCGGACTGCATTGACCTCGAAATAGGGCCGCAGCGCTACCTCGTCGAAGTCGTACTTCGCCTTCCTGACTTTCTCCGTGTAGTAACGCCAGTCCCAGCCTCGCAGCGCATCGTCGATGCCATCTTCCTGCATCATTGCCTGCAGTGCTGTTCGTTCTTCCATGCTTACTCGCAGCGCTGGCTTCCATACCTGGTCGAGCAATTCATAGGCATTCTGCGGTGTCTCGGCCATGTTATCGGAGAGCACGAAGTGCGCGTGCGTCTCGTAGCCCAACAACGCGGCGCGCTCCGCGCGCAGCTGCACGGTGCGTTGCACGATGGCTTTATTGTCACTGTCGTCATCGTTGTCGCCGCGCATTGCATAGCCTTCAAACAATGTGCGGCGCATCTCGCGATTCGGTGAATACTGCAGGAATGGATTAATGCTCGGCCGCTGTAGCGTGAACGCCCAGCATTCATCGCAATCGTGGCCGCGGCGCTTTGCTTCCTCGGCGGCAAGCGCTACAAGGCTGCCTGGCAGGCCGCCGAGATCCGCGCGATCCGTGACCAGCAGTTCGAATTGGTTGGTCTCGTCGAGCACATTCTCCTGGAATTGCTGCGACAGGGTCGCCAGTTCAGAATTGATTTCGCGCAGACGTGCCTGTGCATCCGGCTCGAGATTCGCGCCCGAGCGCACGAACTCCTTGTGGGTTTCCTCGAGCAGGCGCTGCTGTTCGGCGCTCAGGTCCAGCTGGCCGCGCATGCTGAAGACGGCGTCGACACGCTCGAACAGCGCCGCGTTCAGGAAGATGTTGTCCCGGTGTGCGGAAAGTTCAGGCGCGATGGTTTTAGCAGTGTCACGGATGACGTCATCGGCATGGGCGCTATTCACCGCGAAGAACACGCGCCTGACAGCGTTGAGTGTGCTGCCACTGACCTCGAGTGCCACGAGCGTGTTATCGAAAGTCGGGGCGTCGGGGTTCGCAACGATTGCATCGATCTCCGCCTGTTGCCGTTGTACGCCGTCACGCATGGCGGGCAGGTAGTCGGTGGATTCGACAAGGTCGAAGGGTGGTACACCGAACGGCGTGTTCCACTCGGCGAGCAGCGGGTTTTCGCGTTCGGCGCTGGCTGCAGGTTCGTTCACCGTTTCAACAGGCGCCGGCGTGCGTGAATCGCCACAGGCAGCCACGGCAAGACATGCAGCAGACAAGATTAGCCTCTGGTATTTCATCTGTGTTTCCAGTGTTTGTGTAATGCAAATGTAAGGCTGCGGTGTTTTCGACAGGGCGGGCAATCAAAGTTCCGGCGTATTATCGACCTCGATTGATTCGATGATCAGCTGCATGAACGCGGCTCAGTAACTACCGCCAAGCAGCCGATCGAGGCCTTCGCGTGCCCTTGACGCCCAGCGCCCCACCAGCCGCTCGACGCCCTGCCAGGTCGAGACCACGCTGTCGCCGCTCACCATCGCGGCGCCTTCGACCGCCTGCCTGTCAAAGACACGGACCAGTACTTCGTTCGACTCGGAATCTCGCAACTCGAGGACGAGCGTCATCTCGCCGACGGTCTCGAGGGCGAAGCCGGCTCGACCGCCTGCCCCGACCCGCCTTCCCGGCGCGCGCGCGACGATATCCTGTACCCGCACATGCAGGGACAGCACATCCGGCCCGGGTTCGGTGACGACCTCAACGTTCTGCAGCTTGCCGAGTTCCTCGCCGAACGCGGTCGCCATCGCCGCCCGGAACCGGGTCTTCTGGTCCTCGTCCAGCGGGAACTGGTTTTGCTCGCGATCCGGTGTGCGGAACGCGAGCTCGAGTTCATCGACCATGAGCTTCGAGTAGTCGGCGAACGTGACGCCCGGGCGGACGAAGGCGGCCTCGAAGTTCCGGGCAGGTACCTGCTGGAGACCCTCGATATTGATCTCGCCCGTCGGCTTCGACTGGGTCGGCTGTGGGCCGCAGCCGCTCGCGGCAGCCGCAACGAGAACCAGGAGACCGAGACGGATCGATGAGACGCGAGTCATTGCTGCCACCGGGGTGAATTGCAGGATCGCTCATCCTACCGCCCGACGAGGCGAAGCAGAAGCGCGCAGCCGATTTTAAGTATAGGCCACGATTGCGCAACGCATTGCCAATGTTACAAATTTGCGACCTTGCGCGGTGTATGATGTTCCCCTGCCCCGATACAACATCCAATCAGAAACGCCGGAGGCCTCCCATGAGAAGTTCCGTTCTTCTTGCCTGCCTGTTTTTTGTCCATTCCGCCTTTGCCCAGATCCCGCCACCACCCAACC
>JAACFJ010000076.1 GCA_009937505.1 Gammaproteobacteria bacterium
CGTTGACGACGATCGCCACCGCCGGCCCCGATCGGTCCGGATCCGCGTTCGGCGTTCCCGTCCCGAGCATCACCACCTGCGTCGTGCCCGAATCGGCAAGATCCGCAAGACAAGGAGCCGCGAGACATAAAGTAACTGCGACTGAAATCGCAACAAGTTTCCGCATAACTTTCGACCTGCAAATCGTGCCGATAAACCCGAACCCGAGGACAATCATTAACTGTCCGTTCGATTAGTTTCAACATTATGTTGTTATTCGGGAACCTGAGAATTCCTCGCAAACCGCTCTGAAACACCCGTCGAGCGCAGGCTTCCTTGCGCCTGGTTACATAAATTGCGATCTGTGTCTCATTTTTTTTCGTGAATCACTTGGGCGCATGGCTGAGCCGAACCTGCCACAGTATATCCAACAACTCGCGCGGGCCTCGGACCGAGACGAACGATGAGAAAAGTACAACAGGGATTCACGCTGATCGAGTTGATGATTGTCGTCGCAATCATCGGCATCATCGCGACCATCGCCATCCCTCTATATACAAACTACATCGTCCGTTCACAGGTCGCGGAAGGTATCAACATGAGCACGGCGGCCAAAGTCGCGGCCGCCGAATACTTCCAGACCTTCGGTCTATTCGCCACCAGCAACGGCTCCGCCGGTCTTTCGGCCCCGGCAGACATTTCGGGTGAGTACGTCTCGCAGGTCGAGATCGTTGTGGGCGGCACAATCGAGATAACCTACGGTAATTCCATACACCCAAATCTGGCTGGCGCAATTCTCTCCATGACGCCCGACTCGACGAGCCCCGGCAGTGTTACCTGGGACTGCAACGGCAACGCTGCTTTGCCCAACAAGTACTTGCCGGCCGCCTGCCGGATGTAAATTGATCCCCCACGAAGAACGCCTTCGCGCGTATCTTCACCGAGCTGCCGACGCGACTCCACGAGCGTCGGCAGCTCACCTTTGTGCTCTATTTCGGGGACGTTCGCTCCCGGCTGGTTAGCGTTTGAACTTCAAGGTGGTCACGACGCCCGCGTGGTCCGACGGCCACATGCCGGAAGCCGTTTTCTCATTCGCACGATCCCCGGCAACCTCGGATTGAATCGGCAACAGTTCGGAATCGACCGGCAGGCGAGTGAACACGTGGTCGATGCGCTCGTCCAGTACCGGTACTTCGTTGCGGAGCACTTCGTCCTGGCAGCAGGTGAACCCCGGATCGAACGGGCCCTGGCGCACGTTCCACAGGTCGAGATAGCCATTAAAAGCCATCAGGCCGTAGGCCGGGCGCAGATCGAGCGGGTCCGGCGAGGAATTGAAGTCACCGACGACCGTGAGCGGCAGGGCCGTGCCCGTCACTTCGTCGATCAGTTCCTCCGCCTGCTTGAACTGGATGAAGTTGAAAGGACTTAACAGGTCGCCCCTGTCGCCGACCTCGAGGTGCGTATTGACGACGCGATGCGTGACCTTGCCGACCGTCACGTCGACAGCGCCGAAGCCGCGCGTGAACTCGAACGCAAGGATGATCGGGTTTCCAGGCGGAATCTCGGCCGGCACCGCGACCGGCAGGTTGACCGAAAAGTTGGCGTTCATTGCGTTATCCGTCACGAGGTCGCCCCGCACGAGGATCACGTCGCGGTCGCTGAGACGCAGGTCGGTCGGCTGACTTGTGAAATTGCACTCTTCATCGAAGCTCGCCATAGGGAGCTCGACATCGGCATCCTCGGCCGTCGCATCTTCCACGACGACGTAGTCGAGTCCTCTCGCGCCCAGCGCATTGACGAGGAGATCCAGGTAATCGAATTCGACGGTAGTGGCGTTCGGCACATAGGTATACGTTTCACCGTCCGGGTTCGGGACGACCAGGAAGTCGGCCGGCGTCTGGCTGCGGATCAGCGATACCTCTTGCAGCCCGATGACGTGCGGCCTTTTGCGTTGCACGATGTCCGCAATCGCCTCTGCCCGCTCGGGGAAGTTGGTCGCCTTGACCGTTTCGAACAGCTCGAAGACGCTCTGCAGAGGACCGCAGGGGGCGGGTGCGAAAAGCCGGAACACGTTGGCGCCGACATACAGGTTCTGGGTCATCACCTCGATCTTCGCGACCTCGGCAGGGCCTTTGCCCGGGCCCGCCTGCGCGTCGAGCGCGAAAGGCACGAGCAGGCCAGCAATGATTATGTAAAACAGAATGTTGATTCGCTTGCTCATATCGAACTCCCGGTTGGAAAGAAGCTCTGCGGCTTCCAATGCGAAAAACTATAGCCCATCCCCTGGGAGATGCATCGGGACTGCGGAAAGTCCCTAGTCGTAGGTCAGTTCCTCGACCTCTCATGGCCTCGCGGCGGGTCGGGCGCGGCCGCTATCTCGGCTTGGTGATGCAGTAAAGCAAAGCCTCAGACGTTGAACCGGAAGTGCATCACATCGGCTTCCTTGACGATGTACTCCTTGCCTTCGAGGCGCAAGCGTCCCGCTTCCTTCGCGCCATGCTCGCCGTTGTGGGATACGAAATCGTCGTAGGAAATAACTTCGGCGCGGATGAAACCCTTTTGAAAATCCGTGTGGATCTCGCCCGCGGCCTCGGGGGCCGTCGCGCCGACCCTGGTTGTCCAGGCGCGTACTTCCTTCGGCCCTGCCGTAAAGAACGTCTCGAGCCCCAGTAGCTTGTAGCCGGTTCGAATGACTCTGTTCAGTCCCGGCTCGTCGAAACCGAGATCGGCGAGAAACTCTTTCTTGTCTTGTTCGTCGAGCAGCGCGATCTCGGCTTCGATCGCGGCGCAGATTGCGACAACTTCGGCGCCTTCCGCGGTTGCGTACTCATTCACGTCGTCGAGATGCGGGTTGTTCTCGAACCCGCTCTCGTCCACGTTCGCGATGTACATGACCGGTTTCGCCGTGATCAGGTGCAATTCCCTGAGAATCTTCGTTTCGTTCTCGTCGAGGCCGAGGGTCCGCACCGCGTTGCCTTCCGCGAGATGGTCACGGATCTTCCCGATCGTATCGCGGACATAGATGTCTTCCTTCTTCGCCGTCTTTGCGTTCTTCTCCGCTTTGACATACTGCTTCTCGACGGATTCGAGATCGGCGAGTGCGAGTTCGGTGTTGATGGTCTCGATGTCGTCGATCGGGTTAATAACGCCCGTGACATGGGTGACATCGTCGTTCTCGAAACAGCGCACGACATGCGCGATCGCGTTGGTCTCGCGGATGTTCGCCAGGAATTTGTTGCCGAGCCCTTCGCCTTTCGATGCCCCCGCCACGAGTCCCGCGATGTCCACGAACTCCATCGTCGTCGGGATCGTCTTCGCCGGCTTGACGATATTGGTCAGTATGTCGAGCCGCGGATCCGGCACCGGCACGACGCCGACGTTCGGGTCGATCGTGCAGAACGGATAGTTCTCCGCCGCGATTTCGGCCGCGGTCAGCGCGTTGAACAATGTCGATTTGCCCACGTTCGGCAGGCCAACGATGCCACAGGTAATTGCCACTCAGTCTTCCTTTTCCTGTTTCGTGTGCAGCTTTTTCATTGCCGCGTTCAGGCCATCTTTCAGCAACGCTGGCAGCACATCGACAGCCTCGTCGACATTCCTCTCGACCAGCGCCTCGACATCCGAGGACGCGCGTTTCAGCACGTATCCCGTGACCTTGTCCTTCTCGCCGGGATGACCGACACCGATCCGCAGGCGCAGGAAATCGGCTCCACAGTGACGGATCACGTCGCGGATGCCGTTGTGACCGCCATGACCGCCGCCCTGCTTCAGCCTCACCGTACCGGGCGGCAGGTCGATCTCGTCGTGCGCGACGAGCAACTGCGCCGGGCTTGCGCGGTAGTAATCGAGTGCCGCACGCACTGGCCCGCCGCTGTGGTTCATGTAGCTCTGCGGCTTCACGAGCCAGATGTCGTTTCCGTCGACGCTGACCTTGCAGCACTCGGCATCGAACTTCTTCTCGTATCTGAAGCTGCCGCCGAACTTGCGCGCAAGTTCGTCCACGAACCAGAAGCCCGCGTTGTGCAGCGTCCGCAGGTACTTGTCGTCGGGATTCCCCAGCCCGGCAATCATGCGCAGTGTCGTCATATCGCTAATGGTACAAACAAGAAGACCGCCCGTGGGCGGCCTTCTCTCAATTGATAACCGCTACTTGCCCGGTAATCAGTCTTCCTTGGGCTCCTCGTCCGCAGTGGCTCCCTCGCCTTCCTCGGCCTCTTCGCCGGCCACAGGCACTTCGCCTGCCGCCACGGCTTCTTCGAGGACTTCTTCCTCCTCCTCGATGACCATTTCCTTGATGATGTGGATCGAGACGATCGGACGATTTGCCTCCTCGCCTTGCGCGAGCGCGGGAATTTCCACGCCCTCGGGAAGCGGGATGTCGGAGATGTAGCGCAGTTCGTCGAGTTCAAGGTCAGCGATGTCGATGTCGAGATACTCGGGCAGGTTCTTCGGCAGACAGACGACCTCGATGTCGTTCATGAGGTGCGATACCTTGCCACCGCCCTGCTTCACGCCGACCGCGTCGTCTTCGTTCACGAAGTGGATCGGCACGGTCATGCGGATGACCTCGTCCTCGACGATGCGCTGCAGGTCCATGTGCAGGACCTGGCGCCTGGCGGGATGGCGCTGCAGGTCTTTCAGGATCACAGCCTGGCTCTTCTCGCCGACCTTGACGTTGAGAATGCTCGAATAAAACGACTCATTCTCGAGCTGCTGGAGAACCTTGTTGTGGTCAAACGCGAGGGTGCGCGGCGGGCGGCCGGCACCGTAAAGGATTGCGGGAACCTTACCTTCACGACGCAGGCGGCGGCTCGAACCTTTCCCCATGTCGTCCCGGAGTTCCGCAATCAGATCAAATTCTTCAGCCATGACTGAACTCCGTTATCTGATTGATTTAAGTATAAATTCGCCAGAATCTGGCGCCCGCGGGCTTGCGACCAACCCGTTGCGGGCGGCGCATGGTACCCCAACGCTCAGCCGAGGTCTACCTCGACCCCCGCCCCTTCGTCCAGCGCCTGTGCATAGATGTGCGCCGCCGCAAACAGGTCCTGGGCGACGATGCCGAGGGACTTGTAGAGGGTGATGTCGGATTCGTCGGTCCTGCCCGGTACCGCGCCCGCCAGCACCTGGCCGATTTCGCCAAGGATGTGCCGCTCATCGATGGCGCCATCCCCGATCGGGATCAGCAAGTCGCCGGCCTCATTCATCGCGGACTCCACGAGATCGACGTAGACCCGCGACCGCTCGATCGCGCGGGTGTTGACCTCGCGTGCCTGCGGGGTGTGCACGCCGACGAGGTTCAGGTGGCAGCCGGGCTGCAACCACTCGCCCTTCAGCACCGGCTCGGACGCCGCCGTGACCGTGCTGACGACGTCGCAGCCTGCCGCTTCGGCAGGGTTCTCCGTTGCCCTCACTGCAAACTTCACGCGGTCAGACTGCTGTTCTGCAAATTGCCGCGTCTTGTCCGGATCCCTGCCCCAGACGACGGCTTCCCGGATGTCGCGCACGCATCCAACCGCATCGATATGCGTCACCGCCTGCACGCCGGTGCCGAAGATACCGTGGCTGCGGGCGCCTTGCCTTGCGAGTTCGCGGGTGGCGAGGCCCGACGCGGCCGCAGTTCGTATCGCCGTGACGGATGACCCCTCGATCAGCGCAAGCGGCCGGCCGGTGTCGTGATCGAAAAGCGACACATATCCCTGCACGGTCGGCAGGCCCTTCGAGGGGTTGCCTGGCAACAAGCTGATGACCTTGGCGCCAAAGAAGGGTGGGTCGAGCATCGATCCCGGCATGAGGCCGAATGAGCCGCTGTCGTCCGCGAGCGGCGTGAACAGGCGCAGCGGCATGGACACGGCACCGCCCGATGCCGCAGCCATCGCGTCGGCCATCACGTCGATGCACGCCGCCATCGGCAGCAGGCGCTCGACTTCGTGTCTGTTGATAATGCGCATCCGTGTATTCTAGCGGACCTTCGGTCTCGGCCATGACGGAAATGGAAGTGCTGCTCGACGTCGATTTCGTCATGAAGGGCGGGAAGGTCTACAAAGACCAATGCCCCGGGATGTCAGGCCAGCCGGTTGCTCTTCGAAGGAAATAAAGCGCAGCGCGGTGACAAATTCGCCGGGAGCGAATTTGGACGCGCTTGCGCGCCCGAAGGGCCAGCGACAGGACGTCGCTGGTCAACCATGAGGGAGAGAAATAACCCTCCGGTCTGTTGCAAAGGCGGTTAGTCGACGTACAGCGACGAGACCGATTCCTCGTCGGAAATACGGCGCATGGTCTCGGCGAGCAGCTCCGCCGTCGAGAGCTGGCGGATCTTCTTGCAGGCCTGCGCTTCCTCGCTCAGCGGGATCGTGTCGGTGACGACCAGGTCGTCGAGTTCGGATTCGGTGATGCGCGACACGGCAGGACCGGATAGCACCGCGTGAGTAATGTAGGCGTGCACACTTTTCGCGCCGTGCGCCTTGAGAGCGCCTGCCGCCTGGCAAAGCGTGCCGGCAGTGTCGACCATGTCGTCCATCATGATGCAGCACTTGCCCTCGACCTCGCCGATGATGTTCATGACCTCGGACTGGTTGGCCCGCGCGCGGCGCTTGTCGATGATGACGAGGTCGGCATCGTCGAGTCGCTTCGCGAGCGCCCGGGCGCGAACCACGCCGCCGACGTCCGGCGAGACCACCACCATGTCCGGGTAGCCGTGCTTCCAGACATCGCCAAGCAGCACGGGGGAAGCGTAGACGTTGTCGACGGCGATATCGAAGAAGCCCTGGATCTGGTCGGCGTGCAGGTCGACCGTGAGCACGCGGTCGACGCCCGCTACGCCGATCAGCTTGGCGACCAGTTTCGCGGTGATCGGCACGCGCGCGGCGCGCGGCCGCCGGTCCTGGCGGGCAAAACCGAAGTACGGAATTACGGCCGTGATGCGCGAGGCCGACGCACGCTTGGCGGCATCGGCCATGACCAGCAGTTCCATGAGGTTCTCGGATGCCGGCGGGCAGGTCGGCTGGATGATGAAGGTCTCGCGGCCGCGGATGTTCTCGAGGATCTCGACGTTGATCTCACCGTCGGAGAAGCGGCCGACCTGGGCGCGCGCCAGGGGCAGCATGAGGCAGCGCGCGATAGCGTGGGCGAGTTTAGGGTGCGCGTTCCCCGTAAACACGGCCATTGTTGCAATATCCACGACCATCCCCTCTTTATTTGTAATGGCTGGGGCGGCAGGACTCGAACCTGCGAATCACGGGATCAAAACCCGTTGCCTTACCACTTGGCTACGCCCCAATTATTTACCAGTCGCATTGGCTTGCCCGTGCGAATTGTGCGGGGAGGCCCCGGAGGTGTCAACGAGGCCGGTGATCAGCGCCCCGATTGGTCAAAAAATGACCATTTATGTATCGCGAGCTTGACGCGGGTCTGCTCGCTCGCTGCCCGTAACCGGGTCGGCATCGGCTGGCCACCGCCCTCACCGTAACGCGTGATGTCGACCTGCCAGCCACCCTGGGTCAGGCTCTGGAGCTGCCCGTCGCCGCCCATCTCGGTCTCCGCCGGCAACTCCGGGTCGGGAATGCCGAGCGCCCAGTAACGCAGGCTGCGCACGGGTATGGTCCAGCCGTAGCGCAGGTAGAGGTCCCGTTCCGCGTCTTCCAGAACAGTCCGGTTACCGTCCTTGTCGATCAGCTGCACGCGGCTACCGTCGCCCTCGAGGCGCACGGTACCGATGCCGAGTGGGCCACTCACGGTTGCTTCAAAATCGTCGCCCTCCTGCGTCCAGCGCAGCGATCCGCTGAATCCGTCGTCACCGGCAATGACGCCGATACGGCCGTTGAATGCCCACTCGTCGAGCTGGCCCAGCAGGGACTGGCGGCTTTGCCAGCCGCCGAGGTCGGGGAGATCGAGGCTTTCGCGGGTCGCGCAGCCCGACGTCAGCGAAAACGCCGCCAGCAACAGCAGGCCGGTGAGTCGTCTGCTAGTCGGCGTCCGGGAACAGGCGGTTTCTGACATCTTTCAGGAGATCGCTATCCGAATGCCGGCCTTCGGCGTCTTCGAGCACCTCGAGTGCATCGTCGCGCCGTTCCAGCGCAACCAGTACGTCGACGATATGGGCAGCGACCTCGTGGTCGTCGAGCTTCTCATAGGCGCGCTCGAGCTCAACCAAAGCAGCTTCGTATTCGCCGCGCTTGAAGAGCACCCAGCCAAGGCTGTCGATGATGGCCGGGCTGTCCGGGTCGTATTCGAGCGCCTTGCGTATCAGCTTCTCGGCCTCCCTGTATTCATCCGTGCGATCCGCCAGCGTGTAGCCCAGCGCATTGAGCGACATGGCACTTTCCGGCCAGCGCTTTGCGGCGGCGCGATACTGTGCGACCGCGTCATCCACCCGGTCCATGCGCAACAGCAACTCGGCGCGGCCCAGCAACGCGGACTCGTCGTCGGGCCTGTACATCACGTATTTTTCGTAAAAATCGAGGGCCTCATCGTAACGCTCGAACGATGCCAACAGCTGCGCCCGGGCAAGCACCATGTCGATTGCGTGGCTCGGGCTGTTGGTGCCGAATTCCTCGAGATCCTGCAGCGCTTTCTGCGGATCCTCCAACTCATAAGCGATCAGCGCGCTGGCGCGCCGCTGCGACACGACGGCATTCGGTCCCGACCGGACCTGCGAGTAGAGGCGGGCCGCGCGTTCGTGCTCCTCCCGCACGTCCGCGATGCGCGCGAGGTAGTAGAGCGCGTCCATCGTGAAGCGGCCGCTCGCCAGCAGGTCCTGGAAATCCGCCCAGGCAGCGTCGAGGTTCTCGAGCCGGAAGTTGATGATGGCCATCATGCGCAGTGCATCAGCGCGCGACGGCTGCTCGAGCAGTATCTGGTTGATCTGGCTCAGGGCATCGTCGTCACGCCCCGCCGTCATCATCATCAACGCGAGTTCCATGCGCGCATCCGGGTCGGGGTCGGGATCATCGCCGATGAGGCGCGCGGTATACTCTATCGCCTCGTCCTGCCTGCCCGCGAGCAGTATCGTGCGCGCGTAAAGGAGCTTCGCCTTGGTCCACTCCGGATCCAGTTCGATGGCGCGCAGGGTGCGTTCTTCGGCGTAATCCGTATCGCCGGCCTGCATCGCAATGACCGCCGTCGCATACTGCGCGTATGCCGAGTCTTTATAAGGCTTGGCGAGCCAGCGCATGATCTTGTCGGCGTCTTCCGGATCCTCCTGGGACAGGACCTGCACCAGCGACAACAGGCGGCTGTCGGCCCCCTCGTCGCCGCGTTCGATCAGTTTCTTCAGATTGCGCCGGGCCTTGCGCAGGTCGCCCAAACGCAGCTGCAGCTGCGCGACGTAGAGCAGCGCTTCGTCACTTTCCTCGTCCAGCTCCAGCCAGCGCTTGGCCGCCAGCAGTGCCTCTTCATTGAAGCCGAAGCTGTAGCCGACGCGCGTCGCCTGGCGGGCGACATCCACGCTGTCGCTGATCTGGGCCGCCTTGCGGTACTGCTGGGCAGCCTCAAGGTATTCGCTGCCCTGCAGCGCCAGCTCGGCCTGCAGAAGGTGGGCCGCAGCATCGCTGCGCTTTTCCTCGTCATCGGCGAAGGCATTGGAGCAAAAAAGGGTTAGTGCCGTCACGGCCCAAAGGGCGGACAGCAATCGTCGGTTTCGATGCATTGGTGTGTGTCTTATCATCCTATCGCGGCGGTGTCACTGCCTCAGCCGCGATAATGCGGTGTATAAGTAACACAGACAAGGAACTGTGCCTTCAGTTCGCTTATGATACGTGCCCAGTAAACGAATTCCTCCCGGTACCGGACCGGTGCCTTACCTTAATCTGATATGCCGCTCAAAATACTCGGGCTGAACCATAACACGGCACCTGTCGAAATTCGCGAACAGGTCGTTTTCGCTGGGGAGCAAATCCCCGGCGCGCTGCAGGCCGTGCGCGACATCCACGGCGTGGACGAGGCCGTTCTGCTATCGACCTGCAATCGCACCGAGTTCTACGTGATGGCAGACAACGAGGGCCGGCGGCGCCTGCAGGGCTGGCTGCACGATGCGCACAACCTGGACCCCTCGTTCGCGAACACGCTGTTCGAGCTGGACGACGATGCCGCCCTGCGCCACATTTTCAGGGTCGCGTGCGGGCTGGACTCGATGGTGCTGGGCGAGCCGCAAATCCTCGGCCAGCTCAAGGATGCCTACCGCGACGCCGAGGACGCCGGGACCGTCGGCAAGCAGCTCTCGCGGCTGTTCCAGCACACCTTCTCGGTGGCGAAAAAGGTACGTACCGACACCGAAATCGGCTCGAGCCCGGTCTCCGTCGCCTACGCCGCGGTGACCCTGGCGCAGCAATTCTTCTCCGATTTCAAGAAGCACACGGCGCTGCTCGTCGGCGCCGGCGTCACGATCGAACTCGTGGCCAAGCACCTGAAGCGCAAGGACATCGGCCGCCTGTTCGTGGCGAATCGCAACATCTCGCGCGCGCACGACCTGGCGAACCAGTTCGGCGGCTTCGGGCTCGCGCTCTCGGACCTCGAGGGTACCCTCCCCGAGGCCGATATCCTGATCAGCTCCACGGCCAGCCCGACGGCTGTCGTGACGCTCCCGCAGATGGAGGCCGCCATCAAGGCGCGCAAGCGCAAGCCGATCTTCGCCGTCGACATCGCGGTGCCACGCGACATCGAGGACGGGATCAGCAAGCTCAACGACGTCTACCTGTACACGATCGACGACCTGAACAAGGTCGTCCTCGAAGGCCAGGGCAACCGCGAATCCGCGGCCCAGGATGCCAACCGCATACTCGACGAGGAGATCTCGCGCTATCTCAATATCGAGCGCGCCAAGCAGGTCGCCCCGCTAATTACCGCGCTGCGCGAGAACGCGAACTCGGTCCGCGGCGAAATACTGAAACAGGCGCAGAAACGCCTGGCCAAGGGCGCCGACGGGCAGGAGGTGCTCGAGTACGCGACCGCGGCGCTCATGAAGAAGATGCTTCACAGCCCCAGCGTGAAGCTCCGCGAAGCGAGCGAGAACTCCGACACCGAGATCATCGCGGCGGCCCGGGCGCTGTTCGGCCTCGAAGAAGAGTAAGCTGCCGCCCATGAAGGAATCGATACGCCACAAGCTGGAGTCGGTCCGCGACCGCTTCGAGGAACTCGCCGGGCTGCTGGCCGATCCCGAAGTGATCGGCGACCAGAACCAGTTCCGGGACCTGTCGAAGGAGTATTCGCGCGTCGAGCCGATCGTGAAGCTCTTTTCCGACTACGATTCGATCGACCAGGATATCGCCGCCGCGGAGGAGATGGCGGCCGACACGGACGAAGAAGTGCGGCAGATGGGCGAGGAAGAGCTCGCCACGCTGCAGGAGCGCCATGAGGCACTCGAGCTGGAACTGCAGAAAGCGCTGATCCCGCCGGATCCTCACGACAAGAGCAATGTGTACCTCGAAATCCGCGCGGGCACCGGCGGCGACGAGGCCGCGATTTTCGCCGGCGACCTGTTCCGCATGTACTCGAAATACGCCGAATCCATGGGCTGGTCCGTCGAAATAATGAGTGCGCGCGAAGGCGAACACGGCGGCTACAAGGAGATCATCAGCCGCATCACGGGCAGCGGCACCTATGCGGCGCTCAAGTTCGAGTCCGGCGCGCATCGCGTGCAGCGCGTGCCGACCACGGAGTCACAGGGCCGCATTCACACGTCGGCCTGCACCGTCGCCGTGCTGCCCGAGGTCGATGACGTCGAGGCCGAGGAGATCAACACCGCCGACCTGCGCGTCGACACCTACCGCGCCTCGGGCGCAGGTGGCCAGCACGTCAACAAGACCGACTCGGCCGTGCGCCTCACGCACCTGCCCACCGGCATCGTGGTGGAATGCCAGGACGAACGCTCGCAGCACAAGAACCGCGCCCGCGCCATGTCACAGAGCGAGCAGGCCGAGCAGCGTAAGCTGCTCGTCGGCTCGGGCGATCGCTCCGAGCGGATCCGCACCTACAACTACCCGCAGGGTCGAGTCACCGACCACCGCATCAACCTGACGCTCTACAAGCTCGACGAAATCCTGGAGGGTGGCCTCGACCAGGTGATCCGGCCGTTGGTCAACGAGTACCAGGCGGACCAGCTGGCCGCGATCGCTAACTGATCTGCCTGCGGCGCCGCAGCGACCACGACAGCTTGTGCAGCTCCATCACGATGATTATCGGCAGGCTGAGCATCAGCAACTGCAGCCATAGCGCGGCGTCGACCGGCTGCGTCGCAAGCAGAACGTTGCCTGCCGGGAGATAGGTCATCGCGACGTGGATCGAGAACGCCGCGACCATGCCGATCATCAATACGGGGCTACGCAGCGGCGA
>JAACFJ010000187.1 GCA_009937505.1 Gammaproteobacteria bacterium
TTCGCGCAGAAGCCGTGCGCAAGGGTGTAACGTATTACACGACGCTCGGAGCAGCGATTGCGACCTGCACCGCGATCGAGCATCTCGATGACAGCGATGTCAATCGACTGCAGGACCTGCACAACGAGGTAGTTGCATGAACAAGGTGCCGATGACCCTGAGAGGTCATGAGTTACTGAAGGACGAGCTCAAACGGCTGAAGTCGGTCGATCGGCCCAACGTGATTCAGGCGATCGCGGAGGCGCGCGCGCACGGCGACCTGAAGGAAAATGCCGAATACCATGCGGCCAAAGAGCAGCAGGGCTTCATCGAGGGCCGCATCAAGGAGATCGAGGGCAAGCTGTCGCATCTGCAGGTCATCGATGTCACCGAGGTCGATGCGCGAGGCAAGGTTATTTTTGGTTCGACGGTGGAACTGCTGGAGGAATCAACCGGTAAGGAGATCGAATACAGAATCGTCGGCGAGGACGAGGCCGACATCGGCGCGGGACTGATCTCCTACACGTCGCCGATCGCGAGAGCCCTCATCGGTCAGAACGAAGGCGATGTCATCACGTTTGCTGCGCCAGACGGCGAGAAACAGTTTGAAATCATCGAGGTTCGCTATATCTAGCTTGCTCCGTCGTTTCAGCGCGGCAGCTGGATTCGCTTTTTCTCCGGGTTTTCGCGAAACAGCAGCGCCATGTTGCCAATGCGCTGCACGAGTTCCGCACTGCCCGAATCGCAGAGACTCGCGATGATCCTGTCGCGCTCCGTGCGATCACCAACCTTGACACGGACCTTGATGAGTTCGTGGTGCTCGAGGCAGCTATTGAATTCCGATAATACGGCCTCGGTGAGGCCGGCATCGCCGACCATCACTACGGGTTTCAGTCCGTGCCCGAGGCCGCGCAGGTACTTTTTTTGTGATTCACTGAGCGTCATGGGCGCGGAGTTTAACAGCGGTCCGGCCGGGATAATACGGATGCAGGGCGGCTCACGGTGAGCAAGCCGCGGCGAAGTTCCGGAACCTGGCGCGAGCGCCAGGAACGTGATCCTTTCGTGGTGCGTGCCCGCAGTGAGGGCTGGCGTTCGCGGGCGGTCTACAAGCTCGAGCAGATCGACAAGAAAGAGAAGCTCCTGCGGCCGGACATGGTGGTCGTCGACCTCGGGGCCGCACCGGGCAGCTGGAGCCAGTACGTCGTGGAGAAGCTCAAGGGGCGGGTGCACGTCATTGCGCTCGACATCCTGGAAATGGATGCGCTGCCGTCGGTGGAATTCATCCAGGGGGACTTCCGGGAGGATGACGTGCTGCAGAGACTGGAGGCGGCGCTGCGCGACGAGCGGGCCGACCTTGTAATAAGCGATATGGCGCCCAATATCAGCGGCAACAAGTCAGTTGACCAGCCCCGATCGATGTACCTGGCGGAGCTGGCGCTGGATTTGTGCGAGCGGGCCCTGAAGCCTGGCGGCGACTTCGTCTGCAAGCTGTTCCAGGGAGAGGGTTCCGACGCCTTCATCGCCGCGGCCAAGCAGCGTTTCGCGGGGGTCAGGGTCATGAAACCCGAAGCGTCGAGGCCCGGCAGCCGTGAGGTGTATTTGGTAGCGAGAAATTATCGATTGTAGTAGTGTCTAACTTAGAATCTGTCTAACAACCCGGTGTCCGGTTTGGCTCCCGCGCGGTAACCAATGTGAATGATCTGACCAAAAATATACTTGTTTTTATCGTCATCATAGTCGTCCTCCTGTCAGTGGTGCAGGGCTTGTCGGGCGTCAGTGGCGCGCAGCCGCAGGCACGGGATTACTCGGAATTCCTGACGGAAGTCCGCAATGGTGAGGTCAGCCTCGTGGAGTTCGAAGGGCAGCGAGTCCGCTTTGGCCAGCGCGAGCCTCTGCCGTATTACACGATCAGCCCCGAGACCGACAACAGCCCGCTGATCGGCATGCTCGAAAAGAACGGCATCCGCTTCTCAGCTTCCGAGCCGAAACAGCAAAGCCTGATTGGCCAGCTCCTGATCAGCTCGTTCCCGATCCTGCTCCTGATCGGCGTCTGGATCTATTTCATGCGCCAGATGCAGGGTGGCGGAGGCGGTCGCGGCGCAATGTCATTCGGCAAGAGCAAGGCGCGCCTGCTGGGCGAGGACCAGGTGGGTATCACCTTTGCCGACGTCGCCGGCGTGGACGAGGCCAAGGCCGAAGTTGCCGAAATCGTGGAGTTCCTCAAGGACCCGAGCAAGTTCCAGCGCCTCGGCGGCAAGATCCCGAAAGGCGTGCTCATGGTTGGGCCGCCGGGTACCGGTAAGACGCTGCTCGCCAAGGCCATTGCCGGTGAGGCCAAGGTGCCGTTTTTCACGATCTCGGGTTCGGATTTCGTGGAGATGTTCGTCGGTGTCGGGGCCTCTCGCGTTCGCGACATGTTCGACCAGGCGAAGAAACAGGCTCCCTGCATCATCTTCATCGACGAGCTCGACGCAGTCGGCCGTCATCGTGGCGCCGGGCTCGGCGGTGGCCACGACGAGCGTGAGCAGACGCTGAACCAGATGCTCGTCGAAATGGACGGCTTCGAAGGCAGCGAAGGCATTATTGTCATCGCGGCGACCAACCGGCCGGACGTTCTCGACCCCGCGTTGTTGCGTCCCGGGCGCTTCGACCGCCAGGTCGTCGTGCCGTTGCCGGACGTGCGTGGTCGCGAACTGATCCTCAAGGTTCACATGCGCAAGGTGCCCCTGAGCGACGACGTGAACCCCAGCGTCATCGCGCGCGGCACGCCCGGGTTCTCGGGTGCCGACCTCGCAAACCTGGTTAACGAGGCCGCTTTGTTCGCCGCTCGAGCGAACAAGCGCGTCGTGAGCATGGACGAGTTCGAGAAAGCCAAGGACAAGATCATGATGGGCGCCGAGCGGCGCTCGATGGTGATGAGCGAGAAGGAAAAGCTCAATACCTCCTACCACGAAGCGGGA
>JAACFJ010000077.1 GCA_009937505.1 Gammaproteobacteria bacterium
ATACGCCGCATGCAGGTATCGAAGACGATCCTCCTGCGCAACACCAGGATCTGAGCAAGAGAACGAATCATGACCATGCAGACAAATTTCAGAAAGCAATCGGGCGCGGCACTCATCGTCGGCCTGCTGTTGCTCGTCGTCATCACGGTGCTGGCTATCTCGGGCATGAGCACGGCCACCACCGAACTCGCGATGGCGCGTAACGACCAGAATTACGAGAACGCGTTCCAGGCCGCCGAGACCGGCCTCGAGGCCGCGCTCGCGCAGGGCCAGTTCAACTCGCTCGGTGCGGTGACCGTGACGCAGTACATTAACTCGTACGACAAGGTAACGGCGGATATTCAGCCGGACGGAGATCCCACGATCGTGCCGGACCGGGCGTTCAGCCTGGGCGTCGGCAGCGGTATCGTGGCCTATCATTTTCTCACCACGGCAACGGCCGTATCGGAACGTTCGCCGGGCACCCCCACCGACCGCGACTCGAACGCGGTACACACACAGGCTTTTTATGTCGTCGGGCCCCAGGGGCCGACGCTGTAAGCGGTAGCAGGAACGGAGTATTCCCATGAAATTCAAAGTATTGATCGCCGCCATCATTCTCGGACTTGCGCTGCCCGTCGCAGCACAGCTCCGCACTATTGAAGAGGCTTACGAGGTTCGCCTCTCCGACTTGCGCCTGCCGCAAAGTGACGGAGGGACAGTTGCTTACAAACCCTGCGACGAGTGCCCCTACGAGACCAAGCGGGTGAGCAGCGACACGCAGTGGGTCCTGGACGGCAAGAGCATGACGCTGAAAAAGTTTCGCCGCGGCCTGCTGTCGGTGACGGATCGCCGCAATACGCCGGTCACGGTCCTGCACCATCTAGAGTCCG
The DNA here is from genome assembly GCA_009937505.1 of Gammaproteobacteria bacterium. GTDB lineage: Bacteria > Pseudomonadota > Gammaproteobacteria > Steroidobacterales > Woeseiaceae > UBA1847. The sequence continues at coordinate 873 of JAACFJ010000077.1, forward strand.
ATCGCGTAACGCGCGTGTCGGTACATCCGGTCAGCCAGGCTAAGGACTGATTGCCCTCGCACGGAAAAATGAGGACAGAAAGATGAAAACGGTATTTCAAAAGACAACATGGATGTCCGCTGGCTTGCTGCTGGCACTGACCTGCGGCATGCCCGCCATCGCCGACGACACCGAACTCCTGCTGATCAACCCCGATGAGTCCCAACAGATTCCGAACGTCATGCTGATCATTGACTCGTCCGGCAGTATGGGCAACACGGAGGAAACGAAGGAAGTCTACGACTACCTCGAGCCCTACGTCGGCATCAGCCCGCTATGTGATCCGAACTACCTGTACTGGACGGCCTACAAAAACGTCACACCCAGTTGCGATGCGGCAAATGCGCAGCGCATTCACAAGTCGGCCTTCCTTTGTGATGACGCGACGAAGCGACTGCAAGGCATCGGCAGCTACCGCGGCCGTATGGCGCAGCACCGTGACGGTGCGTCGGGCATCTTCAGCATACTGCTCGGTCTGGCCGACTCGGTGCATTGGCAGAAAGTCGAGCCGGGCAACGAGACGGACATCGTCGAGTGTTCCAAGGATTCGGGCGAGCACGGCGACGGCGTCGACAATGGCAAGTTGTATCCACAGCGCGGCGGTGACGTGGACCCGTTTACCAGCGCCAAGAAAGACCGTGTCAACTGGGGCTCCTGGCCAACGAGCCAGTCGATCACGGTATACGACGGCAACTACCTGAACTACCTGAGTAACCCGGTCGTCATTAATGACTCAAGAATCAATATCGTGCAGAACACGGCAACGGCGATCCTGAACTCGATCGAAGGCATCAATGTCGGCGTCATGCGCTTCAATAACCAGGAAGGCGGACCGGTGATCCTCGGCTTGAAGGACCTCGACACCAATCGCCAGGAGATCCTCGACACGATCAACGGCATTCCTTCCGGCGGCTGGACGCCGGTATCCGAGACCACCTACGAGTCGGCGCGTTTCTGGCGCGGCCTGCCCGCCCACTACGGGGAGTTGATCAATGAGCATACGACAGACCCCGATGTGCTCATTTCCGCCAACCCGGAGATTTATGACCAGCCCACGAGTGTCGCCTGTGCGAAGAACTTCAACGTCGTATTGACCGACGGTGCGCCGACGCAGGACGTGGGTGCTGCGGCATTGGTCGACAGCCTGCCGAACTGGGGCACCACCCTGGGTTATACGGGCTGCACGGGTGCCGGTGACGGTGCCTGCCTCGACGACATCGCCGCGTATCTCTTCAACGACGATATCGACCCGAACCTGCCGGGCACGCAGACGGTTACGACGCACACGATCGGCTTCGCCATCGACCTGCCCATACTTCAGGAAGCGGCATTGCGCGGCGGCGGCAGCTATTTCCGCGCCGACGACGTGTCGAGCCTGACGCAGGCTTTGCTGGAAATCGTAAATGACGTCCAGGACCGCAACCTGTCCTTCGCGGCCCCCGCGGTCGCGGTTAACGCATTCAATCGTACGCAGAACCTGAACGACCTGTACCTCACGACGTTCAAGGCGAGCGAGAGCGTGCGCTGGCCGGGCAACCTCAAGAAATACCGCGTTGCCGATGGCCAGATCGTGGACCGCTTTGACGTACCGGCCGTCGACCCGAACACGGGTTCGTTCTATGACTCCGCAGCCAGCTTCTGGACAACGGGCGCCGACGGCAACGACATCACGATAGGCGGCGCCGTCGAAAACCTCCCCGCCCCTTCTCTACGCAGGGTGTTTACGAACAACACCACGAATCCCGATCTGACAGCGTCTGCCAACGCGCTTGTAGCTTCGAATGCCGGCTCGTTCGTCCTGTCTGATTTTGGCCTGACCGGCGCGGACGGCGAACCGACGATCGAGGAACTCATCGATTGGACCCGGGGTGAAGACGTTCGCGATGAGGATCTCGATCCCGCGACGACGGTCATCAAGCAGATGGGAGATCCCCTGCACTCGCAGCCCGCAGCTATCGTTTACGGTGGCACTCAGGCGAGTCCCGATGTTGTCGTATTCACGGCGACTAACCAGGGTTCGGTACACGCAATTCGCGGCGACACCGGCGAGGAGTTGTGGTCCTTCATACCGAAAGAGCACCTCGAGAACCTGCCGATGTACTATTTCGATGCGGAAGCGCCATTCAAGTTCTACGGCGTCGATGGCGACATCGTGCCGGTAGTAGCAGACCGAAATGGCAACGGCGTCATCGAACAGGGTGACGGGGACTTCGTCTACATCATTTTCGGTATGCGCCGGGGTGGCAACGCCTATTACATGCTCGACGTGACCGACAAGAACAATCCGGTGGTGAAATGGCGCGTAGCCACGCCGGGCTTCGGCCAGACCTGGTCGCGGCCGACAGTTGCGAAAGTCGACATGGTTGATCCGGGCCTGAACACCGACAAAGCGGTCGTCATTGTCGGCGGCGGCTACGACACGGTGCACGACATCATATCGCACCCGTCGACGGACGACATCGAGGGCGGCGGGCTGTATATGCTGGACCTCGAGTCGGGCGATGTGCTCTGGCGCGCCGGCAGCGACAGTAACGCTGACCTGCAGCTTGCGGAACTGACTCGCTCGATCGCGACGCAGATTCGCGTCATCGACCTGACCGGCGACGGTCTGGCAGACCGTATGTATGCCTCCGACATGGGCGGACAGATCCTGCGCTTCGACATATTCAACGGCAAGTCGCCGGGCGGCACGGGCACGGATGCGTTGGTCACCGGCGGCGTCGTAGCGCAGCTGGGTGCCGAGGGTCTGGGCTCCCCCACCGTTGCAGAGACACGACGATTCTATGCCGCCCCGGACGTATCGATCTTCAACGATAACGTGCAAAACCGCCGCTTCATCGCGATCAGCCTGGGCAGCGGCTACCGCGCACATCCGCTGGACGACTCGAATACGGACCGGTTCTATTCCATTCGCGATGAGAACGTATTCACGCCATTGACCCAGGCGGAATATGATTCTTTCACGCCGATTACCGATTCCGAACTCGTCGAAATCAGCGGCCAGGTAGGAACGTTGATCGGACAAAATCAGCGTGGCTGGAAATTCACGCTGCCCGCCGACCAGAAAGTGTTCTCCAATTCGGTCACGTTCAACAACGAAATCTTCTTCGTGGCTTTCTCGCCGGACGCCACGGGCGCGGCAGTCTGCTCGGCCGGAGTGGGCCGCAACTTCCTGTACCGCGTCGCGGTCGCGAACGGCGACCCGATCACCAATCTCGATACGATCGTGCCGGGCGAGGAAGACAACGAGCGCGTGGAAGAACTGGCGCAGGGCGGCATCGCGCCGTCACCAGCCTTCCTGTTCCCGAGCCCCGAGACGGGCTGCACCGGTGAAGAGTGCTCGCCGCCGCCGATCGGCTGTATCGGCGTTTCGTACGCTCTGGACCCAGGACGGCGTTGAATGATGAATGGCAGGCAGCGCATGCAGGCAAAACTCGTGCACAAGATGCGGGGCATCACGCTCATCGAGCTGATGATCGTGGTCGTGATCATCGGCTTGATGGCGGTGATCGCGTACCCGAACTACCGCGAGTTCGTCGCACGGGCCAAGCGCAACGAAGCGAAAGCGGCCTTGCTGCAGATAGCGACCAACCAGGAGCGCTTCTACCTGCAGAACAACACCTACACTTGCGACATGACTCGCCTCGGGTTCTCGGCCGCGGCGGGATTCATCACCGAATCGCGGACGTACACGGTGGACGTGACCGCCTGCACTGCGAACAATTTCACTGCGCAGGCCGTATACAACAACGCGGACGCAGAGGTTGGCAAGTGCGGTTCTTTCCAGATCAACGGACGCAATGTGAAAACCTCCGCGCCCGATACCGATTGCTGGACGCGCACGCGTTAAGTCGCAGGGACTGACGGAGTTCGCTTCGACGAACTATTCGGGCGGCGCCTCTTCCGGGGGTGCCGCTTTTTCTTTGCCCGAAAGAAACAGCGAGTCGATGATCAGTAACGCCGCCCCGACCGTGATCGCGGAATCGGCAACATTAAAAGATGGAAATTCGGTCGACGAGATTGCCGATCGCCCCGCCGAGCACGAGCGTCAGCCCCGCCGAGAGTACCAGCAGATTACTGGCCCGGATCCGCCACAGCCACACAGCCAGCACGGCACTGACCACCGAGGCCAGCACGACGAAAAACCAGCGTTGCCAGCCGCCCGCGCCGGCCAGGAAACTGAAGGCTGCGCCGGAATTCTGTTGATGCGTCAAATTGATAAAGTCGTTGATCGGCACGTCGCCGTAGAGCGGCACCCAGCGGATAATCGCGCCCTTGGTTACCTGGTCGGCGACGACCACGAGGATGGCGAAGATCATCCAGACGATGAAACGGTTTAGGCCCTGCTTCGATTCCAAGCTTTTTCGCCCCTCAGGCATTTGCGGCAAGTGCGGTCTTCGCATTGTCAGCATCGACGTCCATTTGCGCAACCAGGTCTTCGACGAGGTCGAATTTCACCTGGTCGCGCAACCAGGCAATGAAGTCTATGTGGATGTACTCGCCGTAGATATCCTCGTCGAAGTCGAACAGGTGCACCTCGAGTATAGGCTTCGTGCCGTTGAAAGTCGGTCGCGAGCCAACGCTCGCGACCGCATCATGCGGACCGCCCTCGAGACCGTGTACGCGCACAGCGAAGATCCCCATGACCGCACTCTGCCGCCGACGCAGATCGACGTTGGCGGTCGGATATCCGAGCGTCCGCCCAACCCGGTCGCCTTTCACGATCTTTCCCGACATCCGGTAGGGACGACCGAGCAGCTTGCTTGCAGTCTCCACGTCGCCGCTGCCCAATGCGTCGCGAATTGCCGTACTGCTCACCCGTATACCATTCACAACGACGCTCGACACCTGTTCGACGTCGTAATCGAGCACGCCTGCGAGGGCGTTGAGATGCTCGATCGTGCCCTCGCGACGGCGCGCGAAATGAAAATCGTCGCCGACCACGAGATATCTGGCATTCAGGCCGTGCACCAGAATCCGGCGGACAAAATCCGCTGCCGATATGTCCCGCATCGGCGCTGCGAAGCGCGGGCAATAGAACAGGTCGATGCCGTGGGCTTCCAGGCTCTCGAACTTTTCACGAAATCGCATCAATCGCGCCGGCGGGCTCGATCCACCGAAGAATTCCTTCGGCGTCGGTTCGAAACTCATTACGACGGCGGTCAGGCGCTTGTCTTCGGCAACGTGAATGACTCGCTCGAGCAGCTGCTGATGACCGAGATGCAGACCGTCGTATGCGCCGATCGTAACGACGCTTCCCGCATCCAGATCCGGATATGGCAGGTCTTGGACGTGTCTCACGAGCCGCACGTCAGTTCTGCCTCAGCCGGAAATCTGCGGTGCGCATGCCGAGCAGGAACAGGACTGCGAAGTAGGCCGTAACAGCCAGGAGTATCGCAACTCCAAGCCACGTGATGCGCTCGAAGATACCGCTCTCGAGCCACCAGGGTAGAGGCCTTTGCAGGAAGACAAGCACCGCCGTCATAACAAGATTGGCCACAGCAGTCCGGAGCAGCAACGATGCCCAGCCCTTGCCATGGCGAACCACGCCGTCCCTGCGGAGGCCGCGATAGAGCAGGAACGCATTGAGCAACGCCGCTACCGATATGGCGAGTGCGAGCCCTGCATGCGTGCCCGCAAACCCGATACGAGTCAGGTACCAGGCGAGACTCACACTCAGCACGAAATTCACCGCCAACGCGATCAGGCCGACCCTCACCGGGGTCCTCGTGTCTTCGCGGGCAAAATAAGCGGGCGCAAGGATCTTCACGTAGGAAAAGCCGATCAGGCCGACAGCGAATGCCTGCAACGCCAGTGCGGTCATGCGCACGTCGTCGCCAGTGAATACGCCACCGTAGAAGATCGTGGCCACCAGTGGCTCGGCGAGAACGATGAGCCCGATGGCGGCCGGGACGGCGATGAGCAATACCAGCTTCATCGACCAATCCAGTGTGTCCGCGAACTCGTCGTACGACTCGTTAGCCGCTTGCCGCGCGAGGTACGGCAATGTGACGGTCGCCAGAGCGATACCGAACAGACCCAGCGGAAACTCCATGAGGCGATCCGAATAATAGAGCAGGCTGATTTTTCCGACGCCGAGCATCGACGCAATGATGCCGCCGAGCAGCACATTGATTTGCGCCACCGACGAGCCGAATATCGCCGGCAACATCAATCGCGCTACGCGCCGTACACCCTCGTGCCGCAGCCCCCATTTCGGTCGCGGCAGTGCGCGTATGCGCATCAGAAAAGGTACCTGGAACAGCAGCTGGAACAGCCCCGCGACGAACACGGCATAGGCGAGCGCCATTCCGGGCTCTTCGAGCCTCGGCGACAACCAGACGGCGCCCGCGATCAGCACGACGTTGAGGATGACCGGCGTAAATGCGGGCACGCCGAAGCGGCCGTAAGTATTCAGGATGCCGCCCGCGAACGCGGTCAGCGAGACGAAGAAAAGGTACGGGAACGTAAACCGCAGCATCAGTGTCGCGAGCTCGAAGCGGCCGTCCTCGCCTATAAAACCCGGGGCGACGATCGCGACGAGCAGCGGCGCGGCGACAACGCCTGCCAGGGTCACCAGAAACAGGATCAGGCCAAAGGTGCCGGCGACGGCATCGACGAACTCTCGGGCATCCTCGTGGTCGCGCCGTTCGCGGTATCGGGCCATCACGGGCACGAAACCCTGCGAGAACGCGCCTTCGGCGAAGAAACGCCGCAACATGTTCGGGATCCGGTTCGCGACGAGGAACGCATCCATGACCAGCGAGGCACCGAAAAAACGCGCGAAAACGACGTCTCGGACGAGCCCCAGTATCCGCGATAGCAGCGTCATGCCGCTCACGATCGAGGTCTTGGCGATCAGGCGCTGCCCGGAAACCCGGCTCGGCTGTGCGCCGGCACCAGCCGGTGCGGCGTCGGGGGCTTCGTTTTCGGTCGTCATAAGGCCGTTGAGTTTAGCCCAGAAAATTCATGGAATCAGGCATTTAGGATGGGCGCCCGGCGTCCGCGGCGGGCCCGAATCAGGCGTTGACATTCACCCGCCAGCCACGAATAATACGCGGCTCTTTGAGAGCAGGACACGGAAATACCAGTGGCTAACATCAAGTCAGCACAAAAGCGCGCCAGGCAGGCGGAAAAAACCCGCAAGCACAACATGGGCCTGCGCTCGCGCGTGCGCACCAAGATCAAGAATGTCATCAAGGCCTGCGAGGCCGGTGACAAGGAAGCGGCACAGGCCGCCTACAAGGAAGCCGTCCCGGTCATCGACACGATGGTCAACAAAGGCATTGTGAACAAGAACAAGGCCGCCCGGCACAAGAGCCGCCTGAACAAGCGCGTCAAGGAACTCACGGCCTGAGCGAGGCCTGATCCGGATTGAAAAATGCCGCCATCGAGGCGGCATTTTTTTTGGTGGTGCGCGCTTGACCGGGCATTGCGCTTCGAGAAGCGCGAAAAACCGGCTACTTCCAGCAGTCGCTGCCGCCGTCACTACCTTTCGTCAAGGTCTGATTCAGGGTTAACGAACCGCACTCCGTATCCCTCGCCGCCTGGCCGTTCAACGGCGCCGCGGTGATCGTGTAGGTCGTCGCTGTGACGTTTGTCAGCGCAACCGAGTAGGTACTTTCGGAATTGCCGGCACCGGCCATCGTGCGGCCGTCGTCCGCGACCACGAGCGGGTTGTTCGCAAAACCGAGATTCGTGAGGTCGTTTGCGAAACGTTTGTTGTCCATGAAGAACTGCTGCTGCCGGTCTGCAACCTGCAGGAGGATCGACGTCGCTGCAGTGCGTTTGGCATCCACGACATAGTTCATGTAGGACGGGTAAGCGAAGCTCGCAATTACGGCGAGGATGACGATCACGATCATCAGCTCGATGAGCGTAACGCCGCGTTGCTTCGACAGTGCTTTCTCTGGGTGCATCGCAAATCTCCCTGATGGAGTCACGGCTGGGTCGTCCCGCCGGTCGTTGTCGTATTCTGAATGTCTGCGTCCTCGCTCAGGTACCAGTAAGTACGCCAGCGTGTTGCCGCGTTCACATCGTCGATCTGCAGGTCAGGTCGCAGGATCTTGTTCGGCGGGATCGACACGACCTCGGCCGGGATACCTGCAGAGATCAGTTCCACGCTGCGGTCGGCGGTCGAGTTCGGCGCATCCGGATCGTCGGACGTATCGTCACTGGTATCGTAGTTGATGACCGCCGTGGCGTTTTGCAGCGACACGGCGTACAGCCGGCCGGCACCTTCGGACGGCGCGCAGGCCGTGGCAGCGCTGCCGCCGCGCGGCAGATACGAGGTGAAGAACACCTTGCCCGTCACCGTCAGCGGCGTCGCCAGGATTTTCTCCCCGGAATCCTGCATGTTCAGTCGCCAGCCATCCTCAAGGTCGACGCTGCAATTCGGATCGTCCTGCAGGCAGTTGTCGGTTACGTCGCCGAAATCTGCATGCTGCAGGCCGGTGTTGACCCCGGTGCCGACCGCCGTGCCGCGGTCCTTGATCATGTAAAGGTAATCGGCCGCGACGCCACCGGAATCCAGCGGATTCGCACGGTTGCCGGAGCCGATGACAACGCCGTCGAAGAGGCCGTAGCCATCCTTGGTCGGCACCAGGTCCGGCCGGTGGAAGAAACGCCTGTCGTCGGCAATCCCCGAGCTACTGCCGGCGTGGCGGCCAACGGATGCGAGCAGTGACAGCTTCCACTTCGACGTATCGTCGCCGCCGATGTCTGCACGCCAGATATTGCCGCCCGTGTCACCCACAACCATGCGATCGGTGAATCCGTCGCCATCCGTGTCGGCAACCGTCAGTGTCGAAGGAATACTGTCCCTCAGTCCAGGGTGTTCGAAGACCTTGCTTCCGACCCCACCCGAGCCGCCGCGCGCTTTCCAGATCAGGCTGCCGGTGACGGCGTCAACGACGAACAGTGCGTTGCCCTCGCTGTCGTCGGTGCCGACGCTGCCGCGTGTGTCCTTGTTGAGGTCGTAGCCACCCGCGAACATGACGGCGGGACGAGCGCCGCTGGCGGTCCTGACGAGCCCGACCCGCGGGTTCGAGAACGTGTAGCCGAGCTCGGCGAAGTCTCCATCCTTCTCAATTGTCCACATCAGTCGGGGCGACTCAGGATTCGTGACGTCGAGTGCGTAATAGGCTTTGCCGCCGCGGCGCATGCCGACAAAGAGGAACACGCGATCGCCTTCGTTGGCCACAATATTGCCGTCGAAGTTTTTGTCCCAGATAAATGCGACCGGCGCGCCGTCCAGCGTATAGGGGTGTTTCATGCCCGTACCGTTGGCCCGCAACACTTTCTGGGCCGACATCGAACTTCGAGGCATGAACGCCCAGACTTCCTCACCGGTATCGCCGCCGCTCGTGCGCGTGTTGCGAATCATGCGCAGCATGCCGTCGTTGGACGCCACTGCAACGTAGATGCCCGGATTATTAGGCTCGCTGAATCCGCCGATAGCACCGTAGTTGATGGGCAACGGCCGCGAATGCAGCGGATCGCCGAATATCCACTCCCGGGCCTCACTCCTGTCGTCATCGTCGTCGAGGTCGTCGACGTCGAGACCGCGCGCGTAGGCAATCAATTCGACCGCCTCCGCCACTGTCGATGCGTCCAGATCCGACTGCAGTTCCGCTGCGATGGTCTGATCGACGTTCAACGGGGCCAGCTTCGACGAATCGAGGTCGAAGTAAATACGACGCCCTCCGAGGCCATTGGCCTCCTCAGGTCCGTCACCCAGCAAGCCGGCAATGCGTTGGCCTGCACCACCGCGCGCGACTGTCCGCCCGTCGCGGCCTTCGACCTCGCCCACTTCCGGGTCCGGCGCCGGCAACGAGGTCGGATCCGTCCAGCTCGTCAGCGCATCGAAGCGAATCCTGCCGTCCGCGGCCACCGCCGGGTCGCCGAGGGCATCGACAATAGTGCCCGCCGTAGAGGTATCGTTTGCGCCCGCGATCTTCAGCTTCTTGACGTTACCGACCCAGTAAGGGCGAGCCTGCTCGTCGACCTGGAACAGCGCGATATAAACATTGTCCGTGATCTCTGCACGATTGAACACGTTCACCGGCACCGATGCCGCGACAAAGGTCGTGCTGACGCTGAGGATCTGCTTGAAGATTTCGTTCAGCGTCGCGACGAGTTCGTCGGGGTCCTCGCTCAATGCCAGGGGAACTCCCGTTCCGCCGGCACGCGCATAGCCTTTGGTCGTCGTATTGATCTTGGTTTCGTCGACGATGAAGTAGGAAATGACGTTTTGCTTGTCGTCGAGGTCCGGCACCGACCCGTAGTTTCCGTTCGCGAGGTCCGCATCGTAGAGGTACTGGATGACGTCGGGGAAAGCGCGCTGCGGCGAGCCAAATCCGCCGTCAGAAATACCCTCTGCGATTGCCGCGTCGGAATCGTCTTCCTGGTTCGACACCTGGAACAATACGTTCACGGTATAAAGCTTGGAGCATGCCCCGGCTTGTTCGAGCGGACTAACATACGAAGGCTTCGTCTTCGGCCCCCACTCGATCAGGGAATCCCATGCAACTGCCGGATAGTCGACATCCAGATTGAAGGTATTCTGCGTGCCGAAGTCGGTATATCCATTGTGCGCATTGAATACACTCTGGCCCGTGAGATACCGGAAGAACTCGAAAAACAGTTCCTTACCCTGGTAGGAATGGCTGACATTACCCTGCGGCGTCGGCATCGAATCCAGGATCTTGTGGAATTGTGCTTTCGCGCCGTTAGAGTCATTTTCTTCGAAGCGCTCGAAGCCCATCGCGATGTAGCCGCCGTTACTGCACTTGGTGCGGCCGAAACCGACGCAATCATTGTTGTTGTCGTGGTTGACCATGAGGCCGACCCGAATACCCTCGAGCGGGTCGAAAACCTTGCGAAGCGCCCCGCGGAGCACGTCGAAAAACGTGTACGGTCCGCTGGCGCTCATGTAGCCTTCGTCGATCAGCATCTCGCATTCGCCGCCGGTGCACGCCGTCGAGCCGAGGTTCGGACGGTAGTCCAGCGAGAACATAACCATCGGTTCGCTGCCGGACGGCAAGCCGGATCCGGGATTCATGTAGACGTCCGTATCGTCCGCCCGTGCCGATCCGACCGTGCATACAAGCGCTGCAAGCGCCGTCGTAAGTGCGATCTTTCTAATCATGGTGTCCATACCTGAATACTCCCGATCCGGGGATCACTGTTTGGGCACGAGGACGAGCACGCCCTGCGATACCTGCTGGCGCCCCAGCCCTTCGTCCATGCGGTCGTAGGTCGTCGTGACCCGGAATCCCGCACTGGTAAACTTGTCGATACTCGATTCAACGACGCGCGGCGGCGGCCGGAATATCGGTCCCACGCGCTCGACACGTGCGCGGATGTGATCAGATGCGACGGCTGCTTCCAAAACGGCGTCGCCAACCGGCAAATCGTATCGGTCGCAGTCTGTCTCGCCTGCCGTGCATGCCGTGAAGCCCTGCATGCCGTACACCGGTGTCGAACCCGGATTTGCAACGATGGCGTCCGCCAGCGCCTGCGCCGCCTGTTCGGCAGCGATGCGCGACTCCTCGTTCTGCGCCATGTAAAGGCCGATGTTCGTGGCGCGCATCGACGAGAGCGTCAACAGCGTGATAGCGATCAGGAACATCAATGCGACCACGAGTATGGCGCCTTGCTGCCTGTTGCCAGTCGTAATCAATTGCCTGCCCATATCAAAACCCCATCATGTTCATACTGCGGATGTTCTGGATAGCCACCGTCGTTGAATAGACGCGGCGGTGGAACGAGTCATTCGGCGTATAGTCGGGCGCATTACCGATCGAAAAAGTCTTCTGGTTGGTGTAGCGCACATCAATTTCAGTCGTACGCGCCAACAGGTAAATGCGTGCCGAGACGACGTTCTGCAGATCGGCGAGCGTCGGTGCCGACATGTGCACATTCGGATTACCGTCGCCGCTCGTATCTATGCCGTACTCGATCTGCAGATCTTCGACGCCGGTGGCGATGCATTCGGTGAGCATGCTCGGACCAGCGCCGCCGAGGACCTTCCGGCACAGTGTCGGAATGTTGTCTCCCAATGCGTATGCATACTGGCGAATGTAATAAATGGCCGGCCGGTACTCCCACTCCGTCCGCGGCAAGGCGATTGGAATCGCCGGTGTGCCGGTCAGCGGCTCACGGTACAGCAGGGCGACGGTGCCGTTGGTACGCAGGTAGATCGCGCCGTCCCTGAATACCGCTGCCTCGGCACCGGCTACACGCTTGATCGAAACGACGTCGGTTCCCGGCGCCACCTCGTCGGCGAGGAAGCAGGAGTGGCCTGCGACCACCTGCGCACTCGTGACATTATCGATCGCGATAAGCGAAAGTGAATCGCCCGTTGCCGGCTGCGTCGTCTGGTACGTCCAGTTCGGCACAGCCGCCGGACCGCAGTCCATGCCGACGGTCAAATTCGTATCGAGGGTTACGGCCGCCGGCGACAGCAGTTCCGCATAGTGCCCGGCCATGCTGAGATCGAACGCGATCTGCTGCAAGGCGAAGCGAGCGTCGTCCTGCATGCGCATTACGTTGTCGTCCTGGTTGAAACTGTGGCTGTTGTTGACGAACACCGTCACGATCGCGACGCCGAGTAGCAGCGACAGCACCATCGCCACCATGATCTCGACCAGGGTGAATCCGGATTGCAGTTTGGTGTCGGATTTCTGCATTGCGATCTGCTCAGAAATTGGGATCGAGGAAAGTGGGAATCTGCAGTACACGCCGGAACTCGTTCTGAGCCCCATAGTTGCCACTGGCTGTGCCGCAGGGGTTTGCGACGTTCGAGCTGATCGACGCCGTACCGCGCCACACGATCGTCACTGTGTAAACGCCCGCACCACCGCCTGCGGGGCCGGTTACGCAGAGGGCCGGCAATACGAGCCCCCCCGCGGCAATTCCGCCGTTTGTCTCGAGGTTGCCATCCAGTACCTGCTCCCAGAACCAGAGATCCTGAGCCGCTTTTTGCGCAGCGTTACACTCGTTTCCATCGCGGCAATTGGGGACAGGCTCCGCGCCGATCACGCCGCCGCCGAGCTGCGGTGCAGCTGCATATATGTCTATGCCATTGCCATTGGTCCGCATGTCCTCGAGCAGACCGTTCGCAACCTGCGCCGCGGTCGTACGCTGCACCGCCTCGTAATTCGCCTGCTTCGATACGGTTTGCAGGCCCGCAATCGCCAGCAAACCGATGCTGAACACGATAAGGGCTATCAGCAATTCAAGCAGCGAGAAGCCTTGCAGGTTGTTAATCGACTTGTGCACGCTCAGTCTCCGTAATCCCCGAGTGGTCAGATGCAGGTCGGCGGCGCACCATTCGCCTTTTTCTCCGACATCCTTGGGCGGCCGGACAATTCGACAAGGATGACCTTGGCGTGCGGGGCGCCGCGGAAGTCGCAAACAGAGAATTCGCCGGAGTTGCCGGTCAGCGCGGCGGTCATCGCGCGGCCATTCGGCCGGTACATCAGCACCGCCGGAAATTCGCCCGATTGAATGCTAAGACCATTGACGGCAGCCGAGGCGGAAACGATCGTTTCACCCACGTCGAGGCTGCCGTTGCTGTTCAGGTCACCGAATACGATCCAGCCACTATCCCAGCCCGCGACCTCGCAATTTGTTCCCGAGGTGCTGGCGCACATCGTGACGCGCGAATTCGTCGTAATCGCCGTGTTGCGAGCCAGGTGTATGGACGAAATAAAGTCGTTGATCGCACCTGTCTGCCTGGCGTCGTTGGTGAAGTCGTCAAGCGCAGGGACCGCCGTCGCCAGCAATATGGCAACGAGCGCAATCGCGATCATCAGTTCAATCAGCGTAAAACCGCTGTCCCTTCGCATAACATAATCCCTGCTTCGCATAACTCCGGACCGTATTTCCAGGCAACGCCGGGAATCTCACGATCACGGTGAAATGCTAGCAATGACGCGGGTTTCAGGCTGAGAACCAGGTCCGGTTTGCGGAATCACGGGAGCGGTTCATGGCCGAAATTGTGACACCGGTAGCGACTTATGTCCGATCGGAAGGGGTCGACGTGGACAGGTGGCGAAAAGTGGCCTGGAGCGGAATTCAGGCTTCCGATTCGTCGGCTTCGCGGCGAATCTCGAGTTCACGCATGATGGCCTGCCCGAGCGCCTCGGTTCCCTCGCCCGTGGCCGCACTGACCGCGAAAACGGGGCCGTCCCAGTGGAGTTTTTCGAGCAAGTCCTGCTTGATGAGCACGAGAGTCTCATCATCGAGCAGGTCGATCTTGTTGAGCACCAGCCAGCGTGGCTTTTCTGCCAGTTCCGCCGAGAACTTGCCGAGTTCAAGCTCGAGCGCCTGCACGGAGTGCACCGGGTCTTCCCTGGTATCCACCGGGGCGATGTCGACGACGTGAAGCAGCAACCCGGTACGCTGCAAGTGTTTCAGGAATCGTATGCCGAGCCCGGCTCCTTCGGCTGCGCCCTCGATGAGGCCCGGAATGTCTGCCATCACGAAACTCTGCAGCATGCCCACCCGGACCACACCGAGATTCGGATGCAGCGTCGTGAACGGATAGTCTGCGATGCGCGGCCTGGCCTGCGACATCGCGCTGATGAGGGTCGATTTGCCCGCATTCGGCATACCAAGTAGCCCGACATCGGCCAGAACCTTGAGTTCCAGCTTCAGATGCCGGCTCTCACCCGGCGTGCCGTTCGTCGTTTTGCGCGGCGCCCGGTTGGTGCTGCTCTTGAAGCGCGTATTCCCGAGGCCGCCACGGCCGCCTGCGGCGACCATCTGGCGCTGGCCGTCCTCCGTAAGGTCGCAAATAAGCTCGCCGGTATCGATATCGTGCACGACGGTTCCGCACGGCATGTGCACGTCGAAATCATTGCCCGAGCGGCCGGTCTTGTTCCTGCCGGCGCCGCCCTGGCCGCTGTCGGCCCTGAATTTTCGCGCAACGCGGAAGTCCGCCAGGGTATTCATGGCCGCATCCGCGACCAGGTAGACACTGCCGCCATGGCCACCGTCGCCACCGTCCGGGCCGCCTCTCTCGACGTACTTTTCACGGCGAAAACTGAGGCAGCCGTGGCCACCGTTACCGGCCTGCACGCGAATGGTTGCTTCATCGACGAACTTCATGGCGGGATTGTAGCTCCGTAAACGAAAAACCCCGCAATCGCGGGGTTTTCGGAATAATCGATCATTGCGCCAGCCGGCACACGGCAGCGGTGCTTACTCGACGCTGACGAACTGGCGATTCTTCGGGCCTTTTCGCTCGAACTTGACGTTGCCGTCCTTCTTCGCGAACAGCGTGTGGTCGCGGCCGATGCCTACATTCACACCGGCGTGAAATCGGGTACCGCGCTGACGCACGATGATGTTGCCCGCAGTGACCTGCTGACCACCAAAAATCTTCACGCCCAAGCGTTTACTTTGCGAATCGCGGCCGTTCTTACTGCTGCCGCCTGCCTTTTTATGTGCCATTGATCTGTACCTGTCCTGTTAAGAAGTCTTCTTTGCAGCCTTCTTTCTTCTTGCTGGTTTTCTTCGATGCAGCCTTCTTGGCCGCCTTTTTCTTCGCTGCCGGCTTGGCCTCGGCCTCTTCCTTGGCCGCGGGCTTGTCTGCAGTTTCTTTCTTCGGCGCCGCTTTCTTCGCGCCGGAACCGCTGATAGCGGTGATTTCTACCTCGGTGTAGAACTGCCGATGCGAACCCTGCCGCAAGTAGTTCTTGCGTCGCTTGAACTTTACGACGTTGACCTTCTTCGTCTTGCCCTGGCTCAGTACCTTGCCGCTGACAGAGCTGCCGGACAAGAGCGGATCGCCAACCTTCACTTCGGCACCCTCTCCGATGAGCAGAACCTCGTCGAACGTAATCGTTGCGCCCTCGTCAGCCTCGATTTTTTCGAGGCGCAGGACGTCACCCTTAGCCGCGCGGTACTGTTTGCCGCCGGTACGAAAAACCGCATACATCGTATTTGCTCCATCGCGTAAGCTGCTTTTATCGCGCAACTTACTGAGAATTAAGTAATTTCTGCGGGCGCCTCGAGTTCGACATGGATCTCTCGAACGGCGGACATCGCAAAAGAGCGGGAATTCTATAGATTCCGCCGGCCCGGGTCAACGCCGGGTGGCCGCAAATTTCGGCTTCTTTTCAAAGGCTTGCGATGCCGTAAAGCGCACCGTATATGGGCTTTACCGGGTCGCTTAGACCGATTCTTTCAGGCATTATCCGAATCCTATGCATGCGGCAGAAAAACCACTCGAAACCGTCACCATCGACGCCGTCAGCAACCTCGCCCGGGACGACATGGAGGCGGTCGATCGCCTGATATCCAAGAGTCTCGAGAGCGACGTCGCGCTCGTCTCGCAGGTATCCCACTATATCGTGGCAAGCGGCGGCAAGCGGCTGCGGCCGCTCATCGTCCTGCTGGCGGCGCGCGCCTTCGGCTACGAGGATGAGCAACACGTGCGGGCGGCGGCCATTATCGAGTTCATCCATACAGCAACGCTGCTGCATGACGATGTCGTCGACTCTTCGTCGCGGCGCCGCGGCAAGGATTCGGCCAATGCGGTCTTCGGCAACCAGGCCAGCGTCCTTGTTGGCGACTTTCTCTACTCGCGCGCCTTCCAGATGATGGTTGACATCGGACACATGCGCGTCATGCAGATACTGGCAGACGCAACCAACACCATCGCCGCGGGCGAGGTGTTGCAGCTCATGAACGTGCACGACCCCGACACAACGGAGGACGCGTACCACCAGGTTATCTATCGCAAGACGGCGCGGCTATTCGAAGCGGGCGCCCAGATTGCCGCGGTACTTGCAGAACGCTCCGGGACAGACGAAGCGGCGATGATCGAGTATGGGCGTAATCTCGGCATGGCGTTCCAGCTCGTGGATGACGCACTCGACTTCGTTGCGTCGCCGGAGGAACTCGGCAAGAATCTCGGCGACGACCTGGCCGAGGGCAAGGCCACCTTGCCGCTCATATACGCCATGCAGCACGGGGAATCCTCGGAGCGCGAGCTGATTCGCCATGCAATCCTCGAGGGGGGGCTGGACGACCTCGAGAGGATCCAGTCAATCATTGAATCCACCGGGGCGCTCCAGTACACTGCGGCGCGCGCTCAGGAAGCCGCCGAAGTGGCAATCGACGCCTTGTCCGGAATTCCCGGCTCGGACTACAAGCAGGCCCTTATCGCCATCGCCGAATTCTCGGTACGCCGCCGCTCCTGAGATCCGCATCGGGGTATAGCTCAGCCTGGTAGAGCGCTA
>JAACFJ010000078.1 GCA_009937505.1 Gammaproteobacteria bacterium
GAATACACGGACATGTACCCCGGCATGGCGAAAGCCGCGCGCGACGAAGATTTTGACGAGATCGCCGACTGGTTCGAGACGCTCGCCAAGGCGGAGCGGTCGCACGCGAATCGCTTCCAGAAGGCCCTCGATACGCTCGACGACTAATCTTCACAAGGAAAGCCGGGCGTAAAGCCCGGCTTTTTTCTCGCCATGTCCAACTCCGAAGTTCGTCGCGAGGGCAGTCTCGAGGCTCCCACGCGTCACCCGATCGACTGGCAGTCCGACGAATTTTATGAAGAAAAATCCCTGTTCGAGGAACTCGAACGGGTATTCGACATTTGCCACGGTTGCCGGCGCTGTTTCAACCTGTGCCATTCCTTCCCGACTCTGTTCGACGCGATCGACGAATCGGAGAGCATGGAGCTCGACACCGTGCCGAAGTCGATCTACTGGGACGTCGTCGATCACTGTTACCTGTGTGACATGTGCTACATGACCAAGTGCCCGTACGTTCCGCCGCACGAGTGGAATATCGATTTTCCGCACCTGATGCTGCGCGCCAAGGCTGCGCGATTCCGGAAGCAGGGCGCATCGATGCGCGACAAGGTGCTTGCGGCGACCGATGCCGTCGGCAGGTTCGCGGGCATACCGGTCATAGCGCAGGTGGTCAACGCGACCAATCGCAGCAAATTCGGGCGCAAGATGCTCGAGGGCGCGCTCGGGGTCCATCACGCGGCGCCGGTCCCGGACTATCACTCGAAGAGTGCGCGCAAGCGACTCAAGCATCTGCGTGCGCAGTCCACGGTGAAGAGCGAGGCTTCGGCGAGTACCAAAGGCAAGGTCATTCTATATACGACCTGCTACGGCAATCGCAATCGGCCGGAGATGGACGTCGACCTGGTTGCGGTATACGAACACAACGGCATCGAAGTGGCGCTGGCGGAGAAGGAAGCCTGTTGCGGCATGGCGAAGCTCGAACTCGGCGATCTCGACGCGGTCGTGCGCGCGAAGGAGATCAATATTCCGGTGCTTGCCGCCTGGGTCGACAAGGGCTACGACATCGTGACGCCGATTCCTTCCTGCACGCTCATGTACAAGCAGGAACTCCCGCTGATGTTTCCGGACGACGAGGGTGTGAAGAAGGTTCAGGCCGCCATGTACGATCCGTTCGAGTACCTGATGCTGCGGCACAAGGACGGCAAGTTGAAGACGGATTTCGCGCAATCGCTGGGCAAGGTGTCGTACCAGGTGCCATGTCACCTGCGCGTGCAGAACATCGGCCTGAAGACACGCGACGTGCTGCAACTCGTGCCGGACACCGCGGTAGAGGCCATTGAACGCTGTTCAGGCCACGACGGCACTTACGCGGTGAAGAAGGAATTCCACGATATCTCGAAGAAGATCGCGCGGCCGGTCGTCAACAAAGTGAAGAAGAGCGGTGCCGATCACTTCGTCAGTGACTGCCCGATGGCGTCCGACCAGATTGCCCAGGATCTCGACGACTACTCCGCAGGGCACCCCATGAGCCTGCTGAGGAAAGCTTACGGAGTATGAATGCGATGCAGAAACTGACACGAGATGATTTGTACAGCCTGGAGAAGTACTCGGAATTACGCGACGAGTTTCGTAACCAGGTTCTCTCTCACAAGCGCAATCGCCGCGTCGAACTCGGCACCAATGCCGCGCTGTATTTCGAAGACCGCCTGACGATGCAGTACCAGGTCCAGGAGATGCTGCGCATCGAGCGCATATTCGAGGCCGCGGGCATAAACGACGAACTCGAGGCCTACAATCCACTGATCCCGGATGGCTCGAACTGGAAGGCGACTTTCATGGTCGAGTTCCCGGACGTCGAAGAGCGGCGTGCGATGTTGGGGCAGCTCATCGGTATCGAGAACAAGGTATACGTGCAGGTCGAGGGTTTCGACCGCGTTTTCGCGATTGCGGACGAGGACCTCGAACGTTCCGACGAGAAGAAGACCTCCGCTGTGCATTTCATGCGTTTCGAACTTTCGCCGGAGCAGGTCGATGCACTGAAGTCCGGGGCGGCGCTGACGGCCGGTATCGATCACGACAACTACGTGGTCGAGATTCCTGCGCTTCCGGAAAACATCCGTCAGTCCCTGATTGGCGATCTCGCCTGAGCGCTGTCAATTTTTCTCGGGCAACCGTGATTTCGCGGGTGCACGGTTATTGCAATCAGGCTAGAATTCCCGGCGTGAATTCGCTGGGCAGCTTCACGTAATGGCAAAATCCTACGACGCCGCGGACATCGAAGTCCTGAGCGGGCTGGAACCGGTGCGCCGGCGGCCGGGCATGTACACCGACACGTCCCGGCCCAATCATCTCGCGCACGAGGTCATCGACAACAGCATTGACGAGGCGCTTGCAGGGCACTGCAAGAAGATCGAGGTAACCATCTACAAGGACGGTTCGCTCGAGGTCGCTGACGACGGGCGCGGCATGCCGGTGGACAAGCACCCCAAGGAAAAGCTGCCGGGCGTCGAGGTGATTCTCACCAAGCTGCACGCGGGCGGCAAATTCTCGAACAAGAATTACCAGTTCTCCGGCGGCCTGCACGGCGTGGGCGTGTCGGTCGTGAACGCGCTGTCAAAGAACCTGGAGGTGTGGATACGCCGCAGCGGCAAGGAATACAACATGAGTTTTGCCGGTGGCAAGAAACGCGGCAAGCTCGAGCAAGTAGGCACTGTAGGCAAGGCGAATACCGGAACCACCATCCGCTTCTGGCCGGATCCGCAATACTTCGATTCCCCGAAGTTCTCGATATCGCGACTGAAACATGCACTGCGGGCCAAGGCCGTGCTGTGCCCGGGCCTGACCGTGCGCCTCAAGGTCGAGAAGCCGAAGGAAAAACTCGAGTGGTGTTACTCGGGTGGTCTCGAAGAGTATCTCCTGGAGGCGATCGGCGGTGCCGAATTGCTGCCGGCCGAACCGTATTCCGGCAGCATCACGGGCAACAATGAGGTCGTCGATTGGGCTCTCGCATGGGCCGTCGAGGGCGGCCAGGCCGTAACGGAAAGTTACGTTAACCTGATCCCGACGCCTCAGGGTGGCACTCACGTCAACGGGCTGCGCACGGGCCTTACGAACGCGTTACGGGAGTTCTGCGACTTCCGCAACCTGCTGCCGCGCGGCGTGTCGATCGCACCCGAAGATGTATGGGACGGCCTGAATTTCGTTCTCAGTGCGAAGCTCGAGGATCCACAGTTCTCGGGACAGACCAAGGAGCGCTTGTCTTCGAGGGAGTCGGCGGCATTCATCGCGGGCATCATCAAGGACAATTTTGCCATCTGGCTGAACCAGCACCCGGAGACCGGCGACCAGCTCGCGCAGCTCGCCATCGTCAAGGCGCAGAAGCGGCTGAAGGCTGCCAAGAAGGTTGTCCGCAAGAAGATCGTCTCCGGCCCTGCCTTGCCCGGCAAGCTGGCCGACTGTACGTCGCAGGAACCGGAGCTTTGCGAGATCTTCCTCGTAGAGGGCGACTCCGCCGGCGGGTCCGCGAAGCAGGCCCGCGACCGGACGACGCAGGCGATCATGCCCCTGCGAGGCAAGATACTCAACACATGGGAAGTGGATGCCGCGGAGATTCTCGCGTCGCAGGAAGTCCACGATATCAGCGTCGCGCTCGGCGTCGATCCGGCAAACGACAATCTGGACGGACTGCGCTACTACAAGATATGCATTCTTGCCGATGCCGATTCGGACGGCCTGCACATCGCCACGCTACTGTGCGCCCTGTTCCTGCGTCACTTCCGCGAACTGGTGCTGGCGGGGCACGTTTATGTGGCGATGCCGCCCCTGTATCGCATCGATGTCGGCAAGGAAGTCTTCTACGCGCTCGATGACAGTGAGCGCAAGGGCATACTCGATCGAATCGAGGCGGAGAAGATGCGCGGCAGGATTACCGTCACCCGCTTCAAGGGTCTCGGTGAAATGAACCCGTCGCAGCTGCGGGAGACGACGATGAATCGCGACACGCGCCGCCTCGTGCAACTCACCGTCAATCCGCGCGACAAGACGGACCAGTTGATGGACATGCTGCTGGCCAAGAAGCGCGCGAAAGATCGCCGCGACTGGCTCGAGAGCAAAGGAAATTTGGCAGAAGTATGAATTGGTGCGCCGGGCCCAGAGCGCGGAGTAGCCTGGCCGAGGTAATGATGACATGCAGAACAGCCTGAATCTCGAAGGCGTCGAACAGCAGTCGCTCAAGGAGTACACCGAGAAGGCGTACCTCGACTACTCGATGTACGTGATCCTCGATCGCGCGCTGCCGCAGATCGGCGACGGGCTCAAGCCGGTTCAGCGGCGTATCATCTACGCGATGAGCGAGCTTGGACTGTCGGCGGGTTCCAAACCCAAGAAGTCGGCACGCACGGTCGGCGACGTCATCGGCAAGTTCCACCCGCACGGCGATTCCGCCTGTTACGAAGCGATGGTGCTCATGGCGCAGGACTTCTCATACCGTTACCCGGTCATCGACGGCCAGGGTAACTGGGGATCGACCGACGATCCCAAGTCTTTTGCGGCCATGCGATACACCGAGTCGCGCCTCACGCCCTACGCGAAAAGCCTGCTGCAGGAACTGGGGCAGGGTACGGTCGACTGGGTTCCCAACTTCGATGGCATGCTCAACGAGCCCGTGGTCTTGCCGGCGCGGCTCCCCAACCTGCTGCTGAACGGCACGACCGGTATTGCGGTCGGCCTTTCGACCGACGTGCCGCCGCACAACCTGAAAGAAGTCGCGAGCGCGCTCGTGCACCTGCTGGACGAGCCGAAGGCGACTATCGCGGCGCTCATGAAGCACATAAAAGGCCCGGACTTCCCGACAGGCGGCGAGATGGTTTCGCCGCGCGCCGATATCAAGCAGATCTACACGACAGGCGGCGGCACACTGCGGCTGCGGGCCTCCTACAAGATCGAGAACGGCGACATCATTATCAGGTCACTGCCGTACCAGGTATCGGGCAGCAAGGTGCTGGAGCAGATCGCGACGCAGATGCGTGCCAAGAAGCTTCCCCAGGTGGACGACCTTCGCGATGAATCAGATCACGAGGAACCCATCAGGCTCGTAATCAGCAAGAAGCGGGGTGTCGACGTCGAGCAGCTGATGTCGCACCTGTTCTCGACGACTTCGCTCGAGCGTACGGTACGCGTCAATATGAACGTGATCGATCTCGACGGCCGGCCGAGGATGTTCAACCTCCTGGACATGCTGAAAGAGTGGCTCAAGTTCCGGCGCGAGACCGTGAAGCGGCGCCTGCAGCATCGCCTGCAGATCGTTACCGACCGGTTGCACATCCTGGACGGACTGCTGGTCGCCTACCTCAACATCGACGAGGTCATCAAGATCATCCGTACGGAAGACGAGCCCAGGCCCGTGCTGATGAAGCGCTTCAAGCTCACCGATCTCCAGGCTGAAGCCATCCTCAATCTGCGGCTGCGTAACCTCGCCAAGCTCGAGGAAATGAAGATCCGTGGAGAGCAGGACGAACTCAACGAAGAGCGTGGCGTGCTCGAGAAGACGCTGAAAAGCGCGGCGCGGCTCAAGTCGCTCATCAAGAAGGAAATTCTCGAGGACGCGGAAACCTACGGTGATGAGCGCCGCACCGAGATCGTCGAGCGCGAGGCCGCTCAGGCGCTGGACGAGACCCAGCTCGTCGCGAGTGAGCCCGTGACGGTCATTCTGTCGCAGCGCGGATACGCACGCGCTGCGAAGGGCCATGATGTCGATGCCACGTCGCTGAGCTACAAGTCCGGCGACGGGTTTCTTGCGTCCGCTCAGGGGCGCAGCAACCAGCTGGCGATGTTCATCGACAGCACAGGGCGCGTCTATTCCGTGATGGCGCACACGCTGCCTTCCGCACGCGGGCAGGGCGAGCCGCTGTCTTCGCGGTTCAAGCCCCCGGATGGCGCCGAGTTCTGCGGCGCGATGATCGGCGACAATGAGCAGAAGTACCTGCTCGCCAGCGACGCCGGTTACGGTTTTGTCGCGAAGCTCGAAGACCTGGTGTCACGGAACAAGGCCGGCAAGGCGATACTGCGCGTGCCGGCAGGCGGCAAGGCAGTGGTGCCCGCGCCCGTTCCCCGGGATACTGAATGCCTTATCGCTGCGGTCAGTTCCATCGGCCGGCTGCTGATGTTCGAGATGGACGAACTGCCGGAACTCGCCAAGGGCAAAGGCAACAAGCTGGTCAATATTCCCGGCAAGAGATACCAGGGCGGCGAGGAGCGAATGATTGCCGCCACGGTCGTTCCCGAGGACGGCGACCTGCAGGTCTATTCCGGCAAACGCATCATGACCATCAGGTGGGATGATTCGGAGCCCTATTACGGTGAACGGGCACTGCGCGGCGCGTTGCTGCCGCGCGGCTGGCGCAGCGTCGACCGCCTCGTGGGCATCAAACCCGAATAGGATTTTTTCAGGCGCCCGAGCAATCGAATGCGAGCGGGGGTAGGACGCGGCAGCAGCGCGCCTCGCGTTGAGCGGATTCAGGGCGGCTAGCGGGCCCGGGTGCCGTCCTTGTCGCGCGGCATTTCGACGGTCTTGTCCTCGGCGTCGATGTTGGCCGTCACGTCGAGATCGTCGCTCATTTCGTCATTCTGAGCTTCGAGTGTCGCCGTCAGGTCGAGTTCCGACAGGTTCGTCAGCTGCATCTCGATCGACGTATCGTCTTCCGAACCGAAGACCTTGCCGGCATCGTCATCATCAGAGGCGACAGGCTCGCCAGCGCCATCGTCCTCACCGAGACTGTCCGCAAGATCCGATGCGGCCTTTTCGATTTCGGCATTCAGCAACTGGGTTGCACTCATTTCGTCCTCGTAATCCTGCTCGAGAATGTCCTGGGCGATTTCATCGACGATCGTGTAGTCGTCGTTGATCAGGGTCTGACCGGTGTCTTCGATCGGTACCGCCTTGAGGTCGCGCTCGGTCACCTCGGCCGGGTCCGGCATCTTGGTTGCGTCGACAATCATCGAGATGTCGTATTCGTCCTCATCCTCTTCCGGCAGAACCTCGCTGTCGACAACGAGCTCTTCCTCAGGCCTTTCCGGCGGCGGGATGATATCCGTCTCCGGCGACGGGTCTTCGGCGGCAGCATTCTCCGGAAGCTCCATGTCGAGATCCATCGTGGCCGCGAAACCGAAATCCCGGTTGACGTCGACGTCTTCGGAGTCGTCGAAACCGGTTCCGTCAAGGAGGTCTGCGTCGAGCGCAAGGTTTTCCTCGGTCGGGGAATCGTCCGACAAATCGAAATCGACGTTGTCGTAGGCCGGCTGTATCTCCTGCACGGTCATCTCGGACTCGGGCACGGAAATGGGCGCCACGTGGGGTGCGCTGTGCTCGGACCGTGGCGGCACGCGCTCATCGGTGCCGACAGGCTTCGAGCCAAAACGCTCGCGAAGCCTTGGCCAGAACATGAGGTAGGAGCCGAACGCCGAGATCAGCGCGACGGTGGCCCAGATGAGCCAGTTCCACGACGATCCGGCAGGTTGGGGCGACCCGACGATGCGCGTGCCGGCACTTGGATTGACGACCCTGGCGGGCGCGGCTGCCGGCTCGGCAGGCGGCGGTTCAGCGGCGACGGGTTCGTTGACCACTACGTCGCCGGCAACGAGGTCGGCGTAGGCGGCCGAGTAATCGCTTTCTGCGGCAGCCTCGTCCGCGGCAGATTCCTCGCTCGCGCCAATGGCCGTCTCGACCGGTTCAGTGACCTCGGGCTCCGGCAGCTCGGGCAGGAATTCGGTCGCGGGAATCTGTTTGCTTGCATCCTGTTCAAGGGTTTCGGCGCCCTGGTAAAGACTGGCGCCACTCGACGCCTGCGCCACGGCGCCGTCATCGCCTCGCGGCCCCGCCGGGGCGACTGGCGCTGCGGGCGGCGTAACCGCGGTGGCTGGAGCGACACCGCCGGCGAACGACGGGATATCCAGCCAGCTGCCGGCTTTCAGCCTGTCCGGGTTACCGTTGATGAATGCGCCCGGGTTCGCGTTGACGATCGCGCCCATCGCGTCCGCGGTAGCGACATTACGGTTTTCCAGGCGCTGCACGATGCCGGACAGCGAATCGCCGCGCTGCACCAGGTAGCGCGAGTCCTGCGAGATGGGTGTTGTTGACACTACCGGTCGCGGCGCAGCCGAGCGGCGCTCGGCCGGCGCTGTTGCAGCGGTAGCGGCCGCGGTCGACGAATTCGCCACCGTCACCGGCCGATCCTGCGGGTTGATGAACAACAGGTAGCTGCGGCTCACGTGCGCCGAATACGGGCAGTCGACCACGAGATTGGCCGACAACATCGGCTCCATGACGGGCGATTGGCCGGAAATCGAAATGACGCCCTTCGATACGCTTACGCTCGTGTTGTGCAGGCCCGGTAGATCGCGGCTACCGGAGCGTACGGCCACACAGTGATCCTCGATGATTTCATTCGGGCTGAGCGCGTAGGCGATGCTCGCGCGCAGCGGCTGGCCGAGCGTGGACTGCACCTGGAGTTCACCGAGTTCGAGCGCGGCCGCGGAGCCGACGGCGAGTCCGCCTCCTGCAGCAACGAGCGCCGGTAGCGCTGCCTTGCCCGCCCTGAACCGGTGCTTGCCCGGCACTTTGTGCGAATTCTTTCGTGTCTTCACTGCTCGTACCTCAGTACTCTGGCGCGGCGTTCAGGTTACGAACACCGTGCCGTTCCGTCTACGCGCCGATTCGACGTTTTTTGTAAAAAAAGCCCGTAACCGGTGGTTTCAGTCCGAATGTGTGATGGCCGTCACACTCTCCGTCAATTGTTCAGCCCGCGTTGGCTGCAGCCAGTTCCTCAAGCGTCATCTTCTTGACGCTGTCGGTCTTGTCCTGCAGCACGACCTCGGGCTCGTGAACATAGTGTCCCTGCATGTAATCGAGTCCGAGCTGGAACAGAACCGCCATGGCGTTGGCGTTTTCGACGCGCTCGGCGATCGACTTGATATCTCTCTTTGCGGCGGCAGCCACGATGCGCTGCACAGCCTCCTGCATGCCAGAGTCGGTCATCAACGTGTGCATCAGTTCGCCGTCGATCTTGATGTAGTCCGGTTTCAGGATATCGAGGATCTGGAAACGTTCCTGGTCGATGCCGTAGTGCTCGAGCGCGAATCCGACGCCGAGTTTCTTCAGCTTGCTTACGATGGCGCGCGTTTGCTTGATGTGCCGGGCCGCATCGCGCTCCGGCAGCTGCGTCACCAGCCTCGAGCAATCGAAGTTGCGCGCATCGAATTCACGCTGCATCCAGCCGATGGTGCCCTTGTCGACGATCGACTGCCGAGACAGCCTCACGAAAACACGGTCGGCGCTGCTCTGCTCACAGAAATCGATCGCGGCCTTGATCATCCAGCGGTCGACATTCTTCATCATGTTGTTGCGTTCCGCCGCCGGAATGAATTCCGATGGCAATATCGGGTTGCCTTGTTCATCGACCATGCGCACAAGCAGGTCGTACATCTCGATCGAGTCGCGCCGCAACCCGGCGATCGGCAGCTGTGCCAGCATGAAGCGATCGTCCATCAGTGCCGACTTCAGCCGCTTGGCCCAGATCGCGTCGAATTCCTTCTGCTTCGTGTCCTCGTGCGCCGACTCGTTCAGGAAACAGGTGTTGCCTCCGGCAGCCTTGCCAAGCTCGTAGGCATCCACCGTTGCGGTTACCAGTTCTTCGAGGTTGCTGAAGACGTCGGTTACGGCACAGACGCCGACCGTGCAGGTTATTTGCGCCGACTTCTCGCCGACGTCGAACGTTGTCTTACTCATATGCTTGGCGAGCTGCCTGCCCCATACCTGGCCGTCCCGGGCATTGCCACGCTCGAGAAGCACCATTAACGATGTGCCTTCGAAGCGACCCGCCACGTCGCGCGGGTGCATGCGTTTGCGCATTTCCTCGGCAAACTGTGCCAGCACTTCTTCGGACTCCAGGATGCCGATCTTCTTCTGCACTTCGGCAAACTTGTCGATCTTTACGTACGCCAGCACATGCAGGCCGGACTTCGGCTTGCGCTTGAGGCGCTTGCCGAGTCGCTCTACGAACTGCGCACGGTGGTAGAAGAGCGTCGTCGGGTCCCGCTTCAGAGCATCGTGTACCAGCGCGGTCGGTTCGTTCTTCGAATCGTCCTGCGGGGCAATGCGAACGTGAACGCACGGCACACTGTCGAAATCCATGCGCTGGAATTCCAGTTCCAGCTCCCCGCGAGGACCGACGTCGAGATGCGGCTTGACCTTCAGTTTCTCGTCCTTGGCCCACTTGCCGTTGATAGCGGCGTTGATTGCACCCTTCAGCGCCGCGTGGCTTTGGGAGTCGAAACTGTCCATGAGTGGCAGGCCCTTGACCTCTTCGGTGCTGGCGAATTTGAACAACTTGAGCCAGGCGTCGTTGGCCTCGATCACTATGCCTTCGTGGGCGAGGGCAATGGCGGCGCTGGAAGACTGCATGTAGTCGCGGATCTGGCGCTTGTATTCGCTGGCAGAGGCGATCGTCGAATTCAGGGCACGCTCGGCGCGCAACGCGCGCAGTTCGCGGGTAACCACGGACTGCAGTCGATTCCGGAGGCCGATGGAAACGAGGTCGCAGGCGCCGTTGCGCATGGCTTCCTGGATGGTGCTCTCGTCGGCCTCCTTGCGGAGCGCGATCACGGGGACTTCCGGGTTGAAACGATCTTTCTGCTTGATGATCTGGCGTATGCCTTCGGAATAACGGTCGCTGTTGACGATGATGAGTTCGACCTGCTCTGCCGAGAGGGTGTCGTCGAGTTTGCTGGGTCGGTCAATCCAGTGGCAATGCGCGGCATGCCCACCGTCGCGGAGCGTGCCGTTGATGAGCGCCACGTCGTCCTGATCCTGGGACAACACGGCGATCGAAATGCTGTGGCGGTCGTTCAATGCGCGGTCCTTGCGTGCCTCCGGACTTCGTTCCGGATATCCATATTTTGTTAAAAATGCCGGATTTAGCGATGCTCCCAGACTAGCCGTCGACGATTTACCATACTGTGACCCGGTTCTAGGTTCGGCACCCCTCCCGCGCCAAACCACCGCTCAGGATCCGGATCGTTCCCGGGGCCGGATAAATGGCGATGGCGCGGCAGAGGGCATATGTTTTCGCTTAACCTCGCCCGCCGTCCCTGGCTCGCTCGGATCGTTCTGCGCTTGCTCGGGCGTCCTGCTTCGCTGCGCTCCGCACGACGCTCGAACAAACACCCGCCGCCGCGCCGACAACCGGATGCTGCAGAGGGCGCGGGCGCCGGGGACGTCTGTCGACCGCGGGAAGGGTTCGGGATTCGCGACCAGGACCGGCAAGGACTGCCCGGGATAGGCGTCCGGGGCGATTGTCGACCGAAGTAAAGCGCAGCGAGCGAAGCGCAGCGAGCCATGAGGGAGACAAATGACCCGAGCGCCTGCCGGGCGCCGGTTCAAGCCGGGATTTTTTCTGTAGAATGGCGCCTCGCCGAAAACCCCGGAAACCCCAATGGCAAGCTACAGCACCAATGAATTTCGCTCAGGGCTCAAGATCCTGATCGACAAAGACCCCTGCATTATTGTCGAGAACGAGTTCGTCAAGCCTGGCAAGGGCCAGGCCTTCAATCGCGTCAGGATCAAGAACCTCAAGACCGGCAAGG
>JAACFJ010000079.1 GCA_009937505.1 Gammaproteobacteria bacterium
GACGTTGCCAACCAGGCGCAGCAGTTCGTGAACAACAACTACCAGGGCAACTTCCCGCGGCTGTTGAAGGTGAAGAAGAAGTACGACCCGGCAAACCTCTTCAGGCTGAACGCGAATATCGCATCCGCCTAGGGCGATTTACTGGGCCGACCAGCCGCCGTCAATAGGCATTATTGCGCCCGTGATCGATGCGGCGGAGTCGCTGCAGAGGCAGATCACGAGTGCCGCGATCTTGTCGATCCCGTGACTATCGCGCTTCCTCCTGCGAGAAAGTTGTTGTTACCGGTGCTCGTGTTGCTCACGACTGTTGCGCTCATTCTTCCCAGTCTTTGGCGAGCCGCTTCGCGCTTGCGAGGAAAAGAATAGCAGCGATCAGGTAGAAGCTCGTGCCGCTCACTATGGCGTAACGTAGCGAGTCGTCCCCGAAACGGGCCTCGAGATTGTCCGAGATCAGGCCGAGCGCGACTGTGCCGGCACCGAGGCCGATCAGGTTGTTGATGAACAGGAAGATGGCGGATGCCGTAGCGCGCATCGTAGGCGGCACGATATGCTGGATCGCCGACAAAACCGGGCCCAGCCAGGCGAGGCCGAGGCCCGTCGGGATCAACAACGCAAAAAAAGTTATCGTCAGGTTCGGCGACAGGATCGCCAGGATGTACAAGGGCACCGTAGCGAGGAACGCGATAGCCGGAATAATGACGTAATTGCTTCGCTTCCCGGCACCGAAACGGTCCGCCATGTAGCCTCCCGCCCAGGTGCCCGCGATGCCGCCGATCAGCAGAATCGACCCGAACACCAGCGAGGCCTCGAGCAATTCCAGGCCGAAACTGCGCACGAAAAACGAGGGCAGCCAGAAGAACAGGCCGTAGCCCATCATCGAAGAGGCTGCGGCACCCAGCGAGATGAACCAGAAACTCGGTTTTTGCCTGAGCAGCTGGATGATCTGGACCAGGGTGGGTGACGGGGCGTCCGGCCCCTTGACGTCGTACTGGCCCCGCGGGGGTTCCGCCACCGTCAGTTTGAAGATGGGCGCAACCAGGATGCCTGCGATACCGACCGCGAAGAAGGCGAAACGCCAGTCGATCTTCGACGCGATGTAGCCGCCGAATATGATTCCCAGCGCGCCGCCGATAGGTATGCCGAACGAATACACGCTGAGTGCGCGCGCCCGCTGGTGCGAGGGAAAATAATCCGAGATCAGCGAGTAGGCCGGCGCGACCCCGCCGGCTTCGCCAACGCCAACGCCGAGCCGAGCGAAAAACAACTGCCAGAAACTGGTTGCGAGTCCGCAAACAGCGGTCATGGCGCTCCAGATGGTGAGTGCTGCGGTCATGATCCAGGTGCGCTTCCAGCGGTCGGCGAGTATCGCCACCGGGACGCCGAGGCCGGTGTAGAAAAGCGCGAACGCCAGGCCACCCATGAGGCCTAACTCGGTGTCGGTGAGATTGAGATCAGCCTTGATCGGTACGGCGAGGATACCCACGATCTGGCGGTCGATGAAATTGAAGGTATAGACAACGACGAGAATGAACATGACGTAGGCGCGATAGCCCGGCGATTTGGTATTCATTCTCATGGCTGTGCCCGATATCTGACCGAAAAAACGCGCCGGAGCGGAAAAGAGGTGCTCTCGGCCCGCAGCAGGACGCTCAGAATACGTATTCGACGGTCGCGGTTACAGTCCGCGGCGAACATCAGGCCGCCGCCGACGAAGTGCCCGAGCTGATCGCGTGCTACCGTGATCGCCGAACTACTGTTATTATGCTGCAACGCAACAAACAAGCTCTGGCGGTTATGGCGATGTCCAAGCCACGAATTATTCGCAAGTACGCTAACCGGCGCCTTTACGATACGGAGGCGAGCCGTCACATCAACAAGGAAGATGTGCGCAAGCTGATCGCGTCCGGGGAAGACGTGCGCATTGTCGACGAAGGTAGTGGCGACGACATCACGCGCAGTGTGCTATTGCAGCTCGTGGCGGAACAGGAGCTGGGCGGGCAGCCCGTGCTATCCGACCAGATGCTGACGCAGATAATCCGATTTTACGATCATCCCATGCAGGGCATGCTCGGCAGCTACCTGCAGCAGAGTTTCGACTCCTTCCTGCAGCAGCAATCGACACTGCAGGAACAGATGCAGGAGATGATCACGAGTGGACCCTTTGCCGTCATGACGGACGTTGCGAAGCAGAACATGGAGGCCTGGCAGGCGATGCAGAAAGCATTTCTGGAAACCAAAGCGAAGCAAGACGATGACTGACGAAAACGCGAAAAAACGACTGCTGGCGCCCGAGAAAGCGCGCGAGATCGATCACCGGGTGCGCGGTCAGATGGCCGTAGCCACCCGCGGCGTCTCTCCGGTCGACGTAGCTGCAGCCGTCGTGGACTGGGCAGGGCACCTTATGCTGTCGCCGGGCAAATTGCTGTCGCTGGCCGAAAGCGTGGCGCGCAACGGGGTGGAGCTGGCCAGTATCAACAGCAAGGTCGTCAAGCGCGATACCGAGGGATTGCCGGCGATCCAGGACCGCCGCATGCTCTCGGAGGACTGGCAGCGGTGGCCGTTCAACGTCTTCGCTCACGGGCACCGGCTTGCCAAGGCGCTGGTTGCCGAAGCGACGACCGGCGTGGACGGCGTCAGCAAGGATCACGAGCAACTTGTGAGCTTCCTCGCGAACCAGGTCGTCGAGATGGCATCGCCGGCGAATCTGCCGGTGACCAATCCGGAGTTCATCAGCACGACAAAGGAAGAGCGCGGTGCGAATTTGAAGCGCGGCATACGAAACCTTGCGGAGGATATGAGACGCAAGCGCAGCGGCGAGCTGCCCCAGGGCCTCGAAGAATTCGTCGTGGGCAAGGACATTGCCATCACGCCCGGAAAGGTCGTGTATCAGAACCGGCTTTTCGAACTGATCCAGTACAAGCCGCAGACCGAGGAAGTCGCCGCGGAGCCGGTCTTGATCGTGCCTGCGTGGATCATGAAGTACTACATACTCGACCTGTCGCCGCGAAACTCGCTCGTGCGGTACCTGGTCAGCCAGGGCAAGACGGTGTTCATCATGTCCTGGAAAAACCCGGACGAAAATGACCGCGACCTCGGCATGCACGAGTACCTGCACGATGGCGTACTGAACGCAATCGATGCAGTCAGCACGATCGTCGCAAAGCGCAAGATCCATGCCGTTGGCTACTGTCTCGGCGGTACGCTGTTGTCGGTCGCGGCGGCCTACATGGCGCGTGAGCGCGACGACCGCCTCAAGACCATGACGCTGTTCGCCGCCCAGGTCGATTTCCGTGAAGCGGGTGAGATCATGACCATGCTCGGCGAGGGAACATTTGCGTTCCTCGAGGCGCTGATGCGCAGGCAGGGATACCTCGGCATGGAAAACATGACGGGTGCGTTCGCGTCATTGCGCGTATCGGACCTGGTCTACGATCCGGCGTTCCAGCGCTACCTGCTGGGCAAGGATCGCAGTCTCAACGACCTGATGGCCTGGAACGAAGACGGGACGCGCATGCCCTACAAGATGCACACGGAATACCTGCGCAACTGCTACATGGAGAACAACCTGGCCGAAGCCCGTTACGAGGTCAACGGCAAGCCAGTGTGCGTCGGCGATATACAGGTCCCCACATTCGTGCTGGGAACCGCCACGGACCATGTCGCGCCCTGGAAATCGGTTTACAAAGTCATGCGGCTCATGAACAACAGCGAGATGACTTTCGCGCTCACGACCGGCGGCCACAATGCCGGCATCGCCTGCGGTCCGGACCATCCTCGGCGCAAGCACTGGATCGCGACGCGCGAGCCGGGCGATCTGTATACCGGTCCGGACCAGTGGCGGGCCCGGAACGAACTGGTGGACGGGTCCTGGTGGCCGGAATGGGACGCGTGGCTGGACGCCCGTAGCAGCGGGCGCCGCAAAGCGCCGTCGATGGGCAAGCCGAAGGCAGGCTACAAGCCGCTGCGCGACGCGCCCGGCCTGAATGTGTTCGGCTGATCTTGCGGTGCATACAGGCTTAATTGCGCAGATTCCGGCATCCAACGCTGGCCAGCATTAACTGTGCAAACGCTAACTAACTGTTTTAAAAAGGATAAAGGCGGACTCCCAAAAATCGAAAAAAAATGTTGCAACGCAACAAGACGGACGTTATACTGCACCGCAACAAAGTCCCCAACAGGAGTAAACCATCATGATCGACATCCAGAAGCAGTTCACCGAACAGCTCGACCAGTTTACGCAGTACCAGAAGGATGCCGTCGAGAAGCTGCAGGCCAAGAGCGCCGCAGGTGTCGACAGCTGGGAGAAGTTCGCTCGTTACAATCTCGCCGTGATGAACGACGTCGTCGACTTCACCGTCGAGCAGGCGCGGCTGGCAACGAAGGTTGCAGAGCCGGAGGAGTTCTTCAACAAGCAGATGGACAACGCTTCGGCATTTGGCAAGGTCGTCGAGGGTCGTACCAAGGAATACATCGACCTGCTGTCTGCAGCTGCATCGACCGCAAAGGAAGAGCTGCAGGAAGCGACCAAGGAGAATGTCGTAAAGGCCGTCAAGAAGTCTGCCTGATTCCCCCCCCAGATAGTTTGATTGGATCTGTGTCACAGCGGGCGACGGAAACTTCCGTCGCCCGTTTTTTTGTGCCTGCATGACAGACCGCGACCGAAACCTCGTGCTGACTGACGCAGCGGACAAGACGTACGAGGAGCACTATGTCGTGGCAGCGGACGGCGTGCGTCTCTACTGCCGTGACTACCCGAATCCGGCCGCGCGACCGCCCGTGCTGTGTCTGCCCGGCCTGACGCGCAACTGCCGCGATTTCTCGTCGCTGGCGATGCGGATCGGCGAGACGCGGCGCGTCATCTGCCCCGATCTTCGCGGCCGTGGCAAGTCCCAGCATGATCCGGAATGGCGCAACTACCATCCGCGGCAATATGCCGAGGACCTGTGGCAGTTGCTCGATACCCTCGGGGTCGAAGAGACAGTCGTTATCGGCACGTCGCTCGGCGGCTGGATGGCAATGCTGTTGAACCACCAGAGTCCAGGTCGTATCGCCGCCGCCGTGATGAATGACATCGGTCCGGAGGCCGATCCGCGCGGGATCGCACGGATCACCGCAACGGCAGGACGCCTCGAGGTCGTCGGCACCCTGGCGGAGGCAATCGAACAGGCGAAATCGGTGTATTCCATCGCTTATCCCGACTGGAACGACCAGCAATGGCAGTTTTACACCGAAACGACCTACCGGCAGCTGGACGACGGAAGATTCGACCTGAATTTCGACCGCAATGTCGGCCATGCGGCGCGCGAAGGAGTCTCCGGTCTCGACATCGACCCGTGGGCAATGTTCGATGATCTCGCCGGCGTGCCAACGTTGCTCATCCACGGCGTGTTGTCTGACCTTCTGACCGAGCCGATCATCGCCAGGATGCGCGAACGCAAGCCCGACCTGAAAATCGTGCCCGTCAGCGACCGTGGACACGCGCCCCTGCTCGACGAACAGGAGGCGGTCGATGCTATCGCGACATTCCTTGAATCGGTCTGAGCTTCGAACGTTTCTTCAATACCCTGACGAAGGCTCTGTTCTGAGACCGGAGAAGCAGCCCGAGGGCATCGGGTCGCTCATCGATTGGTTCGCATCGGGTACACTGTTGCCGTAGAACACTTCGCTGGACTCGCGCGCTGACGATGACCAAGTTTCTTCGATCCATCTGGAAGCATGTCTTCGGCAGTGTTCGCGATCTCGCACCGATCGTCATCGTGATCGGGTTCTTCCAGTACTTCATTCTCAAGCAGCCCATCGACAATGCGCTGGCGCTGGCAAGCGGTGCCGTACTGGTGCTGCTGGGGCTGACACTGTTCGTCTATGGTCTCGAGCTCGCGCTGTTCCCCATCGGCGAGTCGCTCGCCCACGCGCTGGCCCGCAAGGGCAGCGTATTCTGGTTGTTGACGTTTTCGTTCCTGCTCGGCTTCGGTACCACAGTCGCGGAGCCGGCATTGACCGCAGTTGCCAAGGAAGCGGCCCAGATTGCGGCCGGGGCGGGTGCGATAGGGGATACGGCGGCGGACATGTCGCGATACGTCCTTGGTCTGCGCATTACGGTCGCGTTGTCGGTCGGCACGGCGCTGCTGGTCGGCGTGCTCCGCATACTGCTTGGCTGGTCGTTGCCTCTGATGATCATATGCGGGTACGCCACGGTCATTGCGATGACGGTCGTTGCTCCGCCGGAGATCGTCGGCATCGCGTATGACTCGGGTGGCGTCACGACCTCGACTGTCACGGTGCCGCTGGTCACGGCGCTCGGCGTGGGGATGGCCTCGTCACTGCGTGATCGCAACCCGATGACGGACGGCTTCGGCCTGATCGCGTTCGCCTCGTTGACGCCGATGATTTTCGTCATGGCCTACGGGAGCATCATTGCATGGATATGATGAGCTCCGGACTGAAGACGATCCTGTCAACGTCGGCAGACGTGCTGCCGATCGTGCTGTTCATTATCTTCTTCCAGCTGTTCGTGATCCGGCAGCCGGTACGAGACGCGCGGCGCCTGGTCGCGGGACTCGTATTCACGATACTCGGCCTCGGCCTGTTCCTCGTAGGGCTCGAGCAGGCGCTTTTCCCGCTCGGCCGGCTCATGGCGGAGCAGCTCACGCACCCGGAATTTCTGATGAAAGGAGCCGAAACGCTCGATTTTCACTGGCGCAACTATTCCTGGGTGTATGTGTTTGCCTTCGCCATCGGTTTTGCAACCACCATCGCCGAACCGGCACTGCTCGCGGTAGCGATGAAGGCCAACGAGACGTCCGGCGGCGCGATCCACGTCTGGGGACTGCGCGTCGCGGTGGCTCTCGGCGTCGCGGTCGGCGTGAGTCTCGGCTGCTTCAGGATAATTACGGGCCTGCCGCTGCAGGCTTTTATTCTCGTCGGCTACATCGTGGTCGTCATACAGACCATCTGGTCGCCGCGGCTGATCATTCCGCTCGCTTACGACTCCGGCGGTGTCACGACCTCAACGGTTACGGTGCCGCTGGTCACGGCGCTCGGGCTCGGCCTGGCGGAAACCGTGCCCGGCCGAAGTCCGTTGCTCGACGGATTCGGCCTCGTTGCGTTCGCAAGCCTGTTTCCCATTATTTCGGTCCTGGCGTATGCGCAGCTGTCTGCGCTCCGTGAGCGATTTGCAGGCCACCGCAAACCGGAAAGACGAAATGGGGCAGAATCGACTTCTAAGGAGGTAGTCTGATGCAGTTCAAGTTACTAATCGTCTTCGTGGAAGACTCGAAGACCACAGCTATCATCGAGGCAGCTCGCGAAGCAGGGGCGACGGGCTGTACGGTTATCAATCATGCGCGCGGCGAAGGCTTCGAAGGGCACAGAAGTTTCTTCGGCTTGTCGC
Source organism: Gammaproteobacteria bacterium (assembly GCA_009937505.1). Taxonomy (GTDB): domain Bacteria; phylum Pseudomonadota; class Gammaproteobacteria; order Steroidobacterales; family Woeseiaceae; genus UBA1847. The sequence goes on from JAACFJ010000079.1 coordinate 7,391, forward strand.
TCGTCAGTCAGACAGACGTCGTCATGCTGCTCGTGGAGCGTCATTTGTCGCGCCATATCCTTGAAAAGATCGGTTCTGTCGGGGAGTTCGACGAGAAGCCCGGTACGGGACTTGCCATACAGCTCGACGTGGAAGACGCCATCGGCGTCATGCGCCAGGCGGAAGAACTGGCCGAATTAGTGGAGGAACAGTTATGAACCAGCTAGCCTGGGTGCCCGTTCGCGACGTGATGCGCAAGGAAGTTACGTTCATTGCGGGCCGTACAGACGTCCTGGAAGCGATGCGCATCATGAAGCGCGTGAAAGCCACGGTTTTAATGGTCGAAAAACGCGATGAACAGGACGAATACGGGATGCTGTTATTCTCCGACATAGCGAAGCAGGTCATCGCGAAAGACCGCGCGCCGGAACGGGTCAATGTCTACGAGATAATGGCCAAGCCGGTCATCTCGGTGAGACCGGACATGAATATTCGCTACTGCGCCCGCTTGTTCGACAACTTCGGCATCAGCCACGCGCCGGTCATCGAAAATGAGGAAGTTCTCGGCATCGTCAGCTACTACGTGATCGCCCTGCATGGACTGCCGAACCTGGACTGACGACACTCAAATATCGTGTTGCTCTTCACGCAGCCCCTTGAGCAGCCCCAGGCACATGAGCAGCAGAACGACGCCGAACGGCAGTCCGACCGAGATGGTCAGCGCCTGGAGCGACGCCATGCCGCCCCCGAGCATCAGCGCGATGGCGACCATGCCCGCCAGCAGGCACCAGAATACTCGCTGCTGAACCGGAGCGTCGAGCTTGCCGCCGGCGGTGATGATATCCATGACGAGCGAGCCTGAGTCGGCTGAAGTTACGAAGAAGATCGCGATCAGGAACACGCTGATCGTCGATACGATGCCGGTGAAGGGCAGTTGTTCCAACATCTTGAAAAGTGCGAGTTCCGGAACCGAATCGGCGACGCCCATGTAGCCGTTGCTGAATAACTGGTCGAGTGCCGTACCGCCGAACGTCGACATCCACAGGATGCCGATGACGGTCGGAATAATGAGCACCCACGTGATGAATTCCCGTACGGTTCTGCCATAACTGACGCGCGCGATGAACATACCCACGAACGGTGACCACGCGATCCACCACGCCCAGTAAAACGTCGTCCAGCCGTGGAAGAAGGCGTCGTCATTGCGCCCTATCCAGTTGCTCAGGCCGGGCAAATGATACAGATAATCCACGACGGCGTTGCCCATGGTCGCAAAGATCACGAGCGTTGGTCCGGCAATGATGACGAACAGCATCAGCAGCCCGGCCAGGACCATGTTGAGCTCGCTAAGCCGCTTGACGCCTTTGTCGAGGCCGGCCACGACCGACGCCAGCGCTATGCTGATGATGACAATGATCAGGACGATCTTGACGAAGTTATTCGCCGGAATGCCGAACAGGTAGTTCAGCCCCCCCGCAATCTGCTCGGCACCAAAACCCAGTGACACCGCCAGGCCGAACAGCGTGGCAAGCACGGCGACCGTGTCCACGAAGTGCCCGAACGGCCCCCACACGCGCGTCCCGAGCAACGGGAAGAACGCAGAACGCAGGGTCAGCGGCATCTGCCGGTTGAAACAGAAGAATGCGAGCGACAGGCCGACGATGGCGTAGATGCCCCAGGCGTGCAGGCCCCAGTGGTAGATCGCCGACGACATGCCGGCCGCCCGTGCGGCTTCCGTATCAGCGGGATCTATGCCCAGCGGCGGATTCAGAGTATGGGTAACGGGTTCCAGTACGCCGAAGAACATGAGGCCTATGCCGACGCCCGCCGCGAACAACATCGCGAGCCACCCCGGGTAGCCGTATCGCGGTTTCGCGTCGGGTCCGCCAAGTCGAACGCGGCCGAGCTTCGAGATAGCGAGACCCAGCCCGAACAGCACGAAAATATTCGCGACGATCATGAAAAACCAGTCGAAGGCAGACGTGATCCAGACCCTGAGATTGCCGAAAATGACCGCGGCCTGTTCCTGGAAGAGCATGGTCAGGATGACGAGCCCGATAGAAAGAAAGGCCGAGATCGCGAAGACGGGATTGTGAATATCGAGGCCGAGTACCTCGATATTGTGCTCGCCGATCTCGTGGCCGATTTCTTCGGGATCGTGTTCGCCTATATTTTCGTCTTCCAAGATCAGCTCCTCGGACTTTCAGCCGGCGCGGGGATCGGATAACGATCGAGGATCGGCCCCAATGCCGATTTGAGCGGCTCGAGCCACGGCTCGAAATTACGCCACTGGTCGAGACCGCTTGTGTATATCGGTTGCCTGACCTGCTCGGAACTGGGCGTACGGACAGACCGCTTCGTCTCGTAGAAATCGACGCAGGCATCCTCGTAGGGCAGGCCGCAGTAATCGAGGATGCGGCGCACCTGTGCCGGCGTGTCGCTCACCACATCTTCGTACTGCACACGCAGGACTTTGCCCGGCAGGACGGCGTCCCAGTGATCCATGAGCTCGACGTAATCGCGGTAATACTGGCCCGCATCCGAGAGGTCGTAGGTAAATTCCTGGCCCTCTGCGAACAGCTGCTTGTAGCCGCTGAAGCAACAGGCCATCGGATGGCGGCGCGCGTCGATTATCTTCGCGTTCGGCAAAATCAGGTGTATCAGGCCGATGTGCCGGAAGTTGTTCGGCATCTTGTCGATGAAGAACGCTGCGCCCTGGCGATGTATGCGGGTATCGTCGATGAATTCCCTGCCGAAGGCGTCGAGTTCTTCGTCCGACAGCTCGTTCAGAATGCCCGGATACTCCGTTGTGCCTTCCTGTCGCGCCCTGCGTCGCAGCCGTTGTGACAGCGACAGGATATTCGGCAGCTCGAGCGTGCCGTCGACCTGCGAATGCGACGACAGGATCTGCTCGAGCAACGTCGATCCGGCGCGGGGCAGGCCGACGATGAAAATCGGATCCGGCGCATCATGGCCGCAGCCCGATCGCCGCTGGAAAAGCTCCGCCGTGCAGACGTCCCGCTGGGCTTTCAGATCCTGCGTCATCTGTTCCGCTTTGTAGGTGGTCTGGAACTTCTTCAGCCGGTTGCCCTGTTCGTAGTAGCGGAAGGACGTCGCGAAGTCGCCCTTGTCCTCGTAGGCTTTGCCCAGCGCAAAATTCAGATGGACACGGTCCATGTGCGACAGGTTGCTGTTGTGCTCCTGCGCATGCATCTCTTCGATCTCGGCATCGCTGAACGAGTAGACCTTGAGGTTGGCCAGCGAGTAATAAGCTTCGCCATGATGCGGCGTGCTGCTGATCGCCGCCTGGTAGGCATTGACGGCATCCTCGTAATCGCCGCAGGTCTTGTGCGCATGTCCCTTGGACGTCAGCGTGACAGGGTCGGCGGGAAGCTGTGCGAGAATCTCGTCGAAGGTCGACAACGCCGTGTCGTAATCGCCGGTCTGCATGCTCTCGATCGCGTACAGTGATTTGAACTGCGGATTGTCGGGCGCGGTGTCCAGCAACAACCTGGCTTGCTCCAGCGCGGCAGCAAACTTCTGCCGCTTGCGCAGCGCCTGGATGTAATCGATCCGAACGCGCTTGTTGTCGGGCTCGAATTTCAGCGCGCTTTCGAGCAGGAACTCGGCATCGTCGAGGACCCCGAGGCGTGCACCGATATCGGCGAGCAGCCGCATGCCCTCGACGTGATGCGGCACTTTCTGAAGAAACTGTCGGCAGAGTTCTTCCGCTTTGATCAGTTTGCGCTGCGAGACAAGGTCGAGCACGGCCAGCAGCGGCTGCGGCAAAGCCCGCAGCGCTTCGAGCTGCGCCGTGACCTGTGCGGCCTGTTGTTCGAGGCCTTTTCTGCGAAGTATCTCCAGCTGCCCCCGCCAGCTCGCAATCAGCGCGGGATTGATCCGGCAGGCACGGGAGTAGGCGAGCAGGGCATCGTCGGGGCGCCCCATATCGCGGTAAGTGTGTGCCTCTTCCTGGTGAGCACGGCCGTGTTCGGGCGAGATGGTCTTGAGATTCCCGATGTGCCCGAGCGCCGACTCGAATTCGTGCGTGTAGCGACAGCATACGGCAGCCATGTAGAGCGCATCGGGATTCTCGGGCTCGGCCTCGAGTATTGCGGCAAGGTCGGTCAGTGCGTCGTCGAAACGCTTCGCAACGACCTTCTCCTGGATCGCACCAAGATCAGGAACCGGACGGATTGTCTCCACGGATTGTTCCATCATGAGCAAAGGCGCCGAGGATGGATCAGAAATTCAGGCTTGCCCTGAGCCCGATCGTCCTGGGCGGCGCATATGTTACCCGCTGCCGGTCGAACACGAAGTTACGCGCAACCTCGGCACGCTCGTCCGAGAGATTGTTGCCGAACAACTCGAACGACCATTTTTCATTGGCCACGCCGGCCGTCAGGCCCCACATCGTCCAGCTATCGATCTCGTCACGATTGATCGTTACGACGTCACTGAACGACTCGGACGACCAGGACACCATCGGCATGATGTGTGCTGCCCAGCCCGAGTTGAGATCCCATTCGTAGCGAGCGCGCAGCGTGCCCTGGAATTCGGGCGCAAATGCCAGCTCGTCACCGGCACGGACGTCGTTCGTCGGCGTGATCACGTTGGTGATCTCGGTGTCGAGGAACGAGAACGAGCCCGTGAATGTGAGCCGGTCCGAGAAGGCCGGCAGCCAGCTGAAGTCGCCTTCGAGGCCCGTCACCTCTGCATCGGCCGCGTTATCCGAGAAGAACAGGTTCGAGATGCTCGGGTCGAAGATCGTCGTCTGCAGTCGCTCGATGTCCACGAAGAACAGTGCGGCGTTCAACCTGAACGTGCTGTCGAAGAAGTCGGCTTTCATGCCCACTTCGATATTCGTGACATCGTCCGTATCGAGCGCAAATGGCACGGTGAAATTATTCGGCCCCGCGGCACCGCCTGGGCGGTTGAGAAGACCCGGGCGGAAACCCTCGGACCAGGTCAGGTAGTACATCTGGCCGTCGATCGGGCGCCAGTCCAGCGTTGCCTTGAAGATCGTGCCGTCGGTTGCTGCCTTGTCCGGTGCCCCTACTGTGTTGTCCGGGGCGAACTGCGCCGAGATATTGGTGCCGCCGCGCTGCGCGTCATCAGTTTGGCCGAGATTGAAGAACGACGAGTTGGCGCTGCCTTCGAAGTCAACTTCGATGTCGTACCAGCGTCCGCCGACCGTGACGGAGAACTGGTCCGTCAGGTCGAAGGAAAATTCGCCGAAGACACCGAGCTGCTCGTCCGTACGGAGTATGTCGTTGCGGAAGATTACGCCGTCCGGGAAGGGGCCCGGGTCCGAGAAGTAGCCCGGGGCTGCATTTGAGTTGGGGGGGATACCGGTGACCTCGACGTTGGTCAGCGGATAGTTGGGCGCGAAGCCGGTCGAAACGCCATCGAAGCCAATGGCGTCCACCGATCCGGGGTACGTGAAGTCGTTGACTTCCGTCAGCTCGAGGTCACTGTAGAACGCGCCCGCCGTGACTCGCCAGCGCCTGGACTGGTCCGTCGTGAAGCGGAATTCGTGTGTCTGGACTTCCGTCTCGGTGCGGCTCGCCACGAACAGGTTCGGCGGCTGGCAGGTGCCCGAGGGGTCGCCCGACGGATACGTCACGGCGCCGTCGCAGATGTAATACGGCAGGTATTGGCCGACGAACAGGTAGTCCGTGTAGTCGGTGATCTGGTCGGTCTCGCGGTCAGTGAATGCGCCGGTATAAATCGCCTCGAGATCGCCGAGTAGCGCAGTCACGGTCCAGCTGATGTTGTCGAAGCTGTCCTCGATCCTGTCGGGCGAATACCGCTGGATCTCGAGGTCGCCGAGATTCGGGTCGGCGAAGAACACGCCGTCCGATTCGATGTCCTGCGTCGCATAGGCAAGGTCGAAGCGCCAGTTGTCATTCATATCCCAGCGTGCCGCGATGCGCCCGCCAGTGTAGGTCGTCTCGTTTATGTCTTCTTCGACCAGGCTGTTGTTGTCGGCCGGAAGAAAGGTGACGCCGTCGAGATTGGCGGTCGACTGGAAACCGGCGCGCTGCGCGCTCACGGGCACGCCATTGTCGCGGACGGTCCCTTCGGGACGGAAGCGCGCGCTTTCGCTTGCGTCGACCGTGCCGGCGACGTTGTCGATCCAGCCGCCTTTCCTGTCGTAGTACACGACGCCACGCACACCGAAGTTTTCACCGAGAGGCAGGTTCAGCATCGCCTCGATGTTGCTGTTGGCGTCGCCACCGTCGACCGCGCCGGCGCCAACCCGGACGTTACCGAAGGTGCCGCTGAGATCCGGCTTGTTGGTGATCAGGCGCACGTTGCCTGCCTGCGAACTGGAGCCGAACAGCGTGCCCTGGGGGCCGGACAGCACTTCGATGCGTTGCAGGTCTGCCGCGTACACGTCGAGGTTACGCCCGGGCTGCGAAAGCGGCTGGTCGTCGAGGTAGAACGCGACGTTCGGCGCGAGGCCGGCAACGCCTGCCGTCGTCAGGTTCGGCGTCGTTGAAGCGATGCCGCGGATATAGATCGTGTTCTGGCCCGGCCCGCTGCCGCCGGCCGTGACGGACGGCAGCTGCATCACGTAGTCAGAGAAGTTCGTAATGCCGAGTTCTTCGATGTCGTCGCCGCCGAGCGCGTGCACTGCAATTGGCACATCCTGGAGAGACTCTTCTACCCGGGTCGCGGTGACAGTGATTTCCTCGAGCGATCGAGTCCGATTGGTGCTTCGCTCACCGGATTCCTGCGCCGCGACAGGACCTGCGACCAGGGCGGCCGCGACGGCGGCAGAAATAGCTGTTCGTTTCGGTTGCGGACCGAGTGGCATGGTGACCCCCTTCGTATTTCGG
>JAACFJ010000188.1 GCA_009937505.1 Gammaproteobacteria bacterium
CACTGGTCGATGAAGACGCATTGCTGCGGCACACGGCTGTCGAGGCAACCGTGACGGAGAATCCCGCGGTGCTGGTCGAGCTGCTGGCGCCGCTCCTTTTCGATCCGGTTCGTGCCGTGCGCATGCGGGCGGCGACACGACTCGCGGCAGTGTCAGAAGAGTTCCTGACTGCGGAGCAAGCGGCGGCGCGTGAGCGGGAACTCGAGTCCTACATCGCCGCAATGCGCTCAATGCTCGATTTCGCCTCTTCAGGATTGAATCTCGGCAATCTTTACGATGCGCAGGGCGATGCGGAGACCGCAGAGAAGTACTACCGGAAAGCGCTCGAGGTCGACAGCCTGTTTTTCCCGGCCCAGATCAACCTGGCCATCCTGCTCAGTCGCCAGCGGGAGGACCGGGAAGCCGAGTCGCTGCTGCGCGACGTGGTCAAGGCTTACCCCGAACAATACGACGCCGCATACTCCCTGTCTCTGTTGCTGGTTGCGTCCGGCCAACGGGAGGAGGCGCTGACGTATCTTGACCAGGCTGCCCGTGGGCTCCCCGGCCGTTCCAGGGTTCATTACAACCGCGGACTGCTGCTCGCGCAGATGGGCCGGGACGAGGACGCCGAGACGGCATTGCTCCATGCGCTGAGCCTGGAGCCTGCGAGTGTCGACTACCTGTACGCGCTGATCGATTTCCTGGCGCGTCGCGACCGACTCGAGGAGGCGCTCGAGCTAGCCAGGCGAATGGTCGAAGCGCATCCCGGTAATCGGTTGGGATACGAGTTGCGGGACGCAATCTCCGGTCGCCTGAGGTCGCTCGGTAGGTAGTACTCCGGATGGGACGACGCTATGCCTGGACGGCGAGACCTCGATCTACCTGACGGTCGGCAGCGCCTGGTAAGCCGGCAAAGCGTACTAGAACTGTATAAGCCCGCTGCCGCGGTAGAAGTACGCCACGCTGTCCGCTACCAGGACGAGGCCTAGCGCGCCGAACATCCAGGGCATCAACAGGTCTGACGCCTTGCCGATATAACCGTTGATCTTTTCGAGCAAGGGTTTCGCCCCCTCGCCAGAAATGGCAGCCATTGCCGGCACAACGATGAAGGGCAGGGCGTAGCCAAGATTGTAAATTGCCAGTATGACCAGCGATCCTGTCATGGACAGATCGGCCTTCAGTAACTGGTCGACGACGGCGAAATAGGGCAAAGCAAACGGTATCCCGACGAAGTTGACGACGGCGCCAAGACCGAAACACTTCAACGGCGTGAGTTTCCACTCGGGTTCCGCGGCTGTCGGAGCACCCTTCTTTTTGGTTGGCAAAACCATCAACAATAAGCCGACGCCAACCAGGCTGCTGATTATGAAGTCGATCTGTTGCGGGTTTGCGAGGCGATCGGATATCTGTTCCATGCCATGCGCGATGGAAACACCAGCAACGAAATAGGCCAGCGTATGGCCGGCCAGTATTGCGGAGCTGTTGGAAACCGGGCGATTCGAGCCGGCGGCGAATACCAGCATCGCGAACAGCACCGGGTTGACGACATCGACCAGGAGGATCGGAAGTAGTACAGCGAACAGGTCAATCATTATTCAGTCACGCGCCGTTTGCCGGCGGCAGACAGGCGTCAGTCGCTGTAGGGTTTATAACGGAACCACACGCCCGCTGCGGAAAATTCAGCCATTAAGCCGAGGTTCGTCAACGGGATCAGAGCCACGCCCTCGTTATAGGCCGGGGTCCCGGCAACGCCGAACGTCAGGACGTCGATTCCCGCCTGTCCCGTGAACTGGGTGTCGTTGCGCTTAAGTCCTTCGAGCGCTTCCTTGTCCTTGAAGAAGATGATCAGCGCGAAGTTCTTGGCACCTGCCTGGATGCCGGAACTGAATTGCCAGTACTTGACGGTGCCTACCGCCTTACCCTGTTCGATTACGACGCCCTTGCCGTAAGCACCGCCGAAGCCGGCAGCGATCCGGGTAATTCCGGGCCATACCGCCATTGCGTAGGCGTCCTCGAAATACGGGTGGCTGCGCTCGACCTTGGTCCGCACTTTTTCGATCGCCTTTTCCGCGCGTTGTTGCAGTCGGTTGCCTTCCTCGGCCTGCCAGTCGGCCGCAGCGCCAAGGCTGAAGGTGAGTGTCAGTAATGCGACGACCGTGGTCGCGAGGTGTTTCCTGATTGTCATGATTCGCGACCCATTGCGCATTCGAAGTGCGCGGTAATCCAATCGGCACCGCCGGCGACGTCACCAAGGAGATCCGATGTGCCGAATATGCCGGAGCGGTGCACAACCGTGAGCCCTGCGTAACAATTCTGCATGCTCCTGGCTTTGAACAATCGCCGCAACGGAAAATCCAGCTGCAATTCGAGATAGTTGAGGAATCGCGAAGTGTTGTTGCCTTTTGCCGCTTGTTTACGTTGCTCGGCGATAGGAACCCTGTCGGCATAGGACATGCCGAAGCCGAAGCCATAACGGAAGACCTCTTCCTTGCTCCAGGGTGAGTAGCCCCGCCCGGTAGCCATCATGTAAAGCGCGTAGCTCCAGAAATTGCCATTGCCCTCGTCTTCCTCGAAATGACGGAAGACCGCAAGTTTGCCGGTGAAATCGACACGCGGGCCATCAGTGAGCAACTTGCCAAAAGTGATGCCTCCGATGTTCGTGTCGGCGATTTCGCTCTTGCTGAAGTCGCCATGATCGATTTCGCTGACAATATTGCCTTCCGCCTGGTAGCCGTAGTTGAGGCGCCACGACCATTCGCCGGCGCGCTCCGAGGAAATGAAAGATTCCGGCCTGCGCACATTACCGAAAATGTAGGTACCGCCGGCAAAGAATGCGGATGTGCTGTCCTCCTCCACCAACGGGCTGTCGCTGACCACAGTGTCCACACCCGTGAACCCAAGGTCAGGTCGTGTTCATGCCGAATCCGAGCCACTGCGATTCCCCGGGCGTATAGGCGGGCCGATCCGAGCGCGCCTCCGCTTCACTAACGCCGTAGTAATAGTTGGTCAACTTGTTGTCGTTCCAGGCCCAGGTGATGAACGGCGAGAATGAAAAGCGCCCGCGATCGAAAGTGTAGCGATATGACACTTCGGCGCTCTGGCCCTTGTGCCGGTTTAGTGTATCGGTGAGATAGTTTGCGTTGACCGTTCCCCAGCCCCCGCGCAGCCGCAATTCGACACCACCGTCCAGGGTCTGCTTGCGTTCCTCGATACCCTCGAAAAATGCGTTGCGATCCGGGTCGAGCTTCGCAAAGCGATAGCGCCCCATCACATTGAATTCGATATTATCCGTGCTGAACAGGTGCACGCCGCCCGCGGTGCCACGAAAAAAGAAGTATTTGCCGTTATACAAATACAACGGTACAAGGTCGTACTGCCGCTGGTCCTCGTTGTCCGCCGCGATGTAGAGATCCTGTCCGAGGCGCAGCCCGCCACCCAGCGCAGCGGTGCCTTTGGGTGTGTTGAAAAACGGAATCTCCGCGACTTCGTACTGAGCGTTGGCGGAGTACGCGAATGTCGCGATGAAGAGAACGGCGGCTCGAAAACCGATAGCAGTGATGCGTAGGTTTTTCAAAGAAGATGCTCTACTTATTTCGCCGCGCAAGTCTAGCAAGGTTTCCGCGGCATTTGCGATGTGTGCCGCCAAATTGTCGTTGCAAGCATCGGTCAATATACTTGACCACTCGCATATACGACTGTCCCGAATACTCCTCACGACGCTGACATGGCCAACGACCCGTTCACTTCGCTGCAGACGCCGGCGCCGACTTTTTCGGAGCAACAGGCGATCGCGATGTTGCGAGACCGCTACGGGATCGAGGCAGCCCTCGCGCCGCTCGCCAGCGAACGCGACCAGAACTTCCTGGTGACGGCATCTGACGGGTCGAAATACGTCCTCAAGTTCGCGAATGCCTCCGAGTCCGCGGCCATAACGGACTTCCAGATCCGCGGGCTGCTACACGTCGCGCGTGCCGGAACGGATTTCCAGGTTCCGCGGGTCATCGCCACGAATGACGGCGAACTGATGTTCGAGGTCGAGTCGGACTCCGGCAGCGCGCACCGCGTGCGCCTGCTGTCGTGGCTTGACGGCGTGCCGCTGCGGCACGCGCAGGGCGTCGGCAGCATGGCGCGCCAGACGGGCGCCTGCCTCGCGAGGCTCGGGATTGCGCTGCGCGGCTTCGAGCACCCGGCGAGTGACTATCCGTTGCTGTGGGACATTCGAAACGCCGCGAGCCTCGAGGCTTTGCTGCCCCACGTCAACGACGAGGAACTTCGCAAGCTCTGTGAACAACGCCTCGAGCGCTTCCGCGACGTGGTCGCGCCGCGGCTCGACAGCCTGCGCAGCCAGGTTATCCACAACGACATGAATCCGAGTAACGTGCTCGTCGACAGCAGCGACGTTAATCGCCTGACCGGGGTGATCGACTTCGGCGACATGGTGTTCTCCCGGCTTGTAAACGACGCCGCGGTTGGCGCAGCCTATTTCTGCGGGGCCGAGGAAGATCCGTTCGGGGAGGTCGTAAAGTTCCTCGGCGCCGACCTCATTCTCACGCGCCACCTGACCACGGTTATGATCACCCACTGGCGCGCATCGATGTATCCGGACAATGCGGACTACATACTGAGAAGTGAGCCGCGAGCGCGGCAGATGCTGTCTTTTGTCGCGGGCATGTCGATCGACCAGACAGTCGGCCGTTTTCTCGCGGCATGCCGGCCGCAGGGAACGCAGGAGGAGGCCACATGACGGGCGAGAACGTTGCGATGATCGAACGGCGGCACAAGCTGCTTGGCTCGGCCTACAAGCTCTTCTACGACAACCCAGTGCACATCGTCAAAGGCGAGGGCGTCTGGCTATTCGACGCCGACGGCAGGAAGTACCTCGACATGTACAACAACGTGCCGCACGTCGGGCACTGCCATCCGCAGGTCGTCGAGGCGCTGACAAAGCAGATCGCGACCCTGAACACCCACACGCGTTACCTGCACGACAACATACTCGACTACGCGGAACGCCTGACCGCCAAGTTCGAGGAGGAGCTGGACCTCGCGATGTTTTGCTGCACGGGCAGTGAGGCAAACGAGCTCGCGATGCGCATCGCTCGGACGCACACGGGCGGTACCGGCTTCATTGCGACGAGTTTTGCCTACCATGGCAATACGCTCGCGACGTTCGAGATCACGACCTCGGATTTTCCCGAGGACGAGCGGCCCGACCACATCGCCACTGTGCCGGTTCCCGACACGTACCGCGGTCTGTACAC
>JAACFJ010000080.1 GCA_009937505.1 Gammaproteobacteria bacterium
GGGAGCTCGAGGGGCAGCGCCAGCAGCGCTACTGGCTGATCGTAGCGATGACCAGCCTGCTCGCCGGCACCCTGGTGCTCACGCTGCAGGGCAACCTTTACATCGGCGGCGGCCTGCTCGTGGCCGGCGCCCTCGGCGTGTTCGCCGGCAGGCCCAACGCCTGAGCCGCCGGCGACGATCGCTGACCACCATGCTGCAGGCAATCGCAAAGGCAATCCTCAAGATCGGCGGTTGGGAGATGGCCGGTGAACTGCCTGCCGAGAAGCGTGCCGTGGTGATCGCGGTGCCGCATACCTCGAACTGGGACGGCTTCTGGGCGCTCGTCTACAAGGTGGCCGCGCAGCTCGACATTCACTTCTTCGCCAAGCAGTCGCTGTTCTGGTTCCCGCTGAATATATTGCTGCGCGCGCTCGGCGGGGTTCCCCTGGACCGCAAGCGTGCAGGGTCCGCGGTTGACCGGGCCATCGAGATGTTCAGGACGAACGATTCGTTCTACTTCGGGCTTGCGCCGGAAGGAACCCGCAGCCGCGTGGACCACTGGAAGTCGGGTTTCTATCGCATCGCGGAAGGCGCTGACGTGCCGGTGGTGCTGGGCTTCCTCGACTACGGCAAGCGGCAGATCGGAATTGGCCCGACGCTGAAACTGTCGGGAGACTGGCACAAGGATCTCGATTTCTGCCGGGACTTCTACAGCAATATCGAGGGTCGCTGGCCGGAGAAGGCCGGGCCCGTGACATTTCCTGCCGACCCTCGTCTCGCAAAGGGGCGCAAGAAAAAGGCCACTCGCTGAGTGGCCTTTTCCGTACCGCTACTGCTGTTACTCAGTACCGCCAGTTCACTTCCATACCGAGTAAACGGCCCTTCTGCATGGGACCCGCCGTCCACAGGCCGGCGATCGAGGTCAGGTTGCCCCAGTTGGCCTCGTCGCTCAGGTTCTTGCCATACAGCGACACCGACCAGCTGTCACCCGGCGAGAACCAGTTGATGCTCGCGTCGATGCGCTCCTGGTCGTCGAAGATCTCGGTGTTGGCGTCGTTGTACGGATGCCCCTCACGATAACTGTAGTTGCCTGCGACATTGAAAATGCCGAGCGATCCCGCGGGGATGTCCCAGGAGAAGCCAAGACTGTAGTTCGACGGCGCCAGCCGCGGCAGGTCGGGGCCGATGACCGTGCTTGGTTGGCCCGCAGCTTCGAGTATAGCCTCGAGCTGCAAGACGAAAGGATCGATGCGGTCGTACTCCCCGTCCTGCACGCCAACCGACGCGCTGATGGAAAACGTATCCGTCAGCAGCGCGATCAGGTCGACTTCGGCGCCCTGGATGGTCACGTCGCCCGCATTGAGCGTCGCCTGCAACACGATGACGTCCGGGTCACCGATGTTCAGCTCGCGCTGCATGTCGGTGATCTCGTTATAGAACGCCGCCACGTTAAGTCGCACGCGGCCGTCTGCGAAGTCCGTCTTGAGCCCGACCTCGTAGGTGTTGTTCTCCTCTTCCCGTGTCGGGCCCGGCGGGATGAAGAAGGGCTTCGCGTTACGGAAATTGAAGCCACCGGAACGGTAACCCTTCGACCAGAACCCGTATACCTGGCCGCTGTCGCTAAAGTTCCACTGCGCACCCAGCTTGGGCGTGACGTTGTCCCAGTCGCCCTGAAGATTGTCGAAGGTGCAGTTGAACGTCACCACGTCCCTGCAGGGGCTGCCGGGAGGCGCAGTGATGATCTGCGCTTTCTTCGACTCGTCCGTGTAGCGAATGCCCGCGGACAGGACCCAGCTGTCGCCGATAAAGAAATCGTTGTTCCAGAAGATGCCGTAGTTCTCGGCCTGCATGTCGCCCCCGAGCGCGACCGTCAGGTTGGCGCCGGCAGGAGGCGCGAGCGTCGGCGGCAGCCAGATATAGCGCCCTTCCCGGTACTCCATCTCCTGGTCGAAGTAATAAAAGCCGATGGTCGCGTCCCAGTTTTCCGTGAAGCGCCCCGACCAGCGCAGCTCGTTGCTGATCTGGTCCTGCGTGGTAAAGCCCGGTGCCGAGAATATCGGCAGCAGCGTGCCGTCGATGTCGGCCGCCGAATCGGCTTCGACTTCGCGGTAGCCGAGGATGTTGGTGAATGTGCCGCCGAAGGCGTCGAAATTCACCTCCAGCGTGGACTGGTACCAGTCGATCTCCGTGAAGCCGATCTCGTCGGACGTCGTCGAGAAGTTCGCCAGTGTGCCGGCGCGCTGGTCGGTGACGTTCGCCCACACGGCGCCGTCTCCTTCCACCTTGCCGGACTCGAGTATCAAGGTGATATCGGCGCTGTCGCTGGGCGTCCAGACCAGCGTAGGACGAACCAGCGTGGTCTCCATTTCACCCACCTGGCTGCGCAGGGCCGGCTCTGCGTAGAAAAGAACCTGCGCCGGGTGCGGTGCCGGGAACACGCCCGCGGCGGGAATCGTCGGGAGCGTCTGGTTGATATTGTCGAAGTAGCCGTTGTCCTTGTCGTAGAGCACCGCGATCTTGGCGGCCAGGCGGTCTTCCACGAGCGAGCCCTCTATCGCCGCCGCGACGTTCGTCTGTTCCTCGTCCGTCTGGCCGACCCGGACCTTGGCGCCGAATTCACCATTGGGGCGCGCATTGCGCAGCAGCACGGCGCCACCCGTCACGTTGCGGCCGAACAGGAGACCCTGCGGCCCGCGCAGGACTTCAACGCTTTCCAGGTCGAAGGTATCGAGCACGACGCCGTAGGTCGTGCCCACGAAGACGCCGTCGACGAATACACCGACGGTCGGGTCGACCGACGGAATCGAGCTGTTGATGCCCTGGCCGCGTATCGAAAAGTTCTGTACGCCCGGGAAGGTGCCGACGGCCTCGAGCTGTACGTTCGGCATCCTGTAGCTCAGGTCGTCGAGTTTCTTGACGAACAATGCATCGAGCTGTGTCGCACCGAATGCCGTCAGCGCGACCGGCACTTCCTGCGCCTTCTCCGCGTCGCTCTTCTTGCGCGCGGTTGTGACGATCTCCTCGAGCATCGCACCCGCGGAACCTTGTTGTGCTTGTGCGCTCGCCGTCGCCGGTAGCGAAAATGCGGCAAGGGATACCCAGAATGCTGCGCCCAGCCCCGTAATTGCAGCAGATGCAGCGCGTGTTTTTCTGTAAATAGTAATGATTTTCATTGCGTTCCCCCGGCAGCTTTGCTGCAGTCCGAACAGGTTACTCTTGTTTGTATTCGACGCTCAAGCGATAGAATGCGCAGCCATGACTTCGAGTAAGGATTCTCCGTCGCGTCTCAGAACCGTCCGCAGTTTCGTGCGCCGGTCAGGCCGTCTCACGACTTCTCAGCAGCGGGCCCTGGAAGAGCTGTGGCCGGGATACGGCGTGGAGTTCGACGGCAAGCTGATACGCTTCGATTCCCTGTTCGGGCGTGCGGCGCCCGTCGTGCTCGAGATCGGTTTCGGCAATGGTGAGACGCTGGTCCAACAGGCTACGGAAAATCCGGGTCTTGATTTCCTGGGCATCGAGGTGCACGAACCCGGCATCGGTCATTGCCTGCTCAATGCGAGGGACGCGAACGTCAGGAATCTGCGGCTGATCCGGCATGACGCCGTGGAGGTGCTCGACGCAATGATCCCGACCGCGTCGCTCTCACGAGTCAACCTGTACTTCCCGGATCCGTGGCCGAAGAAACGTCACCACAAACGCCGTATCGTGCAGCCACGATTCCTCGAAACCGTGGCGGAGCGCCTGTCGGCAGGCGGCTCATTCAATGTCGCCACGGATTGGGCCGACTATGCCGAGCACATCGACGCGGCGGTCCGGGAGTCCGGCCGCTTCGTGTGCGTCGAGAAGCGCGTCCACTCGGGCGACAGACCACTCGACCGGCCCGGCACCAAGTTCGAGCGCCGCGGGCTCAAGCGCGGCCACCGGATCTGGGACTGGCGCTTCGTTCGCGCAGATAATCGGCCGAAAGGTCTTGCAAGTGGCGAATTGTGATCTATATATAAGGAAACAAGGGGCTTTTTAAACAACGGACAGGGCGAATAAAAATGGCAGTACTCTACCCCGTGATCGGTAAGTGGTTCAGCCGCCCGAACGGTACGCTGTTCGAGGTAGTCGCAGTCGACGAAGACGGCGGTACCGTGGAAATGCAGCAGTTCGATGGGACGCTCGATGAAGTCGACATGGAATCCTGGCCCGACTTGTTACTCGTCGAGGCCAGCGCGCCGGAGGATTGGTCCGGCTCCGTCGACATGGATCCGGAAGACTACGTCGGCAGGCACAATGACGAAATGCCGGCCGGGTTCCACGACCCGCTGGAGTTCCTCGACAACATCTGAGCTGCGGCGGAACATCCCGCCTTACAGGCTCGCAGGCCCGGTGACGCAAACAACGCCGTCGCGTACCTCCACATCGACCCTGCGCAGCGACTTCCCCGGGCACGGTCCGGCGAAGCACTCACCGCTCCGGATATCGTAAAGCGCGCCGTGCGACGCGCAGATGATCGCCGATTTGTCTTTCGTCAGGAAACTGTCCGGCGCCCAGTTCAGCGGGTGACCGACATGCATGCAGTAGTTCTGGTAGGCATAGACATCGTCGCCCTGCCTGACCACGAAGCCCATGAACGGCCAGTCGCCCTCTCCGATCGTGAATTCCCGGCAGCCGGGGTCGTCGAGTTCGTCGAGACGGCCGACTCTCACCTCGCGCATGGCGATCACGCGGCATCCTCGTTCCAGGGGGCGACCTTCAACAACAACAGCATCCCGGGCACGGCGAGCACCGTGCAGAGCAGGAAGAAGTTCGTCCACCCCGTCTGCTCGACGATGACGCCCGTAACGGCACTTGCCAGCGTCCGCGGCGTCGCGGCCAGTGCCGTGAACAACGCGAACTGGGTTGCCGCGAAAGCGACGTGGGTGGAGCGCGCGATGAACGCAATCAGCGCCGCCGTGCCGAGTCCGACACCGAGATACTCGAAAGCGACAGCGAAGCCGAGCATCCAGAGATTCGGGCCAATCACGGACAGCGCCGCAAAACCCAGGATGCTCACGATCTGGACAAGGCCGAATAACCACAGCGCACGATTGATCGGCAGCTTGACCATGACCAAACCGCCGACCATGCCCCCGACGATGGCGGCCGTCAGGGACGAGAACTTGGCGACAGTGCCGATCTGCGTCAGCGTGAATCCGACGTCGATAAAGAATGGCGACTGCAGAGCAGTCGCCATGCTATCGCCGAGCTTGTAGAGAAACAGGAACGCAAGCACGTACAGCGCCGACTGTACACCGGCCCTCCCGAGGAACTCCCGAAATGGTTCGATGACGGCCTCGCGTATCGTCCGCGGCGGCGTAGGCTCCGCGATCGCCTCGGACACGGACAACGTCATTACGATGCCAACGAGCATGAATGCGGCGACGATAATGAACACGGTATGCCAGGGCAAATGGTCGGCGAGTATCAGGGCAAGCGTGCCCGGCACCAACCCCGACAGTCGATAAGCCTGCACGTGAATCGCATTTCCGAGGCCGAGCTCGACGTCGGGCAATAGTTCGCGACGGTACGCGTCGAGCACGATGTCTTGGCTAGCGCTGAAAAACGCAACTGCCGCTGAGATGTAAGCGACGGTCCAGATCGACAGGTCGGGCTTGATGAAGCCGAGTGTCGCGATGAAGGCAAACAACGCCAGCTGCGTCAGTAGCATCCAGCCGCGGCGGTGGCCCAGGAAAGGCAATGTAAAACGGTCCATGAGCGGCGACCAGAGGAACTTCCATGTATACGGAAACTGAATCAGCGCGAAGAAGCCGATTTCGGCGAGGCCGACACCTTCGGTGCGCAGCCACGCGGGCACGAGCTGAATGAGCACATACAGCGGCAGGCCCGAGGTGAACCCCGTGAAGAGGCATATCAGCATACGCCTGTTGAGAATCGCTTCCCTGAACGTCTCCCGCCGCGAGCGACCCTGTTGCACCTCAGCCGACATCGTCCCAGTCGTAGTCCATGATGAGCGGCGCGTGATCGGAAAAACGCTGCTGCTTGTAGATTTCGGTTCTGAGTACCCGATCTCTCAGACCCGGCGTGACGACATGATAGTCGATGCGCCAGCCGACGTTGTTATCCCAGGCGCGGCCGCGGTTCGACCACCACGTGTACTGTTCCGGCTCCTGGTCGAGTGCCCGGAACGCGTCCGCGTACCGGTATTCGCCGAACACCTTGTCGAGCCAGGCGCGTTCCTCGGGCAGGCAGCCGGAGTTCTTCTGGTTGGACTTCCAGTTCCTGATGTCCTCTTCCTTGTGGACGATGTTCCAGTCCCCACAGATCACGTACTCTGAGCGCCGGCGCTGCAGTTTCCTCAGGTGTTCGGTGAACGAATCCATGCAGCGGTACTTGGCTTCCTGGCGCTCCTCGCTCGACGACCCGGACGGCAGGTACAGCGAGACGACGTTGATGCGGCCCAGCTGCACTTCGATGTACCGGCCCTCCGCATCGAATTCCTCGTCGCCGTAACCCCTGAGGACTTTCTTCGGCTTGTGGCGGCTGTAGATGGCGACCCCGCTGTAACCCTTCTTTACCGCATCCTCGTAGTAGCAGTGATAGCCGGCCGGCGAAAAGCATTCGTCGGTGAGCTGATGAATCTGCGCCTTGGTTTCCTGGATACAGACGACGTCGGCGTCTTGCTCTGCCATCCAGTCGAAGAAACCCTTGCGCGCAGCTGCGCGGATACCGTTCGCATTGAGGCTGATAACTCGGAACAAACCGTCCCTCTCTGATTGATCAATAAAGGTGACACCGGAACCGCGTGCAAGCGTCCCATCACTCGCTACGTGTGGCATACTCCGCGACGCCGCGGCCGGAGGCGGCCATGATACAGAAGCGCGGAGCAGGACGAAGCAAATGCGAGCCTACAAGAAGGAATTTATCGACCTGGCGCTGGAACTCGGCGTACTGCGTTTCGGGGAGTTCACTCTGAAGTCCGGCCGCGTCAGCCCTTATTTCTTCAACGCGGGACTGTTCAATACCGGCTACGCTGCCGCAAGAGTCGGCCGCTTCTATGCTGCGGCCATCGCAGCCTCCGATATCGAGTTCGACGTGATCTTCGGTCCCGCGTACAAAGGCATCCCGCTCGCAGCACTGACGGCAGCCGCCCTCGCCGAACAGCACGACATCGATGTGCCTTACTGCTACAACCGCAAGGAAGAGAAGGCGCACGGCGAAGGCGGCAGCATCGTCGGCGCGCCGCTCGCCGGCCGCGTGCTGATCGTCGACGACGTTATTACCGCCGGAACGGCCGTGCGCGAGGCTTATCGCCTTATTACGTCAAACAGCGCCAGTGTTGCGGGGTTGGCAATTTCCCTGGACCGCCAGGAGCGCGGCCAGGGCTCACTGTCGGCCGTGCAGGAGCTGACGTCCGCACTGGGCATCCCGGTGGTGAGCATCATCCGGCTGGACGATTTGATAGAGATCCTCGAAGAATCAAAGGATT
The DNA here is from genome assembly GCA_009937505.1 of Gammaproteobacteria bacterium. Classification (GTDB taxonomy): domain Bacteria; phylum Pseudomonadota; class Gammaproteobacteria; order Steroidobacterales; family Woeseiaceae; genus UBA1847. The sequence goes on from JAACFJ010000080.1 coordinate 7,454, forward strand.
ACGCGGAACACCTGGGCCCCGTAACCGAGTACCGCCGCAATTACGGCGTCGCCGCCTGACGCCCCGCGCACTTTGAGGATTCATAGGTTTACAGAATGCACGGCTGGCACTAAGCTCTGAAAAGCGAACTGTGTCGCAATTCCGGCACGCTCTCCATGGCATATTTGGGCCCATGCTTAAAACCGCGATATCCACAGGCTTTCTTGTCGCGCTTGCGTCGTTAACCGCGGTCGCTGGCGAGACCGAAGTCGTATACAAGTGGGTGGACGAAGACGGCCAGGTTCACTACGGCGACAGCATCCCCCCCGAGTACTCGGACCTGCCGAAGCAGGTGCTCAACGAGCACGCCGTCACGGTCGATCATCTCGAGGGACGGAAGACCGAAGAGCAGCTCGTCGCCGAGGCGAAAGCCAAAGAACTCGAGATGCAGAAGGAGCTGCAGCTTCGCGCCGACAAGGCGCTGCTTGCGACCTACCTGTCGGTGGAAGAGATTGTCATGCATCGCGACCGCCGCATCGAGCTGTTCCAGGCGCAGTCGCGCGTCACGGAACTGTACCTGCGCAATCTCGAGCGCAGGCTGACCAAGCTGAAGCGGGACGCAGCGAAGTACCGTCCCTACAGCGACAATCCCGATGCGCCCCTGATCAACGAGGACCTCGTCGCCGACATCAACGAGACGCAGGACACGATCGGGCGACACCAGAAGAACCTGATGAAGTTCCAGGAAAATGAGCAACAGATGGTTGCTCGCTTCGAAGGCGACATCAATCGCTTCAAGGCCCTGAAAGGCCTGGACTAGAAAACGCTCAGGCCGTGCCTGAGTGTCCGAACCCCCCCTCTCCCCGATCGCTGTCGTCGAATTCCTCGACGACCTGGAATCGCACCTGCTCGACGGGCACGAACACCATCTGGGCGATGCGTTCTCCTGGCCGAATCTCGTAGCGCTGCGATCCGCGGTTCCAGCAGGAAATGAACACCTGCCCCTGGTAGTCGGAATCGATCAGCCCGGTCAGGTTACCGAGCACGAGACCGTGCTTGTGGCCGAGGCCCGAACGCGGCAGGAGTACCGCGGCAACACCGGGGTCCCCGATGTGGATCGCAAGCCCGGTCGGAATCAGTTCCGTCGCGCCCGGCTCCACCGTAATCGGCTCATCGATGCAGGCCCGCATATCGAGCCCGGCGGAACCATCGGTCGCGTAGTGCGGCAGCGGAATCGAATCACCCAGGCGCGGGTCGAGAATCTTGAGTTCAATCAGTCGCAAGGCCGGCCCCCCATCATTTTTTTCCCTGTCATTCTTTTATTGAAACGATGGATAGCGTGGGCTGCATCTCGTCGCCCCGCGTTTCGAAGAAGCGTACGGCGATGACGTCCACGATCCCGGCGGCCAGTTCCGATTTCGGCATCTTGTCGAAGACCTTTTCACCACCTTTCCAGAGGACCTCTGCCGCGTTGTCGTCGTAGTCGAAACCGCAATCGGAGCCCACGCGATTGGCGACGATCATGTCCAGGTTCTTGTTTTCGAGCTTGCCAAGCGCATATTTGCGGACGTTCTCGGTCTCCGCGGCAAAGCCCACCGTGAATGGCGCATTCTGGAGTGCGGCCACGGACGCCAGGATATCCGGTGAACGCACGAGCTCGAGCGTTATCGTGTCGCGCGTCTTCTTGATCTTCTGAGCAGAGGTTTCGGCCGGCCGATAATCCGACACGGCGGCCGCGGCAATGAAGATGTCCGCATCCGCAACCCGGTCTTGCGTTGCGGCCTGCATTTCCTCCGCCGTTTCGACATACACGACATCGGTGCCGCGCGGTTCGGGCAGGGACACCGGACCACTGATGAGTATGACGCGCGCGCCCAGCGCGTGGGCGGCTGACGCTATCGCATAACCCATCTTGCCCGAGCTGCGATTCGTGATGTAGCGCACCGGGTCTATGGGTTCGCGCGTCGGGCCCGCCGTCACCAGCACGGTTCTGCCGGCCAGGATGCCGTCCGCAACCGCGCCTGCGAACTCCGGGCTGCATACCGCATCCGCGATAACGTCCGGCTCGAGCATGCGGCCTGCACCCGTTTCCCCGCAGGCCTGCGAACCGACATCGGGCCCGAGAATCTGAATGCCTCGTTCTTCGAGCGTCTCACGATTTGCCTGCACCGCCGGATTCGCCCACATGACCCGGTTCATCGCCGGAGCTATCGCGATCGGCGCCTCGGTCGCAAGGCATAACGTCGTCAGGAGGTCCGGCGCACCGCCACCGGCAAGCCGCGCCATGAGCTCAGCCGTCGCCGGTGCGATCAGCACGAGGTCCGCCCATCGGGCCAACTCAATGTGGCTCATCGACGCTTCGGCTTCCTTGTCCCAGAGATTGCTGCGTATCGGGCGGCCGGAAACCGCCTGCAGCGACGTGGGCGTGACGAATTCCTCCGCGGACGCCGTCATGACGATCTGCACGTCGGCACCGCGCTCGCGGAGCCGGCGTACAAGCTCCGGCGTCTTGTAGGCGGCGATGCCCCCGCTTATTCCAAGTACGATATTCATGTCCCCAGCTTAGCCTTTCATTCGGCGGCATTTCCAGAGAAATGAGCGCTCTCGTCGAGATTGATTGCTTGTTTCGATAGGCCGAAAAGGCACTAATCGAGGTTTTCACCAGGCACAGGTAACAGGGACCGCTCATGGGCCGGACCGCACAGGCAGGCAGTAGCGAACCGGACGACGCCGAACTCCTCGCCCTGCTGCTCCGGGCGGGCAGTCGGGCGTCGGTCGGAGCGGGGCTGGCCGATCGGCTCCTCCAGCGCTTCGGCTCCCTGCGGCAGGTATTTGATGCTGACAGCGCGTCGCTCCTGGCCGAAGACGGAATAGGCAGCGCGAGGCTCGCCCTGTTGCGCGCAGTCCCGTTGCTCGCACGGCGCTACTTCGAACAGTCGCTGCCTGCGGGTGCCTGTATCCGCAGCCCGGCCGATACCGAGGCCTTCCTGCTGTCGAAACTGCGGCACCTCGGGCACGAGCGCTTCTGCTGCATGTACCTCGACAATCGCCATCGCGTGCTGCGATTCGACGAGCTGTTCCGCGGCACCATCGACGGCACCAGCGTCTATCCGCGAGAGGTTGTCAAAGAAGCTCTGAGCATCAATGCAGCCGCCGTGATCCTCGCCCACAATCATCCGTCCGGGGTCGCCGAACCCAGCCAGGCGGACGAGCGAATCACGCGGCGCCTGAAATCGGCACTCGACCTTGTTGATATCCGGCTGCTCGACCACCTGATTATCGGCGACTCGGCGACCACCTCCCTGGCCAGCCGCGGCCTGCTCTGAGCGCCCTGCCGGGAGCGCTTCCAGGGCGCTTGAATTGCCCCGTCAGGGCTGGTATAAAGGCCCGCTCTCTGCCCGCCGTCGTGGGCGTCGTTTGTATCATAAAACTGTTAAATCAAGGACTTAGTGATGTCCAAAGTGTGCCAGGTGACCGGGAAACGGCCGCAGACCGGCAATAATGTCTCCCACGCCAACAACAGGACGCGCCGGCGCTTCCTGCCGAATCTGCAAAACAAGCGGTTCTGGCTGGAGTCCGAGAAGCGTTTCGTGCGGCTGCGCGTATCGCACAAGGGCGTGCGCATTATCGACAAGCACGGCATCGACAAGGTCGTTGCCGACCTGCGTGCGAATGGGCAGCACGTCTGACGACGGGAGGACAGCACCATGGCAAAAAGTAATCGCGAAAAGATCAAGCTCGTATCGAGCGCCGGTACCGGCCACTATTACACGGTCACCAAGAACAAGAAGCTGCATCCCGAGAAGCTCGCGACAAAGAAGTACGACCCGACGATCCGCAAGCACGTGACCTACAAGGAAGCGAAGATCAAGTAAGCGCTTCAGGCCGCTACAGCAATTCAGACGATACCCGCGCAATGCCGCGGGTATTTTTTTGTCTGGATTATGTTAGATAGCTGCATCCCTGCGCGATTTCCGCCGTTTAACGTAAGTAGAAATGCGGAATTTGCTCCGCGAACCATAAAGAAACCGGTCTCGCCCGTCGATGGCGAACAGGGGGTATTTCGTCGCATTGCGATTGCGACGTTACTTGGGCTTTCCCTATTGGTGGTCGCCTGTGGCGGCGGCAGCTCGTCCGGCCCGGAGCCTCTCGCCACCGGCACGGTCGCGTTGTTGCTGACTGACCTGCCGACCGACGACGTCAAGGAAATAAACTTCGACGTCGTCGAGGCGACGTTGATCGGCGACCAGGGGCAACAGAACGTCTTCACCGGCAATACCCGGGTCAACCTGCTGGACCTCGAGAACTACAGCGTGCCGATCGCTCTGGGCGAGGTCACTGCCGGCACATACACGAAGCTCCGGCTGCAGATCGAGAACTTCGAGATTGTCGACAACGATGGGGAGAAACACTATCCCCGACCGCCCGCAAACGGCAAGATCGACCTGCTCGAGCCCGGCGGAATCGAGGTCGTTCCAGGCCGCACGCTCGTCGCCCACGTCGACATGGACGCCAACAAATCGATACACCTCGTGCAGACCGGGAACAGCAAGTACCGCCTGCGCCCGGTGGTCCGCGTGGAATTCAAGCTGGACGGATTGCCCAACGAACTCGTACGTATCGAGGGGCGAATCGACTCCCTCGTCGAAGGCGATCCGGGCAGTTTCGTGCTGTGCTCGCTCGACAACCCGGACGTCTGCCTCGACGTAACGCTCGCTGAGGGCGCCTGTGTCTTCGACGAGGACGGGATTCCCTTCGAAACCATCGACGAAAACACGCTGGCTGTGGATGACATGGTCGTGGTCATCGGGACCTATAGCGACGGCGACGGCGACGGCAACCCGGACCTGGACGCGATCATCGTCGAGAAAGGCCTTGCAGAACAGGTGAAGGGCATCGTCACCGAGGTGCCGGACGCCGAGGGCCTGTTTCTCCTGATCGACCGTGGCGGTGTTCAGATCACGGTCGAATTGCAGGCAAGCTGCACGAAGATCTTCGGCGCGAATGGCGAGGTACTGACGCCGGACGCACTGCAGGTCGGCCAGGGCATCGAAGTCGAGGGCGTCACCAGCGGCGACCCGGCCGCCCTCCGCGCTGCACTGATCGTGCTTGACGCCGACGACGAGCTGCAGCAGCTGACCGGAACGATCGCCGAACCGATCGAAGATCCCGGCTTCGTCCTCACGACCACGGGCGGCGACATCTGCGTCGAGCTCGTAGAAGACGGAATAGTCACCCTCATCATGGATGGCGGCGCTGGAATGATGAAAGGCAGCTTCACGGACATCCAGGCCGGCAGGGCCGCAGACGCTTACGGTACTCTCAGCATGGATGGCGTGGAAGGCTGTTTCCAGGCCAGCGAGGTTGTCGTGACTGTTCCGAGTACCTGACGCTTGGGCTATAGGGAGGAAGCCTGCCGGCGCGCTGCGCCGGCAGGCTTTTTTGTCGCCCGATTTGTTGGCACTCTAGCGACATGCCCGAATTGCCCGAAGTCGAAACCAGCCGCCGCGGCATCGAGCC
>JAACFJ010000081.1 GCA_009937505.1 Gammaproteobacteria bacterium
GGCGCAACGTGGCTGTACCTGAAATCGACAACCGCGTCGACGAAGACTGGAAAATATGGCATGGGCGTGTTCGTCGTGTTCATGCTGTTGATGAACGTCGGCAATGTATTCGGGCCGCTGCAAACAGATAGCAAAGTGGTGATGTCGGTATCGGCGCTCTCGGCCTACTTCCTGTTTGCGGCAATCGCGTTCTGGCTGGACCGGAAGCGCAGCTGACGAATGCAATAATCGCCGCGTCAACAGGCCCATGAGGCCATCAGAGGCGTACAACGGCGAGAAGAAGTCCCGGGATACCTGCCATGTTCCTGACCTCATTTTTTCGTCGATTTGTCTCGTTTGTAGGGTTTCGACGCTGGCAACGAAGGCTATACAACGATTTACGTACTTGACGGGGAGTGGTCATTCCCGCTGGTTTCCGCCTACTTCGATTACTTATCGCGCTGGAACCGGATTCCGAAAGTAGTGGTCACAGGCATAAGGAACGTCGACAGGAACCGCGATTATCTTTTCGCCGGGGACAAGAACTTCCCGAATTCAGGCGGCGCCGCAAATTTTTCCGAATTCCTCAAGGAAACATGGGTGCCGCTGGTCGAAAACGAGTTCAACGGCAATGGCAGGCGGGTCTTGATCGGCCATTCGTTCGGTGGGTCGTACACCCTTTACTCACTGATGACCGACCCGGGATTTTTCGATGCGTACATTGCTGTCGGATCCAGCACCTGGGTGTCTGGCCGGGCCCTGTTCGATCTCGCAGATGACTTCCTGGGAACCACGATCGCCAAGAGCCTGTTCCTCTACATGGCGGTTGCCCAAGCCGATGGCGGGGCGACGGTGCCGGACGGCATCGCCTTTGCCGAAAAGCTGGACGCCGATCCCATAGACGGGCTCGAGACTCATTTCGAAATAATTGACGAGACCAACCATTTCACCGCCGTTGCTCCGGCGCTAATTTCGGCGGTCGAAAAACTGTATCCGGTCTGGGGCATGGACGAGGAGGTCCGCGGCATCGCCCTCAATAAGGGTTCGGACGCCCTGGACCACTGGTTCGAGGAAAATCAGGCGAAACTCGGGTTCAGGTTCCTGCCGCCCAGAATGGAACTCGAGTTCATGGCCATTAACATGGCCAGCGAAGGTCATGGCGAGGCAGCGAAAGCTATCGTGAACAGTCTCCTGGTCCGGAACCCTGAATCCTTTACCAGCTTCTTTGCTTTGGGTTTCGTCTATTACCACGAAGGAAAATTCAGGGAGGCGATCGAGCCTTTTGAAAAAGCCGCAGAATTTGCTCGTGCGGCAGGCGAAACGCCGACCCTTATTGCCCGCTACGAACGCGCTGCCGACAACGCCCGAAACCGAGCCGATCAATAGGGATCGCGTGCAAATTTCGCCCGATAGGCCCGGCCAACCATCAAAACCTGGCCGGGCCTACGCTGGTCATTCGTTCTCAGTAGCCCCAGGCGCCGACCTTGCGATACGACTCAATGTGCACGACGGAGCGAATGTCGCTGACTTTTGATACGAACGTGCGGAACGCATCGCTGGCATACAGCTTGTCCATGTAATTGTTTACGGCGGCAAAATCATCGCCGCCAATCAGGACGGCATGCGTCACGGCACGGCTACCTGAACGCATGGCGACGAGTCGCAGCACGCCGGGATTTCCGAGCGCGTCATTCATATCTTTCAGCGCCGCAGCGTAAACGCCAGCGTCCTGGACGTTTACCAGATAGACCAGAAGATAGCCTGCTGTGTGGCGCGGCTTGCCGTAATCGGCAACGACGGCAACCATCTCGGCGGCGACAAACTCAGCGTCGAGCATCGCGAGCTGCCAACGGGACCAGCCATGGCTTGCACGACGTTTATCCTCGCGCGCCATGCGCTCTGCGTAACTATCGAAGTCCGCGACAATCTTGTGCGAGCCATCTCGCACGCCGAAATCGGCCGCATACAGAGTGACCCTGGCATCTGTCATCGCGGGATCGGAGAACAGATCCTCCATCGCCGCTTCTGCCTCGCTGGAGCTGACTCCGTGCAGAGAATAGACGGCCTCGAACTGCTGCGCCTGTGCACTGGCGCTGATCAGCATAGATGCTATAAATACGATGGTGGATAGCCTTTTTCTTGTCATATCCTTCCCCTCAGGATTTTTGTTGTGCGAACACAGGAAACTATAGCACTCCCATCGAGTTACGCTAGAGCGGCAAGCGCCGCTCGCCGCAGTCGCAAGTCAATCATTCCCCCTATGGAAATTCGCAGTTTTGACCATATATAAAAAAAAGGAGTAGTCGGTGCTCGACGAGCTAAGACATCATCGTGAACGATTCCAGGATGCGGGGTCCGGGGAACGGACAGGTCGGGACCTGTTCAGGGCAACCATACCGTTCGCGGTCGAATCCGTGAAAACCAGTTGGTGGGTGGTCACCTCGACTTTCGCGATGCTGATCGCTTCGCTTGTCGCTGCGGCCCTGGCGCCGGTTTGGCCGCTACGGTTGTTGTTCTCCATTCTGTCTGCACTGTTGATGGTGCGTGCGTTCATCATGTATCACGACTACATGCACAACGCGATTCTGTCACGTTCTCGATTTGCATGGGTCTTGTTCCGGGTTTACGCGGCACTCGCGCTCGCGCCGCCGAGATCGTGGAAAAAGAGTCATAATTTTCATCATGGTCATGTCGGCAAGATCGCTGGCCCGAGCGTCGGAGCCTTCCCGGTCATGACCACCGACATGTGGCACAGGGCATCATGGGCAACTCATGCAGGCTACCGGATCGAGCGACATCCGCTCACAATACTGGCAGGCTACCTCACCATCTTCCTCGTGAGCATCACTCTGCTGCCGCTCTTCAGGAACCCGGCCCGGCACTGGGACTCGCTGGTGGTATTACTTGGCCACGGCACCCTGATTGCCGTCCTGTGGGTCATTGGCGGTTTTGATGTCGCGTTCTTTGTCATTTTGTTGCCGATGACGGTAGCCTCGATGATTGGGAGCTATATGTTCTTCGCGCAACACAGCTTCGAACGCATGCGCATCCTGGCGGCGGAGGACTGGACGTATTATCGGGCGGCGCTGGAGTCTTCCAGCTACATGAAGCTCAACAGGCTCATGCGCTGGTTCACCGGCAATATCGGCTATCACCATATCCATCACCTGAACGTGCGTATCCCGTTCTATCGGCTCCCCGAAACGATGGAGGCAATTCCCGAGCTGCAAACGCCCGTGACGACAACACTCTCATTTCACGATATCCGGACGTGCTTCCGGTGTTGCCTGTGGGACGAAGGTCTGCAGCGAATGGTTTCCTACCGCGAGGCCTCCAGGGCGGCGCAGGCGGCCTGATTCAAAGACCTGCGATGACGCCGGCATGGTCGACGAGTACGATTATGCTTATCGTAGGCCGAAGCGAGTGCACCGCCTATGCTATCGTCTGGCGTCCCGTCATTCTTGCTCTAAATTGATGTCCGGAGCGCTGATGCTTCCCCCACGAAAGGAAAATAATTCATGGATATTGGAGTAACCGATCGCCTGCGCCCGTTGCTCGATGCCGTGAGGAAATTCATCGATGATCGCGTTATCCCGGTCGACGAGGAATTTCTCACCGAGGTCGGTAACGGTGACCGCTGGTCCCTGAATGAGCGACAGGCAGAGATCCTGGAGGAGCTGAAAAGCGCGGCCCGCGAACAGGGCCTGTGGAATTTCTGGCTGACCGACAGCGAGCAGGGCGGCGGCCTGAGCACGGTCGAGTACGCGTACCTCGCCGAAGAAACGGGGCGCTGTTACCTTGCCGCAGAGGCGTTCAATTGCAGCGCTCCCGACACTGGCAATATGGAAGTCCTCGAACGCTACGGCACCAGCGAGCAGAAAAAGCAGTGGCTCGAGCCGCTCCTCAATGGTGAGATACGTTCGGCCTATGCAATGTCAGAACCCGACGTCGCGTCATCGGATGCAACCAATATTTCGACGTCGGCCGTGCTCGAGGACGGCGAATGGGTCATCAACGGCGAGAAAACCTATATCTCCGGCGCCGGTGATGCTCGATGCAAGATCATGATCTGCATGGTGCGGTCGAATCCCGAAAACCAGCGGCATCAACAACACTCGCAGATACTGGTGCCGATGGATACGCCGGGTGTCGAGGTGCTGCGGCCAATGAACGTATTTGGCGACGACGATGCTCCGCATGGCCACATGCACATGCGGTTGGCGCGGCTTCGAGATAGCCCAGGGCAGGCTCGGGCCGGGCCGTATCCATCACTGTATGAGGGCAATCGGCATGGCCGAGCGTGCGCTGAGGCTGATGTGTGAGCGATCGGTGTCGCGCACGGCGTTCGGCAGGCCACTCGCGAAGCTTGGCGGCAACTACGACAACATTGCCAACGCTCGAATGAACATCGACATGGCACGGCTGCTGACTCTGCAGGCCGCACACATCATCGACACGGGTGACGCCCGCGAGGCGCACGTCTGGATCTCGAAGATCAAAGCCGTGGCGCCTAACGTGGCGTTGAAGGTCATCGACGACGCGATCCAGATGCATGGCGCGGCCGGCATCTCGCAGGATTTCCCGCTGGCGGCCATGTACAAGGCTGCGCGGACCCTGCGCTTTGCAGACGGTCCTGATGAAGTGCATCGCATGGTCGTCGCCCGCAACGAGTTGCGGCCCTACGTCAAAGCGATGCAGTCGTGAGGGCCCCCGGAAGCCAATACAGGCCACTGACATGACCCAGACAATCAAAGTCGAGGACTTGCCGACGCTGGTCGGCAGGGAACTGGAGCCCTCGCCCTGGCTCGAGATCACCCAGGAACGCGTCAATCAGTTCGCAGACGCGACCAACGACTGGCAACCCATCCACGTCAACCCGGAAATGGCCGCACAGACGCCGTTCGGCGGTCCGATCGCACACGGATTCCTGTCGCTGTCACTGCTGTCGTACCTGAATGCGCAGAGCGCGGTTGTCCCCGAGAACATGGTCATGGGCATCAACTACGGCTCGGACCGTGTGCGTTACCTGATGCCCGTGCGTGTCGGCAAGCGCATTCGATCAAGGCAGAAGGTCCTCGAGGTTACGGAAAAGAAGCCGGGCCAGTGGCTGTTCAAGAGCGAGGTCACCGTGGAGATCGAGGGCGAGGAAACGCCGGCGCTGGTCGCCGAAATACTGTCAGTAATGGTTGTCGGCTAGGAAATTCCGGGGAACAGGGGACCCGAGATCCGGGTCATAGACTCGCCGCTTAGGGCAACCAAGGGAAAGAACATGAGAGAAGCTGTCATCGTATCCACCGCACGCACACCGATCGGCAAGGCTTATCGCGGCGCATTCAACAACACCGAAGCGCCAACGCTCGGTGGACATGCCGTCAGGCACGCCGTCGAACGTGCGGGGCTCGATCCGTCCGAGGTCGAGGACGTCATGATGGGCTGCGCGATGCCGCAGGGTACGCAGGGCCAGAACATCGGCCGGCAGATCGCACTTGCGGCTGGCCTGCCGGTTACGACCGCGGGCATGACGGTCGACCGGCAGTGCTCCTCCGGCATGATGGCGATCGCGCTGGCGGCCAAGACCGTCATTTGCGACAACGTCGACATCATGGTCGGCGGCGGCCTGGAGTCGATCAGCCTCGTGCAGAACGAACATCAAAACCGCTTTCGCGCCGCGGACCCGCGACTGCTGGCGATGCACGAGCACATCCTCATGCCGATGATCGATACCGCCGAGGTGGTCGCCAATCGCTACGGCATCAGTCGCGAGGCTCAGGACGAGTATGCGCTGCAGAGCCAGCAGCGCACAGCGGCGGGCCAGGAAGCCGGGCACTTCGATGACGAAATTGTGCCGTTACCCTCGAACAAGGGCGTGATGAACAAGGAAACAGGCGAGATTACGTTCGAGGATGTGATCCTCGAAAAAGACGAGGGCAACCGCCCGACCACGAAGCTCGAAGGGCTTGCGGGACTCAAACCCGTGCGCGAAAACGGCTTCATTACGGCGGGCAATGCCAGCCAGTTGTCAGACGGCGCCTCTGCCTCGGTGGTCATGGAAGCGAGCGTCGCCGGGAAACGCGGCCTCGAGCCGATGGGTATCTATCGGGGTACAGCCGTCGCCGGCTGCGAACCGGACGAGATGGGTATCGGCCCCGTATTCGCGGTACCGAAATTGCTCGATCGAAGCGGGCTCACCATGGACGATATCGACCTCTGGGAGCTCAATGAAGCATTCGCCGTTCAGGTGCTGTATTGCCGCGACAAGCTCGGCATTCCGAACGACATGCTCAATGTAAACGGCGGCGCGATATCGATCGGCCACCCTTATGGCATGTCCGGTGCCCGCATGGTCGGCCATGCCCTGATCGAAGGCAAGCGGCGCGGCGCGAAGTACGTCGTCTGCACGATGTGTGTCGGTGGCGGACAGGGAGCCGCGTCTTTGTTCGAGGTCGTATAGTGCGCGCACTCGTCTGTAAGGAGTACGGCCCCCCTGAAGCTCTGGTTATCGAGGAGCACCCGGGTCCCGTACCGGGCTCAGGTGAAGTGGTGGTCGATGTCGCCGCCGCCGGCATCAATTTTCCGGACGTGCTCGTTATCGCGGGAAAATACCAGGTAAAGACGCCGACACCGTTCGTTCCCGGAAGCGAGGCGGCCGGGGTGGTGTCGGCGGTCGGTCCCGACGTGACGCAGTTCGCCGTGGGCGACAAGGTGATCATCAATACGTCAGGGGGCGCGTTCGCGGAAAAGTGCGTCGCCAAGGTTCACGCCACCGCGCCGTTACCGGAGGACCTTGATTTCGAGCAGGGCGCCGGCTTTTCGGTAACCTACGGCACGAGCTACCACGCGCTCAAACAGAGCGCCAATCTGCAGCCGGGTGAAACGGTCCTGGTGCTGGGCGCGGCAGGTGGTGTAGGCGTCACGGCTGTTGAAATTGCCAGGGCGATGGGTGCGCGCGTGATCGCCGCCGCGAGCAGCGAAGAGAAACTCGAGTTCGCCCGATCGGCGGGCGCTGACGAGACTATCAATTACTCTGAAGTGCCGCTCAAGGAAGCGGTCAAGCAACTTACGGATGGTAACGGCGTTGACGTTGTCTATGATCCCGTCGGAGGCGAGCTCGCAGACCAGGCGTTTCGCGCCACGGCCTGGCACGGCCGCTATCTCGTCATAGGCTTCGCCAGCGGCGACATACCCAAATTTGCGGCGAACATCGCGTTGCTGAAAGAGGCGAGCATCATCGGTGTCTGGTGGGGGACATGGGCGACGAAGAATCCGCAGCTGCAAATCCGGAATATGCTGGAAATGGCACAGCTGATAAAGGAAGGCACGCTGACGCCGCGGGTTACCGAATCCTACTCCATCGACGACTTCAGGAACGCCTTCCAGGCCATCACGGAGCGGCGCGCGCGGGGCAAAGTCATCCTGCGCATGTGACGAGCGTCCAGATTTCGTCTGCCCGTTGCTGCGCGGCTACTGAACCTCCCTGGGAAGTTCTGTCCTTTTTTGTGGCGGAGCAGGGTACCGGCGTCCCGGGCAGCTCCGTGTCATCGCATTTCACTTAACCCGCCCTCTACTTCTATTCTCAACCGATTGCCACCCACAGCCAATGCTCTGACTGCGAAATGGGCTGAATGAAAGGTGTCCAGCGACGCGGTAGCAGTTCAGCTTGCTGGCTGTTCTGTTGGAACCATTTGTCCTGACAGGGTACTAAATTTTGGGATGTAGCCCGGGAATGGGTTAATAGAAGTGTTTTCAAGGCAATCTGATCTTGATCTCTCCAAGGGTGTTTTTGGCGCCATGAAAAAGCTGCTTTTGCTTACGTATGCAATATTCCTTGTCGGTTGCGGGGGAGGTGGCGATAGCATTTCCGGCGAACCGGGCACAGGGGCAGACGTTTGTGCAGCTGGCTCAGGCAGTACGCCTACTTATACTAAGTCGGAGCCGCTCGCCGACAATTCGAATGCCAGCGCCTACAAAGTGCTTCTCATGGGTAACAGTCATGCTGCTGGATTGCGACCAACCCTTGAGCGTCTGCTGATTCTGGGTCAGGCGGGCAAGCCAGTCGATGTGCGCTTGGCGCCAAACCCGGGGTTCCTCGCTGAAAGGGTCAATGATGGCGAAAGCGAGCAGATGCTCGAATGCGAGCAGTGGACCCATGTGATATTGCAGGGCCAGAAATACTCGACCAGCGGGTCTTCTACTTACCCGACGACCGCTGCTGAATACTGGATCAGAGGAAGCAAGGAGCTAGGTGCGACACCGATAATGTTTCCGGAACATCCCAGAAAGGACAATACCTGGGAAGGACAGACACTGTGGGATCTCCACACTGGAATTGCTGCCCGTGAAAATACCTGCGTGGCACCGGTTGGGCTGGTCTGGGATGAAGTCATATTCAGGGATCCAACCCTGGTACTCCATCAGCTTGATGGCAATCACGCGTCAGCGGCAGGCTCGCTTCTCACTGCATTGGTCTTCTATCAAATCATAACGGGTCAGCCGGTCGAATCTCTTCCGGAACTTTCGGCATTTGATATTGATTCCGCTACCGAGCAGATCATGAAAGAATCAGCGTCTTCTCTGCTCTTCGTTTATCCGCCCTGTGTTTTTGGAGTATGAGACACGATGCGATGCTGGAAACGGGCCGCATCGAGCGTGAAAACCGCTGCCCTTCACAGGCAAGGTGCAGTTCGAGCGCACCGGTAGCGATTCCGAGGCTGGGCGCAGTCCTTTCCAGAAGGACGAGAACTACCTGAATTCCACGGATGACCGGCTTCTTCTGTGATGTTGTCGCCACAATGTCGCCGGGATCAGGACTAGCCGCTCATATCCTCCAGCTCGATACCGCGCGTCTCGTGCACCATCTTCACGACGAAGACGATCGAAAGAATGGCGCAGAGCGTGTAGAAGCCGTAAGCGCCGGCAAGCCCCACACTTGCAAGCATGATCGGGAACGTCATGGTAATGCCGAAATTCGAGCCCCACTGCGCGAGGCCGCTGACGGCGAGGCCGGTGCCGCGAATCTGGTTCGGGAACATCTCGCCGAGCATGACCCACATTACCGGCCCCCAGGAGAAGTTGAAAAACACGACGTAGACGTTTGCGGCGACCAGGGCGAGAGGACCGAAAATGCCCTCGAGCGTCAACTCGCCATTCGCGTCCGTCGTCGCATTCATAAACGCGATGACGAGGGTCGCCAGCGCCAGCGACATCCCGATCGAGCCGATCATCAGGATGGGCTTGCGGCCGATCTTGTCGATAAGCAGGACCGTGACCGTGACCGCGCCGATGCTCAACCCGCCACTGATGATGTTGATCAGCAGGGCGTCACTCTCCGTAAATCCGACGGATTGCCACAAAACCGCCCCGTAATAGAAGACGACGTTGATGCCGACGAGTTGCTGCAGGGTGGCAAGACCGATGCCGACCCACACGAGCCTGCGAATGCGATTGGTGTTCGGATCGACCAGGTCGCGCATGCGCGGCCGGTGGTGGTCAGCGGCCAGGGAGCGATCGATCTCCTCGACTTTTCGTTCTGCAGCTTCTCTTCCAATGAGCCTCGTCAGGACGTCGAGCGCCTTGTCGCGGTGCCGGCTCAATACCAGGTAGCGGGGACTTTCGGGGATCACCAGCAGGGCGACCAGGAAGATCGATGCAGGCAGCATCTCGACCCAGAACATCCAGCGCCAGGCTTCGAAACCCAGCAAGAATTCGTTCGTGGACCCGCCGGCAGCGCCGGCGAGCAAATAGTTGCTGATGAAGGCGACGAAGAGTCCCGAGATAATGGCAATCTGTTGCACCGTTGCCAGCGCACCCCGGTACCTGGCCGGCGCGACTTCCGAAATGTAAGCCGGGGCCAGGACGCTCGCAGCGCCGACCGCGAGGCCGCCAAGCACGCGGTAGATGACGAATTCGAGTGATACGGATGCGACGCCCGAACCCCAGGCACTGACGATAAAGCACACGGCCGCAACGCGCATTATGCCGCGGCGCCCGAAACGGTCCGCGAGGCGCCCCGCGAAGAATGCCCCCACCGCACAGCCGAGCAGCATCGACGCAACGTTGAATCCGGTGCCTACGCTGTCGGAGTTGAACGCCCCCTGCAGTCCGTCGATCGTGCCGTTGATGACGCCGCTGTCGAAGCCGAACAGGAAGCCACCGATCGTCGCGATACAGCTGATGATGATGATGTAGAGGGTATTTGTTTTTGATTCTTCTGGCATAGAGCACGCAATATGATTGTTTATCGTTTGCGCTACAAGCCCCGGCCGGCCATTCCCTGCCGGGAGCCGGGTGGCCAGGGATTGTGTCTGCACCGAAAGTCCAGGTAGCCTGATGCGCCGACTCAGGGCGGTGAAAGACTGTAGGTACGCGTCGCCAGAAGCGTTATGCTAACGGGGCAGGCAAGAGCGAGGTAACAGGATCATGTTCAGCAAGAAGAAAGAAGGCCATATGGAGTACGAGCGTTCCGAACCCGTCGCACCGAGCAGCCCGGATGTAAGGCGGCGCAAGACCTCCGTCATCGGGCCGACGCTCAAGTTCAAGGGCGAATTGTCCGCGAACGAGGACCTGATCATCGAGGGCGAGATCGAAGGCACGATTGCCCACCAGGACAAAAACCTCACGGTCGGCAAGGAGGGCCGCGTCAAGGCCAATATCGATGCGCGCACGATCGAGGTTTACGGCATAGTGGAGGGCGACATCCACGGCGAGGACATCGTGAAACTCGCCAAGTCCGCCGACGTGAAGGGCAATATTCGCTGCGCTCGCATCGTCATGGAGGACGGGGCGCGATTCTGCGGCAAAATCGATATGAGCCAGAAAGCGAAGGCGGCACCCAAGCCGGCAAGCCTCTTGGTGGCTGAGTCGTCCAAGCAGGCCGAATCAGCCGGATAAGCCGCGGTGACGGCTCCTGATCCCGTCACCGACGATCCGCCGCGCGAGGCCGACGCTTTGCACAACGCGGCCGGTTCGCGGCGGCCCCTGCCCTCGATAATCGGCATTACCGTTGTGATGAAGGGCGAACTGATCGTCGGAGAGGACCTGGTTATCGAAGGCACGTTCGACGGCACGATAACGGGCGAGGGTACGGATACCGTGACGGTCCGACGGACGGCGCGACTCCGCGGCAATGTCTCGGCGGCTGTCGTGCGGGTCGAGGACGGTACGAACCTGGAAAGCACCACCCTGTCGGGCCGGATACGGTTGGCGACGTAGCGGCTGTCGATCGCGTGAACCCGGCCGGAGAGACGAGCACCATGGACACCGCAGCCCTTGCGGCAATGTTTCGCGACCTGGTCGACGCGCAATACGTCGTGGCCGCGGACGAGTCGAAGCGCCCGTACGAGTGCGACGGCCTGTCGGTGTACAAAGAGATGCCCGGTCTGGTCGTGATGCCGTCGTCGACCGAAGAGGTCCGCGCGATCATGCGCCTCTGTCACCGGCGCAAGGTCCCGGTGGTCGTGCGAGGCGCGGGCACGGGCCTCTCCGGTGGCGCACTGCCGAACCCGAACGGTGTGTTGCTGTCCCTGGCTCGTCTCTCGAGAATTCTGCAAATCGATCCGGAAGCCGGGCTCGCCCGCGTACAGCCCGGCGTAACCAACCTCGCGATCAGCGAGGCCTGTGCTCCATACGGGCTGTTCTATGCGCCGGATCCATCGTCGCAAATCGCGTGTTCGATCGGCGGCAACGTCGCGGAGAATGCAGGCGGAGTTCATTGCCTGAAGTACGGGCTGACCGTGCACAACGTCGTGCAGCTTACCGTCGTCACCGTCGAGGGGGAGATCATCACGGTCGGTTGCGAGGGCCTCGCCAGTGCCGGTCCCGACCTGATGGCACTCGTGATTGGCTCCGAAGGCATGCTGGGCGTCGTCACGGAAGTCACGGTAAGGCTCCTGCCCGTGCCATCGCACTGCCAGGTGATCCTGGCGTCGTTCGACGAACTCGAGCACGCCGGCGATGCCGTGAGCGCGGTCATCGCGGAAGGGATCATCCCGGCGGGTTTCGAGATGATGGACAGTCATGCCATCCGGGCCGCCGAGGACTATGTCGGCGCAGGCTATGACACGGACGCGGAGGCCTTGCTGCTCTGCGAACTGGACGGCACCGAGGAGGAGGTCAGGTACAGTATCGAGCAGGTTACGGAAGTCTTCCGCGGACACGGGGCGAGGTCTATTCGCGTGTCGCAGAACGAGGCCGAGCGCCTGCTGTTCTGGAAAGGACGCAAATCAGCATTTCCTGCTGTCGGCCGGATCTCGCCGGACTATTACTGCATGGACGGCACGATTCCTCGCCGTAGTCTTTCGCGCGTCTTGAGCGAGATCAGCCGGCTTTCACACGAGTATGGGTTGCGGGTCGCGAATGTTTTCCACGCAGGCGACGGCAATTTGCATCCGCTGATTCTTTTCGACGAAAGCAAGCCCGGCGAACTGCAAAAGGCTGAGGCATTCGGCGCCGAGATTCTCAGGCTCTGCGTCGCTGCAGGAGGATGCATCACCGGAGAGCACGGCGTCGGCGTCGAAAAACTTCCGCAAATGCTGGACCAGTTCAGCGATGCCGAGCTGGCGCAGTTGAATGCGATCAAGGATGCCCTCGATCCCGATGCGCTTCTGAACCCCGGGAAGGGCGTCCCGACGCTCAAGCGCTGCCAGGAGTACCGGTCAACGTGACAGCTATCGCAGATCTCCAGGATCGGGTTCGGGCTGCCGTCGCTGCGCAGCAGCTGCTATGCATCGTTGGCGGTAACAGCAAGCGATATCTCGGGGGCGAACAGCAAGGTGATCCGATCGACATGAGTGCCTGGTCCGGCGTCGTCGATTACCAGCCTTCGGAGCTGGTAATAACCGTGCGGGCAGGCACCACGATATCGGAACTGCAGCAGGTACTCGCACGGGAGAACCAGGTGCTTGCGAGTGAGCCGCCGGAATTTGACGGCAAGGCAACGGTCGGGGGTACATTGGCCTGCAACCTGTCGGGGCCGTCGCGGCCGTGGCACGGCTCGATTCGCGACCACGTTCTCGGCGTACGCATCATCAACGGAAAAGGGGAGCACCTGCGATTCGGCGGCCAGGTCATGAAGAACGTGGCCGGCTACGACGTGTCGAGGTTACAGGCGGGCGCGATGGGCACGCTCGGAATCCTGACCGAGGTGACGCTCAAGGTCGTACCAAGACCCGAGGCAACGACCACGGTCCGCAGGACGATCGGCGCGAGCGATGCCCTGCGCGTTATGAACCAGATCTGCCGCAAACCCTTGCCGGTATCAGGTGCGTGCTGGTATGGCGGCGACATGTACGTTCGCCTGGCCGGGCCGTCGTCCGTAATCGCTGCCGCGGCCGGTGAAATCGAGGGGAATATCCTGCCCGACGACGGCTTCTGGTCCCGATTGCGGGAAATGGACCTGCCTTTCTTCGCTGACGCAAACGATCTCTGGTGCATCTCGCTTCGATCTACCCATGACCACTTCAGGCAGGAAGAGGACTGGCTGATCGACTGGCGGGGCGCGCGCAGGTGGCTGGCAGCCTCTTGTGATCGGGACACGCTGGTTGAACAGACAGGAGAGGCCGGCGGTGAACTGTGGCAGCTGCGCGGCGCTGAAAAAGGTGCCGATGTATTCCCCGAGCGCAGCGAGGCGTATCGCAAGATGCTGCTGCGACTGAAGCGGGCACTGGATCCCGCCGGCGTTTTCAATCCGGGTCGCCTGTACTCCTGGCTGTAGGGCGCGCTGCATGTATCTGAAATTGCACAGCGACTACGAGGGTGACGCGCTTGCGCACGAGGCCGCAGCGATCATAAAGAGCTGTGTCCACTGCGGTTTTTGCAACGCAACCTGCCCGACCTACCAGGAGTTCTTCGATGAACGCGATGGCCCGCGCGGGCGGATCTACCTGGTCAAACACATGCTCGAGAGCGGACAGGCCGGCGATGCGACGCGCATGCATCTCGACCGCTGCCTGACCTGCCGGGCGTGCGAGACGACATGCCCGTCGGGTGTGCGATACGGCAGGCTGGCCGATATCGGGCGGGAGATCATCGAGGAGAAGACGCAACGTCCGGTCATCGAAAGGCTGCAGCGACTGTTCGCGAGAAAGGTCTTCCCGCATCCGGGTCGCGTCCGGATGCTGCTGCGACTCGGCCGACTCGTGCAGTGGTTCTTGCCGTCGCAATTGAGACGCCAAATCCCTCCCAAGCAGAAGCTGTCCGCTCCAGCCGGCAAGCAGTCATCGTCGCAGCGAAAGATGATCGTCCTGAAAGGTTGCGTACAGGCTGAGGCGACGCCCCGGACGAACGATGCTGCGCGGCGGGTATTGCAGCGCCTGGGTATCGACCTGCTCGAAGCCGCATCGGCCGGTTGCTGTGGCGCCCTGAGCTATCACCTGGCCGCTCGAGACGAGGGCCTCGACTTCATGCGCCGCAACATTGATGCCTGGTGGCCTCTTGTCGAGGCAGGCGCGGAGGCGATCGTTTCCACGGCATCGGCATGCGGCGTGATGATTAGCGATTATGGAGAGCAGTTGAAAGACGATCCTGCCTACTCGACCAAAGCCCGGCGCGTTAGTGAACTGGCAAAGGATTTGACCGAAGTGCTCGAGGCGGAAGATCTGAGCGTATTTCGTAATTCGACCGGCAAGCAAGCCACCGCCGTGCACTGCCCTTGTACGCTGTCACATGGGCAAAAGCGGGACGGCTCGCTGGAGCGCGTATTGGAAAGGTCCGGCATACCGCTGGTAGAAAGCGCCGAGAAGCACCTTTGCTGCGGTTCCGCCGGTACGTATTCACTGTTGCAGCCGGCCATCAGCCAGCGACTACTGGATCGCAAACTTGCGGCGCTGTCTGCCGGGAAGCCGGAACAGATAGTGACCGCGAATATCGGCTGCCAGTTACACCTGGGCTCTCGATCAGACGTGCCGGTAAAACACTGGATCGAATTACTCGACAACCCGAATTAGGGGCGAATTAGGGGACAGTGACTTTAAGTGCCAGGGAAACGAACACCCGAATTTGGGGACAGTGACTTTAAGTGCCAGGGAAACGAACAATCAGGGGACATTGACCCTAGTTCGCAGAGTCAGGCTCACTGTCCCCTAATTTCGTGAGGCGTATCCCGGTTTCGGTCAGTCTCGTTATGCAATAGTGGTCAATAACTGTCGACAGCGACAGAAGTTCCCTGGCACTTAAAGTCACTGTCCCCAAATAGAGCTCATGACATGAAAGCACTGAACCCCGCAAGGCACATGGCGCGCCACACTCTTTTGGCTGCCGCCGTAGTAGTGACTGCGGGCTGTGATGCGGCCAATGACGCGATCGACGCTATCAACGACATCGACAACGATGCAGACGTCTTTTATTACGTTTCGCTTGGCACGTCCCTGTCTGTTGGCGTGCAGCCCAACAGCAGTGGCACGCTGTTGCCGACGGATGACGGCTATCCGGATCAGCTTTTTGACCTGATCAGGGCCGACTTCGAGGCCGTTGCGCCGAATCGCGAACTCCGTCTGGTCAAGCTCGGCTGTCCCGGAGAAACGCTGGACGACATGATCAATGGCGGCAGCTGTCCCTA
>JAACFJ010000011.1 GCA_009937505.1 Gammaproteobacteria bacterium
CGCCAACCTCGGCAACCGCTTTCAGCGTGCTGATGAAGTCTTTCGGTTCCGGATAGCCCGCCGTCACGAACGGCACGAGCCCCGTGCGGCCCGCCTCGTTTGCGGCACGAATCGCCGCTGTTACACGGTCATGCGCTTTCATGGCTGCGTGCCCTCACCGGGTATTTCGTCAATGTCGGCATGTCCTTGTCACCCCGGCCGGAGTTGCCGATCAACAGTCGCTTGCCCGGATTCTCCTTCGCCCACTCGCGTGCCGCAACGTACGCATGCGCGGTTTCGAGCGCCGTAAGAATGCCTTCCGTCTCGCACAGTTCCTCGAGCGCCGCGAGCGCCTCGTCGTCGCCTGCCGCCACGTACTTGACGCGCCCGGTCGCCTGCAGCATGGCATGCTCCGGCCCCACGCCCGAGTAGTCGAGACCCGCCGAGACCGAGTGCGTCTCCTGCACCTGGCCGTCGTCGTCCTGCAGGATCATCGTGTAGCTGCCCTGCAGCACGCCCGGCGTGCCGGTCGCGAGCGTCGCGGCGTTCTGGCCGAGGCCGCTGCCCGTGCCGCCCGCCTCGACCCCGATCAGTTCCGTGTCGTCGCCGAGCATCGGGTAGAACAGGCCGATCGCGTTGGAGCCGCCACCCACACAGGCGAACGCCACGTCCGGCAGGCCGCCGGCCTGCTGGATCATTTGCTCACGTGACTCGCGGCCGATCACCGACTGCAATTCACGCACAAGGTAAGGGTACGGATGTGCGCCCACCGCGGAACCCAACAGGTAATAAATGCCCGCGGGATCGGTGACCCACTTTCTGAGAGCTTCGTCGATCGCGGCACGCAAGGTCTTGTCGCCCGACTCGACCGCGATCACTTCGGCCCCGAGCCGGCGCATGCGATCGACGTTCGGTGCCTGCCGTTCGATGTCGACGGCGCCCATGTAAACGGCGCAGGGCAACGGCGCCGGTCTCCGCGATGACGCGCTCGACGCCCAGCCGTTTGGCAAGCAGCGCCTGCCCGATCGCGTTGTTGATTTTGTGTGCGCCCGTATGCGCGAGGTCTTCCCGCTTGAGCCACACGTCGGCGCCCCAGCGTTCACTGAGCCGCCCGGCGTAGGTCAGCGCGGTGGGCCGGCCGACCCATTCACGCAACTCGCGCTGGAACTCCGCCTGGAACTTCGGATCGTGCAGATGCTCCTTGACCCCGGCCTCGAGCCGCTCGAACGCGGGCACCAGCGTCTCCGGAACGTATCGCCCGCCGAAGGGCCCGAAGCGCCCGCGCTCGTCGGGCAGCTCGCCGTTGATCGCGGCCTGCAGGAGCGTTTCCGCTTCGCCCGCCTTTAATAAGGAAGTCATGCCTGTTTCTCCACGGCGCGTGCCGCCTTGATGAAAAGTCTGATGAGACCCGGGTCCTTGCGTCCGGGGCGCGATTCGACGCCGCTCGAGACGTCGACGCCGTGCGGATGGACGGTCCGGATCGCCGTTGCAATATTGTCGATGCCAAGCCCGCCGGCGAGGATCATGCGGCCCCGCTTTGCGATCTCCGCAGCCCGCTGCCAGTCGACGGCCTGCCCGGCACCGCTGCGTATGCCCTCGTACAGGAAGACGGCAGGCAGGCCCGATTCGATGACCGCCTGGCCCTCGCGGATGACCGGCCAGCGTTCCACCGAGTCCGGCACATCGAGCGACTCGAAATCGTCGATATCCGTCTGCAAGACATCAGGCGCAAAGGTTTCGAGTACGTCCTGCCACTCGCTCTGCGTCGGGTGGCGCATGACGGCGACGCGCCGCACGCGCTTCGGCAGGTACTGAGTCAGTTTGAGGGCTTCGCTCGGCGATACCCGCCGCACGGATTCCGCGAACACGAAACCGACGGCATCGGCGCCCGCGCTCACGGCCGCCTTTACGTCATCCGCCTTGCGCAGGCCGCAGATTTTCACCAGCAGGCTCACGCCGCCACCCTCGCGCCGCCCGCGGCGCGCATGTCCCTGACCAGGCCCGCGGGATCGTCGCTTCGCATCAGCGCACTGCCGACCAATGCCAGGCTGTAGCCCCAGCCTGCGACGACAGCCGCGTCGCCGGCCGTCTTCAGACCGCTCTCCGCAACGCATCGCGCGTTCGGTAACAGTGGCGCCAATCGCTCGAGGCGCTTGCCGTCGACTTCCAGCGTACGCAGGTTGCGGCTGTTCACGCCGGCGAGCAACGTGCCGGCAGCCGCGCGATCATTATCGGCCGGGTTTTCGAGCAACGCGTTGCTGCGCTCCAGGTCGTTTTCGTCGAAGGCTTCGAGCAATACGAACATGCCGAGTTCGAAAACCGTATCGAGCATCGCGCGCAATTTATCGTCGGAGAGCATTGCCGTAATCAACAATACGCCGCTGGCCCCGGCCTTGCGCGCCTCGAGCACCTGCACGGGCTCGACGAGGAAATCCTTGCGCATGACGGGGGTGTCCGGCACGGCAGCGACCACTTCTTCGAGATGTTCGAGCGCCCCGTCGAAACGGCTCGGCTCCGTCAGCACGGAGATCGCCGCCGCGCCGCCGCGAGCGTAATCCCGGGCCTGCCCGACGCGATCGAGGTCCGCGCCGGCCAGCTCGCCTTCCGCGGGCGACCGGCCCTTGATCTCCGCGATGATGTCGAAGCCATCGAGCTGCAGGGAAACAACCGGTTTGTCGAGATCGCTCGCGCGGATATTCTTCACGGCGCTCGCGCGTTCCGCCGAGAGTTTCGCCATTTGCTGCAGGAAGTCGCTCATCGGCTTTCGAAGTGTGCCCGCAGTCGGCTGAGCAGGTCCGCCGCATCGCCGGCGTCGATTGCGGCATTCGCGAGCTCGACGCCGTGCATCGCGTCACCGGCCGTTCCCTGTACCTCGAGCACCAGCGACGTGCTCATCACGAGCGCATCGCGGTGCGGGCCCGTGTCTTCGCCGGCAAATACGCGCTTCAGTTCGCTCGCATTGTGCGCAGCATCGCCGCCGGCGAGATCCTCAGGCGCACAACGAGCGAGCCCGTATTCTTCGGGCGTGCGTGTCGTGCGTGTGGCCTTGCCGTCACGCACGTCGAACAGCACGAACTCGCCGACAGGCGTCGCCTCATCCCAGCCCGGCTCGCCGTGCACGACGAACGCCCGTTCGATATCCAGGCCTGCCAGTGCATCGGCCATGAGCTCGGCCGCCTCCAGGCTCCAGGCACCGATCAGCTGCGTCGGCGGCGTCGCCGGGTTGGTTAGCGGCCCGAGCATGTTGAAGACCGTGCGTACGCCCATCGCGCCGCGAACCGGCACGACGGCCCTCATCGCCGGGTGATACGCAGGCGCAAACAGGAACGTGAAGTTGGTTGCCTCGAGGCAGGCGACCGCCTCCAGCGCGTGCAGCGGCAGCGGCATGCCGAGGCATTCGAGCATGTCCGCGCTGCCCGATTTCGAGGATACCGAGCGGTTGCCGTGCTTCACGACGCGCACCCCGCAGGCCGCGGCCAGCAAACCCGCGCCCGTCGACAGGTTGAAGCTGCCGGAGCTGTCGCCGCCGGTGCCGACCGTGTCGACCGTCGGCGTGCCGTCCGGTATCTCCGGATGCACCGCAAGCTCACGCATCGCCCGCGCGAAACCACGCACCTCGCCCGCCGTTTCGCCCTTCGCTCGCAGGCCAGCGAGAAACGCACCGGCGAGTGCGGGGTCGAGTTCGCCCGCCGCGAAACGCTTCATGAGTTCGTAAGCCTCATTCTCGGCAAGCGCCTCGCCGTTCAGCAGGCGGTCGAGGAGCGGGCTCAGGTTCGCTTTCGTATCGGCAGCGTTCATGATGGCGGCGTCCGCATGAAGTTGGCCATCAGGTGGTCACCCTCCGGTGTCAATACGCTTTCGGGATGAAACTGCACACCCTCGAGCGGCAGCGACTTGTGACGCACGCCCATGATCTCGCCGCGTTCTGTCTCGGCGGTCAGCTCGAGGACATCGGGCAAGGTCTCCGGCTCAGCGCACAACGAGTGATAACGACCGACCTCGAACGGTTGCGAGAGGCCTTCGAAAATCGTCTTGCCGTCATGCTTCACCATCGAGGTCTTGCCGTGCATGAGGCGCTCAGCACGGACGATGGCGCCGCCGAAATGCTGCACGAGACTCTGGTGACCCAGGCAAACACCGAGTATCGGGATGTCTTCCGCAAAGGCGGCAATCATCTCGAGCGACACGCCTGCGTCTTCGGGGCGCCCCGGCCCGGGCGAGATGACGAGGTGTGTCGGTTCTAGCGCCTTCGCCTCTGCCACGGTAATCGCGTCGTTGCGATACACCATGACATCGGCACCCTGCGCCGCGAACGCCTGCACGAGGTTGTAGGTGAACGAGTCGTAGTTGTCGATCAGCAGCATGCGCACGTGTGCGAACGTCCCGGCCATCACAAGCCCTCCCCGGCCATCTCGAGTGCACGGCGCAGGATCGCGCTCTTCGCGAGCACCTCCTGGTACTCGCGTGCCGGCACCGAGTCGGCAACGATACCCGCGCCGGCCTGGAAACTGTACTCGTCACCGGAAAACACCAGCGTGCGGATTGTGATCGCCTGGTCCATTTCGCCGCTGGCACCGAAATAGCCTGCCGTGCCGGCGTAGAGGCCGCGCCCGACCGACTCCATCTCCTCGATAATCTCCATGGCGCGCACCTTGGGTGCGCCGACCAGCGTGCCCGCGGGGAAGCTCGCCGCGAACAGGTCGAACTGGTCGAAGCGCTCGTCGAGTTCGCCCTGCACGCCGCTCACGATGTGCATGACGTGGCTGTAGCGCTCGATCGCCCGGTAGGGATCGACGTGCACGGTACCTGCACGCGCCACCCGGCCGAGATCGTTGCGCGCGAGGTCGACGAGCATCACGTGCTCGGCGGCTTCTTTCGGGTCGGCCAGCAGGGCCTTCTCGTTGGCCAGGTCCTCCGCCGTCGTCGCGCCTCGCGGCAGGGTACCCGCGATTGGCCGCAGCGATGCGCGACTGCCGTGCAGGCGGACCAGCGCCTCCGGCGACGAACCGACCACCGCGAGATCGTCGAACTGGAAATAGAACATGTACGGCGACGGGTTGAGGAGGCGCATCGCGCGGTAAACCTCGAACGGCTGCACGTTCGTGCGGCCGCGGAACAGTACCGACAGCACGATCTGGTAGATGTCGCCGGCCGCGATGTACTCCTTGCAGGCGTTCACCCGGTCTGTGTACTCCGCCTCGCTCAGGCTCGCCGTGGCCGGTGATATCTGCACGTCGGTCCTGGCCGCCGGGACCGGCCCGCGCAGGCGGTCGATGACCTCGCGGCGCAGCGCCTGGCGTTCCGCATCCGGCCCGTCGTGCAGCAGCGCGACGCGGCGCGTCAGGTGATCGAAGACGAGAAACGAGGTCGGCGCCGAGAAAGCGGCATCGGGAACGCTCGATTGCGGCTCGGTGTCGCGTGGCAATCGCTCGAACAGGCGCACGACGTCGTAACCCGACACGCCAACCAGTCCGCCGGAGAACGGCAGACCTTCGACCTCGGGTTGCGGGCGCGGCGCCCGTGCGAGTGCGTCACGCAGTGCGCCAAGGTATTCGTCGCGCGTCGCCGGTCGCGGCCGGCTTTCACCGTCGACACTGAGCCCGTTCGCGTCCATGCGCACTTCGAGCGCGTCGCCGAAGCCCAGGAACGAATAGCGCGCGAGCCGCTCACCGCCCTCGACACTCTCCAACAGGAAGCGGGGCCGCAGCGGTGCGAGCTTCAGAAACGCCGATACCGGTGTATCGAGGTCGGCGGCTATGTCGAATGGTTCCTGCATGGTTCATCCAAAAAAAAACCCATCTCCACTCTGGCGGAGACGGGCTTCTGGTTTTGCTTTGCTCAGCTAATAGTCGGCCAGCTACCCCCTCCTAGGCGGGCAGCCACCACCAGACATTGCTGTGCCGAGCGTTCATAGCCCGGAGTATTACTGTCCCGTCGCCCTGCCGTCAAGAACAAGGAGCCACAGCGTCGTTTTACAGGGAATAAAGCACCGGCAGCAGCAGCGAGAAGCCGATCCACATGATGATCGTCAGCGGGATGCCCACGCGCAGGAAGTCCGTGAACTTGTAGCCACCTGCACTCAGAATCAACAGGTTGGTCTGGTAGCCGTAAGGCGTCGCAAAACTCATGTTGGCGCCAAACAGGGTCGCCAGGATGAAGGGATCCGCCGGCACGCCGAGCTGCTGTGCGATGCCGATGGCGATAGGCGTGCCGATCGCGGCCGCCGCGTTATTGGAAACGATGTTAGTCAGCAGCGCCATCAGCAACATGAAGGCGCTGAGGATCATCCCCGGCGGCAGCGCCGAGGTCATGCTGACGAAACCCATGGCGATGTAGTCCGCCATTCCGGTCCCCAGCAGCGCCTTGCCGAGCGCGAGGCTCGCGACGATGATCATGATAACGGGAATCGACAGGGCGCCTGCCGCATCGCGCCAGCTAAGGCAGCCCGTCGCGAGCATGAAGCCGAGTCCGACCAGGGCGCTGGCCGCAATGGGCAGGATGCCCAGTGCCGCTGCCGCGACGACCAGGGCCATGATCGTCAGCGCGCGCTTGGCGTGGTGCGTCTGTGGCAGGTCGGTCGTGCCGTCCAGCACCAGCATCGAGCCGCTGTCCTTCAGGTGGTTGATCGCTTCCCCCGAGCCCTGCACAAGCAGCACGTCGCCCGCGCGCAGCCGGATCGTGTTCAGGTCGCCGGTAATCTGTGAACTCGGCGCACGCGCCCGGTGCAGTGCGAGCGGCATGAGCCCGTAGCTTCCCGAGAACCGCGCCGCGGCAAGCGTGCGCAGATGCAGGGGCGAGCCGCGCGTGACCACGACTTCAGCGAGTTGCTGCCCGCCGGCCTTGAGCGGAAACTCGTCGTCAACCGGGTGTTCCTCGTCCTCGGCGTTGTAAAGCGTTGCGCCGAGGATCTGCTCGTAGTGCTTGAGGTTCTCCGGCGAGTCCTTGACGAACAGGCGATCGCCCGGCTGCAGTTTCACCTGCGGCAGCTTCGCGAGGAACAGGGACTCGCTGCGCTGGATCTTGTCGACCCGCATCTGACCGTCAGCTTTCGCAAGCACCTCGGACAAGGTGCTGCCGTCGGCGAATCCGCCCTTCCTGATGTGCAGCTGCCCGCTGAAGATACGTGGCGTCGTATCCGCCATGAGCGGCGTGCGGTCCGGCAGCAGGCGTGGCGCGACGAGCCACAGGAACAGGATTGCCACGCCGCCGATAATCGAAACCGGCAGCACCCATTCGAACAGCGAGAACGTGTGCTGACCCATGTCCTGCGCGATACCGACGACCAGCAAGTTTGTCGATGTGCCAATGGTCGTCGACATACCACCAATGATTGTCGCCAGACCCATCGGCATCATCACTTCCGATACCGGGAACTTGCTGCGGATCGAAGCGCCGACGAGTATCGGCATCAGCAGTACGACGATGGGCGTATTGTTCATGAAGGCGCTGAGGATCGCGCCGGCGACCAGCGTGGCGAGCAGCGCGAGCACCGGGCTTTTCGACCACGCTCTACCGACGATAGTCGCGAGCGGCTGCAGCGCGCCCGTCGTTTCGAGGGCCTTGCCCACCATCATCAGTGCGCAAATGGCGACCAGCGCCTCGCTGCCGAAGCCCGCGAAGAAATCGATGGACCTGATAGCTACCTCGCCATCGCGCTTATAGGGGAACAGCTCGAACCCGGCGACGAGTATGACCAGGATCGTCAGTGACGATGACTCGAGCGGAATGCGGTCACGCGTGAAAAGGAACAACGCGAGTACGGTCAGGATCAGTACCGCCACTCCGTGAGCGTCAAGTGATATCGGCTGCAATCCGTCCCCTCGATTACGCAATCGCAAAGCGCGCTCCGACGAGCGCGGTCCGAAACCGTATCGTAGATCATACGTGCTCCGCAAACTGCGAAGTTGCAATTCTCTGCTTTAGAACGGCCCGCGCACGCTGATGAAAGTGTTTGAATTGATTGAAATTCCAGTGCCTGATGGACACATTCCGGTTAAATGCACAGGCATCCGCATGGCGCAGCAACGGCAGCAATTCCGCGTAATCGTAGTCGGCGCGGGCGTCAGTAGGGAACAGGCTCCACGGCGAGATCACCAAAAGGTTCCTGTGGCGCACCAGCGTCGCCCGTACAGCCGCGCGCCAGCGACGACGCCAGTCTTCGCGAATACTGCCACGCGGCAGAGTATGACTCGGATCGCTCAGGGCGATCGCGGGGAGCGGCTCCGAGCGCATCGCGATCGCCCGCGATTGCGACTGCGCGCTCATGCGCAACCAGAGGAGCAGCTGGTTGAGGTAACGCAGGCTGTCGTGCTCTGACGGCGGCATCTCCCTCAGGCGCAGCAGGTCGCCAAATCCGGAGAGGACGATCGCGAGCCGCCGGTTCAGCCACGCGTCATGCTGCACGTCGGCCGTCGGCCAGGCGAGCGAGCCGTGCAGGGCCTCGCCCACACTGACGCAGGTCTCTACGCACTGCTTCAGCGCCTGTTCGTCGAGCGCACCGCCCGGATTCGTGAAGCGCACGAGGTTGACGTCCATGCAGACCCACGCGGAATCCGCAGGCGCCTGTAGACCGATCGGCGACACGATCGCACGCCCCTGCTCGGCGGACAGCAGCGGGCACTGCGGCACAATGCGATCCGCGAAGGCCGTTCGAACGCAGGGCTCCGTCCGCAGGTCCCAGAGGGTGCCCCAGAGCTGGTCGCATCGGTCGCTTTCGCCGACAAGCACGTAGTGGCTTGCGGGTGGCGCATCGGTAAGCAGCGGTTCCGCACCCGAGAGCCGCAGTCGCCGGCACAGCCCGGCTGACTGCGAAGCGTCGGCAAACTGCGTCTCACAGCCGACAAACGACAGCTCCGCTGCTGCGGCAGTTGCTTCCATCACGATCCGTCCCTGGTCGCCTCGTTCACTAGATGACGATTCTGCACGCCCCTGCTTGCCGGCGTCAGTTACTGTTACTGGGCAGCCAGCCAAGATTTTGATATTGTCGCGACGCCGGACGCGGCCGCGATCGAGACCATCACGATGACCTTCAAATCACTGCTCGATGCCTGGGCGGCAGAGCAAGAACCGACCAGGACTTCGGAAACCTACGATATCCACCTTGCGACCGAGGACGCCGCCAGGGTGCACGCGCTCGCGGACCTGTTTCCCGGCGTTACTCACGAGCGCGTTATCACGGACCTGCTGGCAGCCGCGCTGGAGCGCGTCGAGGCGTCGATTCCGTACGTGCCCGGGAACAAGGTGATCCGTGAAGACGAGTTCGGCGACCCGGTCTATGAGGATAAAGGCCTCACGCCGGAGTTTCTCGATCTCGTAAAGAAATACCGCAAGCAGCTCGAGGGCTGAACCGATGCCATCCTTTGACGTTGTCAGCGATTTCGACGCGCACGAGGCCGCCAATGCCGTGGACCAGGCTAACCGCGAGGTCAACACGCGCTTCGACTTCAAGGGCACGGGCTCGAAGTATGAACTCGACAAGCAGGTGATCACCGTCACGTCGCAGAGCGAGTTCCAGCTGCAGCAGATGCTGGATATCCTGCGGCAGAAGCTCGCGAAGCGCGGCATCGACCTCGGCTGCCTCGACGAGCAGGAGCCGGAGACCACGGGCAGCCTGGCGCGGCAGAACGTGATCCTGCGCCGGGGTATCGACTCGGACCTCGCGCGCAAACTCGTCAAGACCGTCAAGAACAGTAAAATCAAGGTGCAGGCGGCGATACAGGGGGATAAGCTCAGGGTCAGCGGCAAGAAGCGCGACGATCTGCAGGCCACTATCCGTCTGCTCAAGGAAACCGATGTCGACCTGCCCCTCCAGTATGAGAATTTCCGGGACTAGAGACCTCCCGCGGCGAACTCATGGATAAAGGCGTCCCAAAGACCCTGCGCCGCCAGGACATCACGTTCGAGGACAAGGACCAGGCGCTGCGTGATGACGTCCGCACGCTCGGCACGCTCGTCGGCGACCTGATTCGCGAACAGGGCGGTGACGAACTTTTCGAGTTCGTCGAAAATGCGCGGCTGCGTTCCATTCGCCGCCGCGAGAATAACGAGCTCGAAGGCGAGGAACTCGCCGCCCTCGTCGAAAACCTCGATCCTGACATGGCGATGCAGGTCATCCGCAGCTTTTCGACCTACTTCCAGATGGTCAACACGGCGGAGAAGGTACATCGCATCCGGCGCCGCCGGGAATACCTGCGCGATATCGAGGGCTACCAGCCGGGCGGGCCTGAAGACACCCTCGTCAGGCTCAAGGCGAACGGCATGAGCGCCGGCGAGCTGCAGGAGCTGATCAATTCACTGAACATCGAGCCCGTGTTCACGGCGCACCCGACCGAACCGACCCGCCGGACGATCCTGCGCAAGGAGCAGGCGATCGTGCGTCACCTCGTCGACATGATCAACCCGACGATGACCCCGCAGGAAAGCAGCGCGGCGTTGCAGAACATTCGCCTGCTCGTGACGACCGGCTGGCAGACGGACGAGCACCCGTCCGAGCAGATGACCGTCGCGGACGAACTCGAGCACGTGCTGTTCTTCATGACGGACGTGCTGTACCGCACGATGCCGCCTTTCTACGAGGACGTCGAGGCGGCGGTGCGGCGGATCTACGGCGAAGAAGGCGAGAAGATCACCATCCCCACCATCGTGAACTTTGCGTCGTGGGTCGGCGGCGACATGGACGGCAATCCGAACGTCAACGCCAAGACCATCCGCTCGACGCTTGCCCGGCAGCGCGCGCTCATTCTCAATCTTTACTTCAACGAGTGCGCGAAGCTGTCGGCCAAGCTGAGCCAGGCGGTGGGTCGGGTCGGATTCAGCGAAGAGATGATGGAGCAGGTCCATACCTACAGCGGTGTGTTCCAGAACGCGTATCACGATGTCCCGGCGCGTCACCGCGATATGCCGTACCGCGTCTTTTTACGACTGATACAGCAGCGCCTGCAATCGACATACGACGACGACCTGTTCCCCTACGAGAAGGTGGCGCAGTTCCGCCACGACATCCAGCTCATTCACGACAGCCTGGTGCAGAACATCGGCGAACACGCCGGCCTGTTCCCGGTAAGACGCCTGCTGCGACGAATCGATACCTTCGGCTTCCGCCTGGTCACCCTGGATGTCCGGCAGGATGCGCACGTGCACCGGGAGGTTGTCGGTGAATGCCTCGGCGAGGACGACTGGGTGGAGATGCCATCCGCCGAGCGATCAAGAAGAATCATAGAAGCGATTGAATCCCGCGAGGGTGTGCCGGAGCACCTGAGTACCCAGGCGCGCAAGACCATCGCCGTGTTCCAGGCGATCGGCTTTTGCCGGCGCAAGTATGGCAAGCGCGCCATTGGTCCGTTCATCGTTAGCATGACGCAGGGTGCCGACGACATCCTCTCCATTTTGCTGCTGGCACAGTGGAGCGAATTGCACAATCGGCGCGGCGAGGTGCCGCTGGACGTCGCGCCCTTGCTGGAGACTGTGGACGATCTGCAACGGGGTCCCGAGATTCTCAACGACCTGCTGTCGTCCGAGTTTTATCGCGAACACCTCAAGACCCGCGGCGAACGCCAGACCGTGATGATCGGTTACTCGGACAGCAACAAAGACGGCGGACTCGCATCCGCACGCTGGGCACTGCAGGGCGCGCAGCAGACACTGGTCAATGCCGTAGAGTCCCACCACATAGAGTTGACACTGTTCCATGGGCGCGGCGGCACCATCAGTCGCGGCGGCAGCAAGACACATGTCGCGGTGCTCGGTGCACCACCCGGTACCGTTAACGGCCGACTGCGCGTGACCGAGCAGGGCGAGATCATCAACGAGAAGTACGGGCTGCGCGGCATCGCGTTGCGGACGCTCGAGCAGGTGGTGGGATCGCTGGCTCTCGCCACCGCCATGCCGCGGCATCGCGGCAACGATGATCCGGAATGGCACGCAATGATGGACGTGGTCGCCGAGGAAAGCCGCAAGGCTTACCGCAAACTCATCTATGACACACCCGATTTTTACGACTATTTCAGGCTTGCCACGCCGATAGACATCATCGAGCAGATGCGCATTGGTTCCCGGCCCTCCGCACGTCGCAAGAAGGGCGGCGTCCACGCGCTGCGGGCGATACCGTGGGTATTCGCATGGACGCAGTCGCGCTTCGTGCTACCCGGCTGGTATGGCATCGGCACGGGTCTCGCAAAGGCCGCAGAACAATTCGAGGACGCGGCGTTCCGCAAGATGTTCACGGAATGGTATTTCATGCGCGCACTGACGGCCGATGCCGAAATGGTGCTCGCGAAGGCCGACCTCGGCATCGCAAAACTCTACTCGGAGCTCGCCGGTGACCTGCACGAGTCCTTCTTCCCTATCATAAGAGACGAGTTCGAGCTGACCCGGGACCTGATCCTCGAGTACTCGGACCATGACGCACTGCTGGAGGGGGACATCACGCTGCAGCGCGCGATCATGCTGCGCAATCCTTACGTCGATCCAATGAGCCTCATGCAGGTCGACCTGCTGCAGCGCTGGCGTGCGTCCAATCGCGAAGACACCGAACTGTTCGACGCCCTCCTCGCCAGCGTCAACGGCATCGCGCAGGGAATGCAGAATACGGGTTAATCTTTTGGCCGGGAGCTAGCGACGATACTTCGGTCGAGGAACATCCCGGCCGGCCCGGATACGAGCCGCAGGAGCACGCTACGGCAGGTCGTCGACGAAGGTGGTGAACTCGGCAAGCTCCTTGCGCTCGATGTCCGGGACGCGCGCATCGTCCGCCGGGTATCCCACCACCAGCAGCAGGAACGGCCGCTCGCTCACCGGCCGGCCGAGAATCTGGTTGAGAAATTTCATCGGGCTGGGGGTGTGCGTCAGCGTCGCGAGACCCGCCCGGTGCAGCGCCGTGATCAGCATTCCGGTAGCGAGCCCCGTCGACTCCATCGGGTAGTAGTGCTTGACCTTGCGGCCATCCTCGAGCCGGCCGTACTTCTGCAGGAACACGGCTATCAGGTACGGCGCCGTCTCGAGGAAGGGCTTCGACGAGTCGGTGCCAAGGGGCTCGAGTGCAGCCAGCCACTCCGGCGACGCCCGATGTTCATAAAACTCCCGCTCTTCCGCTTCTGCGGCTCCGCGGATCTTCTGCTTGGTATCCGCGTTACTCACGACAACGAAATGCCAGGGCTGCAGGTTGGCGCCGCTCGGCGCGGTGCCCGCGGTCTTCAGGGCCGTTTCGATGATGTCGCGGGGCACGGGCCTGTCGGAAAACTCCCGCACGGTTCTGCGCCGCGCCATGTCCGCGTAGAAACGCTCGATGCGCTCGCGCATCTCCTCGATAGGGTACTCACGATAGGAATCGAGCGGAACCGTGGGGTGATCAGTCACCGCAGACGCTCCTCAGCACCGTCCATTCGTCCGCATCGTTCTCCGAGATGGCCTTGCCCTGCATCGATATCCCGGCTTCGTGCACCGATTCCGGCCGGCCGGTAATGAGCGGGTGCCAGCCGGGCAGCTCCTGCCCGTTGGCGAGGCGGCGATACGCACAGCTGTCCGGCAACCATTCGTAGGCTTCCTTTTCGTCCGGTGTCAACACGAGGCAGTCCGCGACTTGTTTCGCCCGGTTCGCATAGTCCGTGCAGCGGCAGGTCTCGATGTCGAAAAGGCGGCATGCGACGTCGGTATAGAAGACGTCGCCAGTATCCTCGTCCTGGACCTTGAGCATGCAGCACAGCCCGCAGCCATCACATAAGGACTCCCACTCGGCACCTGTCATCGCCGACAGCGATTTGCGTTTCCAGAATTGATCGTTCATCGTCTCGATTCCGACAGAGGTTACCTCAATTTTCGATGAAAGCCGTATTCCTGGACTTCGGAACGATGGGCGCCGGCCTCGACCTGCGGGAACTGGAGAACCTGGTCTCCGAACTCGTCGTTCATGACGACTCGCCAGACGATACGGTTGCTGAAAGGATTGCCGACGCCGAGATCGTCTTCACCAACAAGATCCGCCTGACGCGAGAACTCCTGGAGCACGCACCGATGCTCCGGTTCATAGCGCTCACGGCCACCGGCACCGATAATATCGACACGGACTGTGCGAAAAGGCACGGCATCGGCGTCGCCAACATCCGCCACTACTGCACTCAGTCTGTCGTCGAACACGTCTTCGGTGTGCTGCTGTCCCTGACGCACAGCCTCGAACGATACCGCCGATCGGTGCGTGCGGGTGACTGGCAGCGCTCCACCGACTTCTGCATGTTGCACTACCCGGTGAAAGAGCTGTCCGCGATGACTCTCGGTGTCGTGGGTTACGGCGCGCTGGGCCAGGGCGTTGCGCGGATCGCACGGGAGTTCGGCATGAAAGTGCTCATCTCCGCGCGGCCCGGCGCGGCGGCGGTGCCGGACGACCGCGTCGAGTTCGGCCAATTGCTCGCCGAGGCGGACGTCATCAGCCTGCATTGCCCGCTCAACGACGACACCCGGAATTTATTCGGCGCCCGGGAATTCGAGGCGATGAGGCGCAGCGCCATACTCATCAACACGGCCCGCGGCGGGCTCGTCGACTCACAGGCGCTCGCAGATGGCCTCGCAAGCGGGGAGATTGCCGCAGCCGCGGTCGACGTATTGCCCGCGGAACCTCCCGTCGACGGAGATCCCCTGCTCGAGTATGACGGCGACAACCTGATCGTTACGCCGCACATCGCCTGGGCGACGGATGAAGCCCGGCAGAATGCGATCGACGAACTGACCGCGAATACCAGGGCTTTTCTCGACGGCGTCGAACGCAACCGCATTGTGTAACAGGATTTCCGGCAAAAGCGCGTCTCGCAGCCGAATGTGATCTGTTTGGCTGAAATTTTTGCGTCCGGTGATAATATTCGGCGCTGCAGAGGCAGTCGGGTATCCCGAATCGCACCATGGTGAGAAGTACGAGACGAACCGTCATAGCTTTGGCTCTTGTCGCACTTGCGGTCACGGCCTCGGTTACGCCGCCGGAGTCCGTACGTGCTGCCGATGCCCGGCAGCTATCCTTCTACCACACCCACACGCGCCTCAGTCTCGACGTCGTGTATTTCGCGAACGGTGAATACGTCGAGTCCGCCCTCAACGAGATAAATCGCTTTCTCAAAGACTTTCGTACAGGCGAAGTCACCGAGATAAACCCGGAGCTGCTCGACCTGCTGCACGCTGTACGCAACGAACTCGGCCCGGAGGCTACGTTCGAAGTGATATCCGCGTACCGCTCGTCGCAGACAAACGAATTGCTGCGAACAACCACTTCCGGGGTCGCGAAGAACAGCCAGCACGTCAGAGGCAACGCCATCGATGTGCGGCTGCGCGGCGTCCGCACCAAGAAGCTCAGGGACGCCGCGATGCGACTGCACGGCGGTGGCGTCGGCTTTTACGAAAAGTCCGATTTCGTGCACATGGACACGGGGCCCGTGAGGTTCTGGTAAGGCCGGGAAATCAGGGTGCCTCGACGACCGATATCGCAACGGCCTCGGTAACCCGCATGCGAACTTCATCGCCGACCCTGAACTCACCCAGATCGAGGTCGTCAGCCACCTTGAGCGAGGTCTGAAAGCCCGCGTCATCGCGCAAGGTCACGAGTCGCTCAGCCTGATCGATTGCATCGATCGTTGCTGCGACCATGACCGTGTCGGCCATCATCATGCCGGGCTTTTCGCCCAGCGGCGCAACCTCGACGAGACCGACGTCGCCGAGCGCCGGAGTCCCCGCAGGCGCAATGAACACGGCTACGGACTCGAGGTACTCGGTCACGATGCGATCGCGCGGTTCGATCTGGTCGAAATTGGCAACCATGTCGCCGGCCGTGAATGTGTGCATCCTGCCGTCGGCGTCGAGGACCCTGATTTCCCGGGTCTCCTTGTTCACGGATTCGACGATCGCCTCGCGGCGCGCCGTGCTCGTGATTACGCGGCCCGGCAGCGACACCGTCGAGAGTTCATCGATCGGCACGTCGATGAGGAAATCCGACTCAGTAACGAACGCGATCTCCTCGACGTCCGGTTTCGCGAACTCGCTGGCGGAGAGGTAGATGCGGATCTCGTCTTTCGGCCTCAGGTTGCGCGGACGAACCTTCCTGCCATCGATCAATACACGTAGCGAGGGATCCGGCTTGACGGTAAACGTATGATCGGTCGCCGGCAGGTGCAGCGTAACCCGGCCGCCGCGTACCCGGCGTACTTCGGCACGGAAAAGGCCGAATAACTCGCCGTCCCGCTCCACGACACCGTCGCAGGCTCCGGCAAGATCCGGAAATCTTTGCCGTGCCTCCTCGGTCGGGACAAAATCCTTGCAGCTCAGCTGAGTCATTTCCTGCCCGTTTGCGTTCGGGAATAGCAGGACCGCAGCGAGGGCGATGCTGAGAACGGACGCTTTCATTTTTTTCTCCTTGTTAGTGGCGTGCCGGCAGCAGTTGTTACCGGGCGCCGGATTGTTCGTTACTTAAGTTGGGCGATAATGTCGTTAGACAAGGTTACGAATATGCGAAAACTCTCGTCGGCAGCAAGTTTTTCGCGGATGAGCATGTCGAACGCCTTGTTCTGCAACCCCCTGACGCGCTCGACCGCAGCTGCCCGTTCGTTTGCCGAACTGCGATCGTTGATCGAGTCCCGGATCGCCATCACGTCCGTATAGAAGCCGTCGATGCGATTCTTGCGCCGTCGATTGTAGATCTGTACGACGGCGTATGTGCCGCTGATCAATCCGATCACCAGCGTAACCAGCACCTCCGCCACGCCGGAGTACCGCTCGTAGAATGTTGGTGCATCGCGTTCTGTAAACGCCTGCGCCCCCGGGTGCAGTACAAATGTCGAACCTGACGCGTCGAATTCGGCGCTGAGTTCCCGAAAGAGAAATGGGCGAGTCGCGGCGAGAGCAGGCTGCAGGCGCCGGATTTCACTGATCAGGTCATAAACCACGGCGCTATCCATGCCTGGCCTTGAAACGAGTAGCTTGTCGACCGCGAGCGTCAGCACCGGCTCTTCCGGAACATCACCGTAAGTCCCTACCGGGATGATAAAAGGTGACAGGCGAGGGTTGAGCAATACAGCGCGGTCGATCTCCCCTCCGGTACCGACATCTTCCGCCGCGCCGAAACTCAGAAAACTGTACTCCCCGGCAACGCCCTCTCGTTGCAGCAAGCCGCGAATCCGCTCCGGAGAGATCGGGACGTAGACCACGTTTACATCGGGAAGCTCGTCGAGTTCGTCGAATTTGTCGAGGAATTTGACGTCGCTCGGCTCGATGTCCAGGGTACCGATTATCCCGGTCAGTAATCGTCTCGACGCTGAGCCGACAGGGCCGGCGTTGACAGTGGCACCCCGTAGCAGGTTCTCGACACTGTCGGCAGGGTGCCCTCGACGGTAAAGGATGTGCAGCACCGTCGGGTAAAGCGGCATCACCGTCGTAATGCCCTCGCGGAATGGCTGTGCATTCGACGTCAGGGCAAGGTCCGCGTACTCCTCCTCGAGAGCGTCAAGGGCCGTTTCGAAGCTGTCCGGTACGGGCACGAGCTCGAGGCGGTGATGCGAATTCTGCTCAAATACCTCGGCGAGTTCCGCGGCTATTTCGCCGTCGAAGTCATGTGCAGGGACGAGCAGGCGAAAGGTGTTTCGTTGCTCCCCGCATCCGCCCATCAAGACCAGGCCAGCCAGCATCAACGCCAAGTACGATTTTCCGAACCTCATCCCGGCCTCATCAGAAGTTGAAACTCGCGAACAGGATCGGCCCATGGTGCCGCATTTTGAGCGAGCCCCTGAGATCGTCGTCGGCAGAGTCCAGGTTCATCAGGTAGACGTTATACCCGATACCGGCGCCGATCGTGTCGGTAAAATAATGCGTGAATCCCAGGTAGAAGTTATTGAGCGAGCCCGAGTAATGATCGAATTCCATCCGGAACAGCTGCAGGTTCGCGCTCAGGTCGCTCCTGGGACCGAGTGCGACGCTGCCGTACGCACCGATCACGGGCAACGGTGTATTGATTGACGTCTCGACACGCTGCCCGGTGCCAGGCGCTACAACGAGAGCTTCGTAATTTGTGATATGCACTCCCGCGAGGATGCCGAGCTCCTTTTGTGCGTCGTTCATCAGCGAAAACCCGTAGGCGACCTTGGTCACGCGTAGCTCTGCAGCCACCTCGATTTGCGTACCCTCAGAAAAGATCTCGTCGCCCAGGCGGATGTCGCTCAGCAGCGTGGTATCCGAGTCGCGGCCGAGTTCGAAATGACCGATTTCCAGCCGATGGAAATGTGCGAATCGCCACACGCCCTCGAAATGAATGATGCTTTTCCTCTTGTTGACACCGAGGACGTCCTCTACATCGATTTCCTCTGGGGGATTGCCTTCAACCGGCCGCTGAATGATCTTGCTGTCGGTCTGGTTGTTGTACATTCCGATCCGGAACTCGAAGCCTGCGGACCTGAATAACGCGCCCTCATATTCACGTCGGCGAAAAATGTCGTTGTTGTAGGCAATACCGATATTTCCGGACCACACCGAGTCCTTGTCGACGATGGGGCTGTCGGAGATCTCCGCCGCCAGCCACTCGTGATGCAACGATAAAGACAGCAGCCACCGGTTATTTATGGCATAGCCGGTGCTCACGCCCGCCCTGACGTTCGTCGACGAGCCGGGATCGTAGGGATCGAGTCCCGGGCGCGCCTCCGATTCAGACACGCCATAGTAATAGCGATTGAATCCGGCGCTGTTATTCACCAGCGTCACCGAGGGCACGATCCAGCCCCAGGCGTGTTCCCTCGGCAGCGACATCCTGAATTCCGTCGTGGGCCCGCCGAAGTTGCTGAATATCTCGTTGTACCACTTCAGTTCGAAATGCACGGGCCAGCGCCGCCAGCCAATCAACGGCGCCGCCTCGACCCGCCACTTGCGGACGTCGATATCGGCCAGCTCGTCGAGCAGCGTGGAATCTGTACCTTCGGTACGAATACGGGTGACCGCACCCAGCACCCAGCCGCTTTCGTTCACCCACCTTACTCCGACGTCACCGCCGGTGAGAATCAGCCAGTCATCGGTGAACGCGTTGTGTCGAAAACTCGTGAGGTACGGATACGCGATGCCATTGCTGCTGCCGCCACGGTAGGCGCTTTCGCTGACGCTGTAGGAAATACCCAGCGCGTAGTCGTTGAGATCGTAGTTGCGAATAAAGTCGAGGATACTATCCGCATGTGCTGACGGCGCAGCCAACGAGATCAGGAGGATTCGCGCCAGTACCTTCATCGCTTCAGGGCTACCATCGAACGTCCAAACATGGTCTATAAGCCTTCGGTGGCGCAACCATTGAATTGCCGGCCGCTGGCATCAACGGTCGCCGCCCAGGCGTAGCGCGCACCGGACATCGTATCGATACAGCGGCGTTGTACAAGGGAGACCCTTATAGCTGACTCCGGAGTTTCCGCTTCGAACATGATGCTGGGCGGTTGGTCCCGCATCCGCGGTGGCGGAAATTCGACTTCGCCAGGTGTGTCCATAGAGCGCATGGAGATCCCGTCCTCCCGGATCTGAAGATGCCAGAACGGCTCATTGCCGCTCGCAACGAACAGCACCTCATCCAGCTCCAGTCGGCACCCGAAGCCTTCGTTTTCGGCGCGGATCAGCTCAGTGACACGCAGCGCCTCCCCGAAATCGGCGCCGAAACCTTCCGTGGGCGCCGCGACCCACTCGCCGCGGACCTCGACGAACATCGGCTGGTACGGGGTCGATGTCAGCTCTCGATAAACCTCCTCCAGTTCGGCGCCGGACTCATTGATCACCCAGCCTTCCCGACCATCGTCGCAGCTCGCAAAGGTACGGCTTTCATGTCCCCACACGAGGTGCCCCCTGAACCGGCCGCCTTGCATTTGCGCCGCCTGCTCCAGTGGCACCGCAAGGCCATCCCGGAACGACCATTCCCGGCGAACCTGCCTGGTCGGGCAGCACATGGGGTCGTTCGCACCATGCTCCACGAGCTCCGCGATTATCCTGCCGTCGTTGATATCTATGGTGGACACCTTGACCCGGTCGCCGAGACTGATGGTAGCCATATTATACGGATTGCCGCGATCGTCCTGCATGATGGCGAGGTACAGGAAAACGCCGCTGCCGCCCGAATTGTGTGCAAGCACAACGACGGCTTCGTCGGTTCCGTCGCCGCTCAGGTCGCCATTGGCCATCGAATCGGGAACGAGCGTCACGACCGGCCGTGACGCCGAGTCGCTCGTGAACGGCGCGCCCTCGAAACGGCCGTCGGTCAGCGTCACCGGGGACTCCAATATGCCCGTGTAAGACACGTTCTGCAGGCGTTCGGCTGTCAGGGCCGAAGAAGCTGCCGGAGCCACCGGGAGAACCTTTCCCGATGTGGGTTCGTTGTCGCCGCAGCCGGATAGATTCGCCGCAACGAGAACGGTCAGCGCCGTATACATCAGGTGCCGCCCCCTCGTTTCGACTTTACGGTGTTTCCTGAGCACTTCTGTGAGTATATATTGATGCACGCCGATGGGCGCGCCCGGCAACCACGCGCGTGGTACGATCCGTGCGCGATATGATAATCATGGTCCAGGGTTCAAGTTGATGGAGACGCACAATGTTGATCAATGAGTTTCGCAGGCTTTTTTCCGTAGTCGGTATCCTCGCACTGGGCGCGGGAATGACGGGTTGCGCCTCCGACAATATCCGTTCGGACTACGACCCAACGGCCGATTTCAGCCAGTACTCGACGTTCAATTTCTTCACCGATGCCGGCCCCGAGGACACGAATTATCAGAGCTTCTTTTCGAAGTACATGATCGCCGCAATCACTCGCGAAATGGAAATGCGCGGTTATACCCTGTCGAACGATCCCGACCTGCTGGTCAACTTCAACGCGATTTTGAGAGAAAAAACTGACGTCCGGACGACGCCCGCACCGATGCACGGTGGCTACTATGGGTACCGTGGCGGCTTCTATGATCCATGGATGGGTTACGGGTACGCACAGGAGACCCACGTCTCCCAGTACACCGAGGGCACCTTCAACATCGACCTCGTCGATGCGCGCAAAAAGAAACTCGTATGGGAAGCCGTGGGCACCGGGCGCCTGAGCCAGAAAGTGCTCGAGGAACTCGAAGAGCGGGTCAACATCGGCGTGGCCAAGTACTTCGCGAAATACCCGTTCACGGCGGGCAGCAACGTGCCGGTGACGCCGGTGAAATAGGCCTAGAGCTGGCTCTTGGGTAAGATTCGCGCGAACCAGGCCCTGGTTCGCTCGCCCCAGGTCGTCTCTGGCTCCTTGTCGTAGATAATCTCCTCGCCATCCTTGAAGCCGCGCCAGCGGAGTTTGCCCTCTTCGTTCAGGAATACTTCGAAGGTCTGTCTCGGCAGGGCTTCCTTTACCAGAACGGTGAAGACATGCGCCAGTTCGGGGTCGCGAATGATGACTCCCAGCTCGGTATTGATATTCGCCGACCTGGGGTCGAAATTGAACGATCCGATGAAGGTTTCCTTGTCATCGACGATGAATGCCTTGGTATGCAGCGTCGCCCTGGCGCCGCTCGCATTGACGAACTCCGTACCGGACACGTCCGCATCGGGACGGACCTCGTAGATCTGCACGCCTGCCTCGAGGAGTGGTTTCCGAGCGGGTGCATAGCCGCCGTGCACCGTGAACTGGTTGTTCGCTGCCAGTGAGTTCGTGATTACGATGACGTTTATGCCTTTTTTCTGCAGCGCCGACAGCCCCTCGATGCCGTTTTTCTGCGGCACGAAATACGGCGAGATGATCAGGATTTCCCGCTCGGCTGATTGAATAGATTCAATCAGCGGCGTTGTAATCGAGTCGGCCTCCTTCGCTCTCTTCTTGACACCCTTGTCCGGCGAATCGACGACCAGCTGGTACGGCGCCCATTCGAACAGTTGCTTGTCCGAGTCAATGTATTGCAGGGATCGCGCACGGACTGCCTCGGCGTACCTGGAATCACGCGTCTCCCCGACCGCATCCGAGAGCCTGTCGCGTAACTCCTGGAGTGCCGCTTCCGGGTCTTCCAGCTCTTTCACGAATGCTGGCACCGGCAACGCCGTCTCATGATTCCAGTAGGTATCGAACATGTTCGATACGTCCTGCACGACGCTACCGACTCCGATGACGTCGAGGTCACCGAACTTGGCGTCTTCTCTCACCCCGAAATACTCGTCGGCGATATTGCGCCCGCCGATAATCGTTATCTGGTTATCGACAGTGAACGACTTGTTGTGCATGCGGCGGTTAATGCGCCCGAACCCGGTCAGGGCGCTCTGGGCCCTCCCGGTCGCACCGCGGTGGAAAGGATTGAATATACGGATCTCGAAGTTCGGATGAGAGTGCAGCGCGGCCATGCCAACGTCGTAGCCCGTTGTGAACATGTCGTCGAGCAGGAGTCGGACACGTACGCCGCGGTCGGCCGCCTGGAGCAGGTAATAGATGAGCACGCGGCCGACGAGGTCGCTTTTGATGAGGTAGTACTGCACATCGATGCTCTTCTCGGCCCGTTCCGCGAGCAACAGTCGCGTCGTAAGCGCATCGACGCCATCATTCATGGGATAGAACCCGGACTGGTCCGGCGGATGCCGTGCGACCTCGGGCTCGATCGTCATACCCAGGTCAGTATTCGAAGTATCGGGCAGGAAGTACGACTCCGATCTCGGGTAGTCGTAATCGATCGTCGCGCAACCGCCGACAAACGACATGGCGAGCGCTACGAAAGTGAGTTCAAGTAGTTTCTTCATTGCGAATTACTCGATTCGAGAAGTACCTTCGATCTGCAGGTCCGGCATCCGGTCGCTGAGCTGGCCGAGCGCAGCATCGGTTACCTGCTTGCACGGGTCGCCGGACTTCGACAGCCGGTCCCAGAGGCCTCTCGCCAGCAGCGACAGGCCGCCCGTGGCGACCGCCGCACCTCCGGTAATTAGCACGCCCGCCTCGTCGACGGCAAGCTGTGGCTTCGCAAGCGTCCCGATCACCTGCACGTAGGGATTTATCAGTTCGCCAGCGCTGATGCTCAGTATCTGCCTTGGCGTTGTGCGTATCCCGACACGAATTTTTTCGGTCTTCAGGTCGACGGTCGACTTGGTTACCAACCTGATCTTGTTTGTGCTGACAAACGAGTTTGGCGCCCCCGTAACGATACCATCATTGAACTCTGCTGCGACGATCGCGCACTCGAAATCCGTGTACGGCTCGGTCTGCCGGAAGGGGTTGATGGTGGTAAGAATTTCTTCCAGAAGATTGCCGTAGATTGCCGCAACGAATTCGTTTTTCTCGATTCGCCCGCCGCGCGTGTTGATGAACACAACGCCGTCAAGGTCGCCCGCCATGGTGCGAAGGTCGTTGCCCGCCGTGCGCAGCCCGATGTCCATGTCGCCCGTCATTGCAAGATCGACATTTGCCTCCGTCATGCCGAACGCAAAGTCCCGCGCAACCAGTTCCAGAGACGCGGACACGATGTCCGTCGAGGCGTCATAAGCGGCCCTGCCCAGCAGTTCGCCCGAGCGGGCCTTGAATCGCGCCATCGAGACGTCGAGGCGGCCGTCCCGGAGGCGCGCATCCAACTCGATGTCTCGCAACTGCAGGGCTCCCCGCCGCAGGTCCGCAATATCGACATCCAGTGACCCGTTCAACTCCCTGAGTGCCTCGACCGGCAT
Source organism: Gammaproteobacteria bacterium (assembly GCA_009937505.1). GTDB lineage: Bacteria > Pseudomonadota > Gammaproteobacteria > Steroidobacterales > Woeseiaceae > UBA1847. The sequence continues at coordinate 23,623 of JAACFJ010000011.1, forward strand.
GGCAATATCCGGTATCAGCCGGCCGTCTTCGAACTCAGGTTCCGCGTCGAACTCCTGTTCGGCCTCCTCGAGCAACGGCCGAAAATAGAGCCTGTCGGAATAGACGTCGATATCGATTTCAGGAATGTCGCCCTTGCGAACGAGCACCTTGCCGACGACATCGCTGTCCCCGATACGGATATCGAGCTTCTCGACGGCTAACAAGCCATCACCGCCGGCAACATTCGCGGTCACTGAAAACGCCTGGTCCGTGAATCTGCGACTATCGACAGTGCCGATGGCGGCGAGAGACGGAACGTTGAGCGCAAAATCGAACTCGGTTCTCGCCTTCGCGTCGGCGAACTCGAGGTCGCCTGCAGCGACCATGCTGGCCTCACCAATGGTGGCATCGAGCTTGTCGATAGCCCAGTGCGGCCCGCGCAGCGTGCCCCGGGTCTTGACCGAGAACGGCTGCTCGAACGCCTCGAACCCCTTGATCCCGCGGAGAACGCCGCGAACATCGCGCCCGTTGGCCGCGAGGTCGAAGTCCAGGTAGTTCTGCTCCCGGTCAATGCCGACGGTCAGGTCAAGTCGAGCGTCACCTGTATCCCGATCCAGCCTGACATTGCTCAATTCGATCGCGTCGGTCCGGAATCCGATCTTGCCATCGAGCTCGAATGGTCCAGGGTGTACGGTCAGGTCGCCGGTTGACTCGATCAGCTCCTCGAGTTCGGGACCGCGCGCCACGACATCGAAATGTGATCCGGCGATCATCGCAGCGGGTACCAACAGGCCCTCGCCCGAGACGCTCGTCGTACCGAGCGAACCCGTGATGTCGGTGAGGCGAAAACCGTCCCCCGTTACGCGCAACCTGCCGTTGACGTCGTACGGCAGGGCCGGCACACCGGTTGGTTCGGCGAATAACGTGACCAGTTGCGCCAGGTCGCCGCCGCTGGCCTTGACCCTGACGTCGGTCCCCCTGATTCCGGGTTGGAGCGCTATCAGACCGTCGACCTGCGCCGAGTTGCCGTCGACGAGGACGGAGACGGGCCCAGTGGTGCGAATGCCGTCTGCCGCGTACTTCGCGGCACCGGAAATTTCGGCGGCCTGGTCGGGCATGTCTTCGATGCCGTAAGCACCGGCCAGCTCCGCAAGGCTCTCCGCTCTTACCCGGACGCTGAATTCCGTGCCCAGCAACGTATCCGGATCTCCGATGCTGCCATTCGCCTGCAGTTCACCGAGCGAGGTCTTTGTAACCAGTTCGAGTATCTCGACCCCGTCTTCGCGTACATCAATCGTAAATCCCAGTGAAAACGGGCCGCTGGCCGCACCGGGCATCCCGGTAACGTAACGAAAGCGCTCGATATCGGGCCCCTCGATCTGCAGGCTGATAACGGCATCATCGATGCTTGGAAACCGTGGGAATCGTGCGACACCCTCGATGGTTGCATCGGCGAACACCATCGTCGCTTCCCTGACATCGAATCGGCCGTCCTCCATCTCGGCATCGAACTTCAGCATGAAGGGCGCCTTGCGAACCTGGTGGATGCCGGCCAGGCGCAGGATCCTGCCGAGATCGGGGCCAGAGGCGTTTGCCTTCAATCGCAAATTCTGCAGGCTCTGCAGATCGGCAACCTCGCCGCCGGCATCGATCTCGGTCAGCCCGAGGTTGCCTTTGATGCTCAGTGAAAGGGGACCGTCCGCGATCGGTTTCAGGGCACCGGCGAGTTTGATGTCGCCGTCACCTTCCTCACCAAGCCCGAGCATGCGCGTCAGGTCGTCGACGTCTGGCCCGGTGGCAGTGAATTCGAACTCCGGCCTCCGCAGGTCGACGACGTCGTCGATGCGGCCGCGCGCTGACAGCTTGAATGTATCGAGCACTGCGTCGATGTCGGCTTTGAATTCTTTCCCGGCCAACAAGGCGCCCCAGGTCCCGATCTCGCCATCGATCTCGACCCTGCGCCCGTCGAGCGCGCCGCGCAGCTCGAGGTCGAGGTAGTCGTCATCACGATGCACCTGATCGAGGCGCTCGATGACGAGATGAAGTGGTCTATCACGCTCGACGCTTTCGAGATGCACCTGCAGGCGGTCGATGTCAATTTGCGCGAACAGAACGTCCTGGCCTGGTTCTTCTGCGGCATCATCCTCATCGGGGGCGGTTTCGATGGGCAGTTCCCAGTTTGGGGCCTTGTCACCCGGATTGAGCAGCAGGATGTTCGTATCATCCAGATCGATTAGCTCGATGAGTACCGGTCCGTCGAAAAACGACCAGAGATCGAAACGCACCTCGAGCCTGCTGACGGTCACCATGTCCTCCGACTCGGCCCACGCGGCATTACCGAAGCGAAGGTCTTCGGCGACGATGGTCGTATGCCGGGAGAGATCGACGTGAAGCTCGCCGTCGATCGCGAACTCACGTCCCGTCTTTTCCGTGACGAATCGCTCGACCTGCGGCTTGAACGCGCCGAGGTCCGCTGTCCAAAGCCAGCTGAGGGCGAGCACGATTAGCGCAACCGTGCCCACCGTGATCCAGAATGCGATGCGTCGCCAGCGCATGGTTCTTATTATCCGCGCCGCAAAGACCCTATGCTATCAGGGAAAGCCAATATAGGGACAAGCCAATATAGGGACAGTGACTAAAAGTGCCAGGCACTGCTTAAAAGGGGACAGTGACTAAAAGTGCCAGGGACAGTGCCTGGCACTTTTAGTCACTGTCCCCTTTTATGGTGTCCCCTTTTATGGTCAGGTGCCGATGATCTGTCGGGCCCAGCGTACGACCTCACGCACGCGCGGCGAAGCCAGGTCGTAGGCCTCGTCAAAACTCACCCAGCGCCATTCGTGGTGCTCGGGCTCCCCCGTTTCCGGCGAAGGCCCCAGCACCACCGTTTCCTCGTCGGTGCGCGCCAGGTAATAGCGGGCGGTCTTGCCGCGGCTGTAAGGGCCTGTCTCCATGTGCCGCTCACCCCACTCGAACTCTGCGGTTTCAATGCCGGTCTCTTCCTGAAGCTCGCGCAGCGCCGCCTGTATGGGTTCCTCGCCCTCCTCCATGAGGCCTTTGGGGAAGTCCCAGTGATAGTAGGCGCGCAGCATCAGCGTGAGGTACCCGCCATCGGTCGCGCGCGCGAGCACAATCCCGCAGGAGAGTTTGCCGTCACTCAACCCGGTGCCCCCCGCAGCACGTCGACGGGCGCCGAGTTAATGGCGCTGCGTGCGGCAAAGTAGCCGCTGGCACAAACCACGAGCAGCCCGGCAGCTACGCCGGCCACCCATAGCAGCGGATCGAATGTATAGGGCAGATCGAACAGCTGTGTGGCGAGAACCGCGGCGAGGATGGATGCACCGGCCGACGCCAGGATGCCCGCGGCTGCGCCGAGCGCGGCGAATTCCGCCATCACGCCCGAGAACACGATCCGCTTCTGCGCGCCCAGAGCCCGCAGCATGGCGCTCTCGAAACGGCGTTCGTCGATCGTCGACTGCACCGCCGCAAACAGCACGGCAATCCCCGCCGCCAGCGTGAAAAAGAACACCGCCTGTACGGCCATCGAAGCTTTCTCGATGATGCCGCGTACCTGCTGCAGGATCGCATCGAGATCGATTACCGAGATCGTCGGGTGTTCCCGCACCAGGTCGACTAACGCGCCTTTCTCGTCGTCCTCGACGCGCATGCTGGCGATGAACGTCGCCGGGTACTCGTCGAGTGCGCCGGGCGACAGCACCAGGAAGAAGTTGGGCATGAACGAATCCCAGTTGATGCGCCGCACGCTCGCAATTCTTGCCTCCAGCTGCTGGCCCGCTATCTCGAACTCCAGCACGTCACCGATCCCGAGCCCAGTCTCGAGGGCGATCTCTTCCTCGATCGACACGAGCGGCGACCCGTCGTAACCGGGCGGCCACCACTCACCTTCCAGCAGTTCATTGCTGGAACTCAGCTCCTCCGCCCATGAAAGATTCTGCTCACGATTCACGAACCACTGTGCGTCTTCGGCCGGATACTTGCGGTCTTTCACCGACTCGCCGTTGATCAGCGTCATCCGCGCACGCACCAGCGGCGCATAGTCCGGAACCCTCACGCCACGCGACTCGAAAATATCCGTGACGGACTCCGTCTCGCTGCGCTGTATGTTGATGAGAAAGTGGTTCGGCGCGTCCTGGTCGAGCGTCTGCCGCCAGCCGTCGAGCAGGTCGGTGCGCACGAGCGTCAGCAAGAGGAGTACCGTGAGGCCCAGCCCGAACGCAACGACCTGCACGGCGCTCGCCCGGCCGCGCCTGGCGACGTTCGCAAGCCCGTAGCGCCACGCGACGCCGACCCCGGAACGAAAGCGCCCCATGGCCGCAACCAGTCCGCGTCCCACGAGATACAGCGCGGCGGCGATGACGATAATCCCGCCCAGCACGATGACAAGCATCGTGGGGTCACCAACGGATCGGTAAAGCAGCGATGCGACCGCAGCCATCGACAGGCCTCCGACGAGAATTCGCGACGGTGCGGGCGGCATCGCGTCGTGCCGCAGCACACGCAGCGGCGGCGTATTGCGCAGCTGGATGAGTGACGGCAGCGCGAAACCCACGAGCAACACCATCGCGCTTCCCGCAGCGAGGACGATCGGCATCGGCCCGGGATCGGGCAGATCGCCCCGGATGATGTCGGCAAGAATCCACGAGAGGACCTCCTCGGCAGCAAAACCGACGACGCTGCCTGCGGCCACGCCGATGAGGCCCAGCGCGATGAGTTGCGCAATCGCGACCGATACCACGAAGCCCTGCGTGGCACCGAGACTCTTCATGAGCGCAACCGTGTCCATGCGGCGGTGCGCGAAGCGCCGCGCCGACATCGAAATGGCGACGGCACTCAGCAACAGGCTGATCACAGCCGTCAGCGACAGGAAGCGCTTCGCGCGATCGGCCGCCGCATAGGCACGCTCGCTGCTTTCTTCCGCACTTCGCAGCCGCAACGAATCCGGCAACTGGTCCTCGATCGCATCGTTGAATGCGCTCACCGATTCCTCCTCACCGGCAAGCAACAGTGCGTAGCGAACACGGCTGCCGACGCCGATGAGCGCCGTTGCTTGCAGGTCAGCGGAATTCATCAGCAGCGTGGGGGCCAGCGACGCGAAGCCAATCGATTGATCGGGGCGGTAGGTAACGACCGCGGCAATGCGCAGTTCAGCTTCGCCGACCGACAGGGTGTCGCCGACGTCTGCGCCGACTCTCGCGAGTAAAGCGCTGTCCGCCCACACTTCGCCCGGCGCCGGAATACCGTCCGCCTCGCGCTGCTCGCTGAACAGCGCGTCGGAGATTCGAACGGTGCCGCGCAACGGGTAACCGTCGGTCACGGCAAGCAGCGACGTCAGGACGCTATCGTCTCCTGCGAACACGACCGTCGGGAATGACACCATGTCAGCGGTGCGGAGTTCGTGCTCGGCCGCCATTTTCCGCCAGGCGTCGGGGATCGGTTCCTGGGACCGCAGGCGCAGGTCGGCAGCAAGTACCTCGTTTGCCTGCCGCTCGACGGCCTTGCCGATACGGTCCGTCAGGAAACCGACCGCGGTCAGCGCGGCAACGGCGAGGATCACCGCAGATAGCAGCACGACCACCTCGCCGGACCGCAGCTCGCGGCCGAAACTCCGTATGGCAAAGGTCAATGCCTTCATGCGGCCGCCGGTGTATCGCCAACCAGTTTTCCGGCGTCGAGGCTGAGCACGCGATCGCAGCGCCCGGCCAGCGAATTGTCATGCGTGACCAGCACGAGCGTCGTCGAGGACTTGCGGTTGAGCTCGAACATGAGATCCATGATCGTCTCGCCGGTGCGGGTATCGAGGTTGCCGGTAGGCTCGTCCGCGAACAGCACCGCGGGCTCGGTGGCGAAGGCGCGCGCGATCGCAACGCGCTGCTTCTCGCCGCCCGAGAGCTGCGCGGGATAATGGCTCCAGCGCTCCCCGAGCCCCACCCGTTCGATGATGGCGCGGGAGGCGTCCCGCGCGTCGTCCCTGCCCGCGAGCTCCAGCGGCAGCATCACGTTCTCGAGCGCGTTTAGCGACGGCACCAGGTGAAATGACTGGAATACGAAACCGACGCTTTCGGCGCGCACGCGTGCCCGGCCATCCTCGTCGAGCTCGCCCAGGTTCACGCCGTTCAACACGACATAACCCTCGGATGGAAGATCCAGGCCGGCAAGCAAGGCCAACAGTGTCGATTTGCCCGCCCCCGACGGCCCGACGACGGCCACGGACTCTCCGGGAGCGATCGAGAAACTAACGCCGGAAAGAATAGTCAGACTGCCCTCGGGGCTGCTAACCTTTTTGCTGATATTGTGTGCCGCTAGAACGGCGCCATCGTCTGAGTCACTCGACATGCGTAGATTTCTGATCCTTGTTGCTCTGCTGACGATCACCGGCAGTCATGCCGCCGACGTACCGACCGTGCTGATATTCGGTGACAGCCTGAGCGCGGGTTACGGTATTGAAGCTGATCAATCGTGGGCCACTTTGTTGCAGTCGCGGCTCCGGGAGCAAGGGTACGAACATCGGGTCGTCAACGCCAGTATCAGCGGCGAAACAACGGAAGGCGGGGCCGAACGGATCGGGCCGGCGCTCGACAATTTCTCGCCCGAGCTGATCATTCTCGAGCTTGGCGGCAACGACGGCCTGAGGGGATTCCCGCCGGCGCGCATGCGTCAGAACCTCGAGAAGATCATCACGACGAGTAAGGCCTCGGGGGCCGGGGTCGTGCTACTTGGAATCCGCATCCCCAGTAATTACGGGTCGCGTTACACGCAGGCATTCGAAAGCGTATTCCGCGAGACAGCCGAATCGCTCGATATCCCCTGGATCGAGTTCTTCATGGATGGCATAGCACTCAACGAGGAGCTCATGCAGGCCGACGGCATTCACCCCAATGCCAATGCACAGCCGATACTGCTCGACAATGCATGGCCAATTATCAGGGAGGCGCTGGGACCGGCAAAATGAGCATCACTACAATCGATACGCTATCCTGATTGCCTGGCCGAGCACAACGAAATCAACGGTCTCACGAGGAAAATCCACGCGTGGAAAAAATCTGGCTGAAGTCCTACCCGCACGGCGTGCCCGAACAGGTGCCGACGCCGGAATTTCGATCGATTCGGGAATTGATCGAACACAGTTTCCAGGAGTATCCGGAAAACCCGGCATACACCAACATGGGGACGACGATCACTTACCGGGATCTCGACGAACTGTCCATGCAGTTCGCCTGTTACCTGCAGAAGAACCTCGGAATGACGCGCGGCGAGAGAGTCGCGATCATGCTGCCGAATATTATCCAGTACCCGGTAGCGATGTGCGGCGCGTTTCGTGCCGGGCTGGTCGTGGTGAACGTCAACCCTCTCTATACCGCTCGCGAACTCAAACACCAGCTCTCGGATTCCGGCGCAAAGTGCATCGTCATACTCGAAAACTTTGCACACATCCTCGAGGAAGTCATCGACGACACCGAAGTCGAGCACGTCATCACGACCGGCGTCGGAGACCTGCTCAGCTTTCCAAAGAACCTGCTGGTCAATTTCGTGCTGCGCCACGTCAAACGCGAAGTGCCACGCTACAAGTTTGGGAACAGCGTGACGTTCAGGCACGCGCTGCGTGACGGCGCGAACGAGCAGCTCAGCCACGTCGAGATCGGGCTAGCCGATATTGCGTACCTGCAGTACACGGGCGGCACTACCGGCGTATCCAAGGGCGCCATGCTCAGCCACCGCAACATGGTCTACAACGTTGAGCAATCCATACGCTGGCAGGGCGAAGCCTACGACGGCGTGGAACCTTTGGTCGCCATCACGGCGCTGCCGCTCTACCACATCTTTTCGCTACAGGGTAACTGCCTGCTGGTCATGGCGCAGGGCGGCCTGAACGTCCTTATCACTAACCCCCGCGATATGCCCGGCTTCGTCAAGGAAATATCGAAATTCAGGTTCAATCTGCTCACCGGCGTGAACACGATGTTCGCGGGGCTCCTGAACACCCCGGGATTCAGCGACATCGAATTCAGTCCGTTGCGTGTCGTCGTGGGCGGCGGCATGGCGGTTCAGCCTGCGGTCGCGCGGGAATGGCACAAGGTCACCGGTAAGCCGATCTTGCAGGGTTACGGCCTCACTGAGACCTCACCCGCGGCCGTTTGCAACACGATCGACAGCGAGTTCACGGGCTCTATCGGCCTGCCGATTCCGTCCACGGAAGCGATGATCGCCGGGGACGACGGCAACGAGCTGCACGTCGGAGAGATCGGCGAGATCTGCCTCAAGGGCCCGCAGGTCATGGAGGGCTACTGGCAACGACCCGCCGAGACCGCGGAGGTCATGCTGCCCGGTGGCTGGCTGCGCACGGGCGACATCGGGCGCATGGACGAGGATGGCTTCATTTATATAGAAGACCGCAAGAAAGACATGATCCTCGTCTCGGGTTTCAACGTTTACCCCAACGAAATCGAGAACGTGGTCGTGGAAATGGACGGCATACTCGAGGCTGCGGCGATCGGGGTTGCCGACGAGAAATCGGGCGAGGTCGTGAAGGTGTTCGCGGTCCGCACCAACCAGAACACCACCGAGCGGGACGTTATCGAACATTGCCGGGAGAACCTGACCGGCTACAAGCGGCCGAAAATCGTCGAGTTTCGCGACGAACTGCCGAAAACCAACGTCGGCAAGATCTTGCGCCGTGCGCTGCGCGATGAATAGGAAGGCGCTGCTCGTCGCCGCACCTTTGCTCCTCGCAGCGGTCCCGGCCGCGCTCGACCCTGTGCGCGTTGCGCCGCACATCTACGAGCTTGCATTCGAGAACGAGCGCGTGCGCGTGCTGAAGAAGATCATTCGCAACGGCGAGACCCCGCCCCTGCATGCGCACCCCGACAGCGTCGTCGTATACCTTAACCCCTGCGCATGGATGGAGGACGACGGCCAGGGGGGGCAGCGTATGCAGTCGTTCAAGTTCGGCGAGCCCACCTGGGCGCCTGCCGAAACCCGCGGCGGCGAGACCGCCAACGTCGTTCAGGAGTGCCACGTCATTCTCGTGGAATTGAAGGAATAGCCGTGGAGGGGCGTTAGCTAATTCGGCTTGCTGCGTGCTGCCCAGGATTCACAGCCTTGAACGCGGTGGCGCAGACAAACGCGATAGAAAGTCTGGCGCAAACAGCACCGCGGTAGCTCCGCAGCATAAATTTTCCCACTGTTATTTCTTGTCAGAACGTCGCTTGTACGTAGAGAGTGGGCCCGAAATAATCGAATGTAAACGCGCCATTGAGCTCGGAGCCGCTGGACTCGACGTCCGCCCTAAAGAACCTCAGGCCCAGGCCGAAGCCGACGTTGCGCCATGGCTGCCAGGCGACGTGCCTCGAAACATTCTTGAAACAATGCGTTTCATGCGATTCTTGTTATTGCTTATCGCCAGACGATACGAGAATTCATCCACTAGGCACTGCGTATAGACCGGACCCGAATGACTTCTTCCTGGTCGCCCAGGTCCAGGTGCTCCTCCATCACGGCAAGATCCTGGTGAATTTCCGGCAGCACGACATTCTCGAGCGCCCTGACGCGCCGCTCCGTACGCCGGTATTCACGTATCAGCCGCCTGAGATTCGCCGTTATCGCGGCGAGCGGTGCGGCGGCCTCCAGCACGTCGCGGAACGCGGCCGCGAGACGGCGCACTTCCCCCGACGGCCTGACGGGTTCGCG
>JAACFJ010000189.1 GCA_009937505.1 Gammaproteobacteria bacterium
CTGATGGCGCTGATGGCGCTGATGGCGCTGATGGACCTCCGGGAACGGGAGTCGGTGGAGGCCCGGTTAATGTCACCGACGCGGCAACGGTTGCGGCACTGGCCGAAGCCGGCGACGTCCTCGTGGCAGAGATCACGGGCGTCACCATGGCCAGCCCGCCGGTGATGGAGTTCAGCCTTAGCACGCCTTCCGGTGGTGTGGTTGTCGGCGCGGAATCCGCGGGACGCTTCCTGTTCACGCTGGCCAAGCTCGTGCCGGCTGCGGACGGCGTACCGGCGTACTGGCAGAGCTACACCAACCGACTGGAAGAGGCTGACGATGCAGCTGGCATTCCCCAGGAGCTTGATGTTGCCCTTCAGGCCTACGTGGACTCTGGCGGCACGCTGGAGGCCGGCGACGTCGAGGGTACCTATGTCTACACCTACGGAACGGACCCGGCCAATGTAACGACGCCGGTACCGGTAGCCTACGAGCCCTCACTGACGCATCGCGTCGGCTTCGAGTATCGTCTCGACGGGAACATCAACCCCGATAACCCGTTCTTCGACTTCGTGCCTGACGGTAGCGCGGGTTCCGGAGCCCGGGAGATCGTGACCGACGACAGCTGTAACGCCTGCCACAAGCGGCTGGCGCTGCACGGCTCGGGCCGTTTCAACACGGGTTACTGCAACACCTGTCACAATCCGGGCACGCGCGACCAGAACACGGGCGCGCTGGTGGACCTGCCTCACATGGCACACGCGCTCCACGCGTCCGATAAGCGTACGTTTGAGGCCTGCAAGGCCGTCGGCGGTGTCGATATCAACCGGGATGGAGAGTGCGAGGATGAGCTCGGTGCAGTAATTCCGGAATTCGATCCCACGCTGTTCGAGTACGTGGTATACGGCCACAGTGATAGCCAGCATGCGTACGGCGACCTGCGCTATCCACAGGACGTACTGTCCTGCGAGACCTGCCACGATACGGGCAAGGGCGCCGACGGCGGCCAGTGGAACGAGAACTACAGCGCCGAAACCTGCGGTGCCTGCCACGTAAGCAACCTGGTAGTAGGTGCTCCGGATGCGACCACGGGTCTGTCCGAGTACTCTATCCAGCACTCCTTCGGCACGCCCCAGGTGAACGGCTCGTGCGGCACCTGCCATGGAGCCGGCGTTGCACCCACGAACCTCGAGGCCCATAGCAACATACTTGGCAGCACGCGTCTGCGCCTGGCCCTGGGCGAGCAGTTCAAGTTCGAGATCCTGGCGGCCGACCTGGTTGCGGATCCGCCCGTGGTGACCATCAAGATCACGAATCCGGCGGACGAGTCGACCTACGACATCATCAACGACCCCGAGTTCACGGACCGCAATGCCTCCCTGAACCTGTACTTCGCGTGGAGTACCGACGACATCTACAACGGTGACGAGCTGGGTAATATCCTTGGTGCACGCTCCGACGGTAGCTTCGTTGGCGGTGACCCTTTGCTGGATCTGGATCTGACTCCGGGCTATCCGTTCCGGATGTTGCTGGCCGACATTCAGGCCAACGCCGTAGAGAATGCCGATGGCAGCTTCGACGTGACCTACTTCACCAGCCTCCCGGCAGACGTCGGGGACTTCATGGTCGCCCTGGGCGGGCACCCGGCCGCAGCTGTCACCATTAACGGTGTGGAGAGCTTCGATCGCGCCTATGCCGCAAGCACCGTGTTCTTCCCCGGCGGTCCAGACACCGAGCGTACGCCAGTGGTGGACAATGCCAAGTGCAACAACTGCCACGGCAAGCTGAACATGCACGGCGGCAACCGGGTCGCTGGTGACTACCGCATCTGCCTGGTCTGCCACAACAACGACCTGTCGCACTTCGAGCATGTATCGGTCGACGACGAGGATCCGCACCTGCAGATCGGCGACTTCTTCGACTCGGTATCGCTGGGCGTGCTGGTCCACAACATCCACATCGGCAGTCCCGACTACTTCGCGGGCGAGTTCGCCGGCGTGGCGCTGCCCATCGCGGCGAGGCTGGACCTGTGCGAGATCTGCCACATCCCCGGCACCTATAACGGTCCGAGGGATACGGCAAGAGCACCCAGCATATTCCAGGGCGACGACGAGACCATCTGGACGGACGACGTGGTCGACTCGCCGTGGGCCGGTATCTGCACTAACTGCCACACGAGCCAGGCAGCAGAGAACCACATGCTGCTCAACGGTGGCCAGCTTGGCGGCGGTATCGAAGTCGACGCAGGCGGCGTTCCTCTTCCTGGAACGGGCGCCCCGTTCAAGGCCGACTTCACCGCAGATGGTATTGCGGGTGTTCCGATCTTCAGCAACGAAGCCTGCGGCGTCTGCCATAAGGCCGGCGGTATCGCCGACGTGGCCGATGCCCACAGGGGCGTGTTGCCACCGGATACGGGTGGTCATTGATCGCCTGACACACAGGAGGTAACGAAGAACGCCGGGGTCTCCCCGGCGTTCTTTTTTTCAGTGTCCGGGCCGGGAGGACTGCCTCCCGGCCATTCCTTATGCGCATGTTGCGGGCGCTTCCGTCGCTCAATGGCAGCGGCATTGAATTTCTTTGCATATCAGAGACTTCTAATACGGGCCCAAAGTACCTGCAATACACGGCAGGAAAGCTAAATACGTACATCTACGAAGGCGCGAGCGGTGCATCCCTGTCTTGGAATTGGTCCAGATCGCTGTACTATTTGGCAGTGGGAAAAGAACAGCGGCAGGTACATTTCTGCCCTCAACAACACGCTAGGGTGACCAAAAATGGCAAGCTTCTTGAACCGCTCGAGCCGAATTGCATCTCTCA
>JAACFJ010000190.1 GCA_009937505.1 Gammaproteobacteria bacterium
GGCCGCGGCTGCTGCAGCAGGCGGTAACCCCGCCGCGGGACTGTCTGAATCAGCGATGGGCTGCTGGCATGGTCTTGGCAGCAACTGCGCAGATCACTGATCACGTGGGTCAGCGCATCGGAACTACCTGCGTTGTCGCCCCATACGGCCTTCAGTAGCTCATCGCGTTCGACAAGATCGAAAGGTCGTTCGGCGAGGTACAGCAGGACCTCGACCGCCTTGGGCTTGAGGTGCGCCTCGACACCGGGCCCGGAGACACGTCCGCTGGCTGGCTCGATCAGCAGGTCTTGCAGGTAAAACCCATTCAACAAGCTGTGCTGCATTCGAACGCCCGTGGGTGGCCGAGACACAAGGATATCACCCGGCACTGTCGCCGCGCTCGCCTGAACCTGGATCCGCGTGGACATGACTGCCTGACGGCTGGCCTGTTTTCACAGGCTTGCTTAAGCCTCCGCCTCCTCTAGACTGTAGGGCTTCCCCCGTATACGAAGAATACAAATGACACGCTCCCTTCACCGCCGACCATCTCGTGCGCATCGACCGCGTCGGCGCTCCTGCCGTATCTCCCGCCGCGGACCTGATCGTCTACGCCGTACGCCACACCGACATGGAAGCCGACAAAGGGCGCTACGACCTCTGGCTGAGCACGATCGAAGGCGACGAACCGCGCAGGCTCACGACACACGAGGCCAACGACACGAGCCCGGCGTGGTCACCCGACGGCCAACATATCCTGTTCCTTTCGTCGCGCGGCGATTCCACGCAGGTGTGGCGGCTGCCCGTGAACGGCGGTGAGGCGCAGCCCGTAACCGATCTTCCGCTGGATGTCGGCACATTCCGGATGTCGCCAACGGGTGACCGGCTGGTCGTGTCGCTGTCGGTGTATCTCGACTGTCAGGACCTCGCGTGCACAGCCGATCGCAATTCCGCAAAGGATGACGACAAGGTCACCGCGCAGCGCTACGACCAGCTGTTCATGCGCCACTGGGACCACTGGCTCGATGAGCGGCATTCGCAGCTGTTTGCGATCCCGCTGAACGAAGACGGCGTGGCCGACGGGACGCCGGTGCGACTCACCCGCCTCGACGCGGACGTGCCGTCGCGCGTCTGGGGTGGCAACGAGGAGTACGCGATCTCCCCGGACGGCAAGACGCTGTATTTCACGGCACGCCTGCGCAACCGCGACGAGCCCTCTTCGACCAATTTCGATATCTATGCCGCGCCGATGAACGGCAAGGGCAAGCCCGAGAACCTGACGAGCGCCAACGAGGCCTGGGATACCGCACCGGTCGTAAGCCCCGATGGCCGTTACCTCGCCTGGCTCGCGATGTCACGCCCCGGATTCGAGGCCGACCAGTTCCAGGTCGTCCTGCGTGATCTCCGTTCCGGCAAGAGCCGTGTCCTCACCGAAAACTGGGATCGCTCGCCCTCCTCGGTCGCGTTTACGCGTGACGGCAAGTCGATCCTGATGAACGCGCAGGACGTCGGCCACAAGACGCTCTGGCAGCTTGAGCTCAGCGGCGGCGAACCGGTCAAGCTCGATGCCGGCGATGCCATTGTCTTCTCAATGAATAACCTGGCTTCACCCAACGAACTCTACGTATTCGATCCCGACACCGGCGACAGCCGCAAGATCACCGACTTCGGCTCGCGCACGCTTGCCGACGTATCCATGGGCGAGTTCGAGCAGTTCTCCTTCGAGGGCGCCGGCGGCGATACCGTGTACGGTTTCGTCGTGAAACCCAGCGGATTCAAGCGCGGCCAGAAGTACCCCGTGGCCTTCCTGATCCACGGCGGCCCGCAGGGCAGTTTTTCCAATAGTTTCCACTTCCGCTGGAACCCGCAGACCTATGCCGGGCAGGGCTTTGCCGCCGTCATGATCGACTTCCACGGTTCCACCGGCTACGGCCAGGCGTTTACGGACAGCATTTCGGGCGATTGGGGCGGGAAACCGCTCGAGGACCTGAAGCTCGGGCTGGCGGCGGCGGTGGAGCGCTACGAGTTTCTCGACGGCGAGCGCGTCTGCGCACTGGGCGCCTCCTACGGCGGCTACATGATCAACTGGATCGCGGGCCAGTGGCCCGACCGATTCCGCTGCCTGATCAATCACGACGGCGTGTTCGACAACCGCTCGATGTACTTCACGACCGAGGAGCTCTGGTTCCCCGAGTGGGAGCACGGCGGGCCCTACTACGACAACCCGGAGGGCTACGAAAAGCACAACCCGGCTTTATTCGTCGACCGCTGGCAGACCCCGATGCTCGTGATTCACGGCGAGCTCGACTACCGGGTACCGGTGACCCAGGGCATCGCGGCGTTTACCGCGCTGCAGCGCCGCGGCATCGAGAGCCGCTTCCTGTATTTTCCCGACGAGAATCACTGGGTGCTGAAGCCGCACAATTCGGTCCACTGGCACGAGCAGGTCAACGCCTGGCTGCACCAGTTCCTCGGCGAATGAACGTCACGAGGTTCGCGTAGTCCCTGTAAGCCATCCTGACCAGCTCGGTGTGCGAGCCCGCATTGAAGGCGATCTCGTCGTCTTCGGTCAGTTGCTCGGCGACGTACACGCCCATGTCGTAGAGATTGCCGAACGGCGGCATGGCGCCGAGCTCACAATCCGGGAACAGGCGTTTGAACTCGTCCTCCGAGGCCAGCACCACTTCGTCTGCACCGAGCGCGCTCTTGAGATGATCGAGGTCCACGCGACGCGATGCGGGCAGGACGGCCATCGCATACAGGCCGTCGATCTTGACGATGACGGTCTTGGCGAGATCCTTACCCGGGATGCGCGTCAGTTCTGCGATCCGCTGCGCGGTGTAGGCTGGTGAGTGACTGATCGTGACATACCGGACGTCGTGTTCGTCGAGATAGTCTTTCAGCTTCTGGACAGGCATTTCATTCCCCTTGATGGGCCGACCAACCTGTTACTCGGAATTATAGGCGAAAATCCCGCGATCAAGGGCGGGCTCATCGCAAACGTTGCGGGGGATGAGGAATGATCAGCGGTCGGCGTTCACCACGAGCTGTGGCGAGTTCACGTCGATGCGATGCTTCTGCATCAGGCGGCAGAGCGCCGCGCGCGACGTCTCGAGTCTTTCGGCGGCAACCCTGATGTCGCCATTGGCGGCGGCAAGCGCCGTCAGCAAGGCACTCAGCTCGGCCGCATCGCGAGCCTCGTCGAGCGTCATGACCATCTGGCCATGAACGCGATTGTCGAAATCAAGGTCGAGATCGCTGCTGTAGAGCGGCCCCTTTTTGCACGTGACGATCGCCTTTCTGATGCGATTCACCAGTTCGCGCACATTTCCGGGCCAGCTCCATTGCTGCATCGCGAGGCGCGCCTCCGCCGTAAAGCCAACGACGCGCCGGCGCGAACTCGGACTCGTAAACTTATCGAGGAAGAACTCGGCGAGCAGCTGTATATCCCGGCCGCGCTCGCGCAGCGGAGGGACCCTGATACTCAAGATGTTCAACTGGTAATAAAGCGCCTCGCGGAAGCGGCCGCTTTCCACCGCTTGCTCCAGGTCTGTATTGGTCGTCGAGATGATGCGCGCATCGATTTCTTCGCTGCGCAAAGTCCGCAGCAGCCGTGCCTGCAGGTTCACCGACAGGTCCTCGATGCCGTTCAGCACCAGGGTACCCCCGTCGGCCGACTGAAGCGCACCGAAGAGCGCCGTACGCACCCGGCTTTCGGGCACCGCCCCGCAATCGACCGTCTCGAAAGGTCCACCGGCACGATCGGACATTGCGTGAACGGAACGCGCAATCAGCTTCTTGCCGGTGCCTCGCTCGCCGCCAATAAACAGGGGTGAGGAGGAAGCGGCGATCCTGGGAAGCGCGGCAAACAGCGCCCGCATCGGGGTGCTCGCGCCGATCATTGCATAGTTTTCCGCGCTCTCCGGATAGAGTTGCGAAGCAAAAACTGTATCCGACAACGACTCGCGATCATCGCTCATTGTTTTTTTGCCAGGTGCTTCGGAGGTCGATAGGAAGTACTGCCCGGCCAGCAAAAAGTTGGCGGCGAAACGAGAGTTGGAATTGGGAGTCGGTTTCGGTGCTTACAGAGCGGTGTCTTCGTTCAGCACGAGGCGTACCTCATCCTCGCCCTGCACGAGCACGGCATAGTTCGGGCCCGCCTCTTTGACGGCCCAGCCGTCGAGATCGCTGTCGCCACTCAGGTGAACCGTCGTCTGTTCTTCGCGGTCGCTCAGCATGAGGATATCGGTTCCATTCGCGCTGACCACGCCGGTCAGCTGCCAGCGTTCCTGCAAGGCATCGGCCGCCGAGGGCTGCTGCGTTGGCGTCTCGACCAGGGGCTGATGGCTGGACTCTGCCGTCACGCCCCGCTCGATCGGCTCGACGGGCGTGGAGTCGAAAGCCACCTGGGGCGAAACGGGTTCTGGTGACACGTCGACGGTGTCCTGCCGCGTTGCGGCCAGGAACCACATTGCGATGGCCAGTGCGCCGACCGCCGCCGCGGCTGCAGCCGGGAATACGAGCGCGGGCCGCAGCCGGCGCTTCTGTTTCTCGGCTTCGGCGGGCCGCAACCAGTCGCGCCCGGTGAGCGGCTGCTCGAGCCGCGCTTCCAGCCACTCGGTGATGGCCTGCCACTGTTCCGTATCCCGGCGCACCTGCGAGGGTGCCATCTCGTGGATGCAGCGGCCGTTTGCCGCCGCATGCGTGTAATTCTGGCTGTCGCGCAATACGCCAACGAGGTTGATCGACAGGCGGTCGAGGAACCTGAGCAGCTGTTTGTAGGCGACGGTGCGTTCCTTGACCCGATTCGCCACGATGCCGAGGCGGCCATTACGGCGACTCACCTGGGCTTTCAGCAGGAGCTGGGAGATTAGTCGGGACGCGGCATGGATATCCAGATCGGACGGCAGGACCGGTACCAGGATCGCATGCGCGCCGCAGGTGTAGTCGATGAGCTGGGCGCCCACGAGGCCGGCGGGTGCATCGATGACGACGCAGTCGACGTCGTCGGGCACGTCGACCGTGCCGGAACCGCCCGCGGGCGCGGACAGGGCATGGATCTTCGGCAGCGAATCGGGCCG
>JAACFJ010000082.1 GCA_009937505.1 Gammaproteobacteria bacterium
CCGGTCGTTATAACGCTCCATGGCGCGAACGACGTGCGGGCCGTGGCCGATAACGAGATCGGCGCCGGCATCGACAACCATGCGAGCGAAGCGCACGACATCGCCTCGGGGCTCGCCGTAATACTCCTCGTCCGCAAACGGCAACCGGGTGACGTCGCGGCCTTCCGCACCCCCGTGGAACGACACGATGACGATGTCGTGCGTCGCCGCGAATTCGCGCACTGTCTGCTCCGAGCGAACGTAATCGAGCAGCATGTTCGAGTTCTTCGTCACGGCATAGGCAAGCAAAGCGATGCGCAGGCCTCTGGCCTCGATGCTTGCGAAGTCCCCCTCCCTTCCGGAGTGGTAGATCCCTGCATCCGTGAGCGCCTGCATCGTCGCGGTGCGGCCTTCTTCACCGAAGTCGCGAGCGTGATTGTTGGCGAGGCTCAGCACATCGAAGCCAGCGGCCCGGTAGTGGTAGGCGTAGCGACTCGGCGAGCGAAAAAGGTAGCAGGCCCTGGGGTTGCTGCACTTCTTGCCCGGCTCGCCGCCGTCGACGAGCACACCCTCGAGGTTGCCGAATGCAATGTCGACGGGCCAGAGCCAGGGAGCGACGCCGGCGAGAAATCCCACGCCGTCGTCGTCGGGCAGGTGGTTCTCGGGGTAATCGGTGCCGATCATCATGTCGCCGACCGCGGCGATGCTGATCGTGGTGCTGGCGCGCGCCGGCTCGACGGGCTGGACAGGCTCGACAGGTTCCGTGGCTGGAGCCACTTCCGGCGTTGCAGGTTCGGGAGCAGGGGCCACCGGCGCTGTCGTCGAGCAGGCCGTGAGCCAGCCAAGCACCAGCGCCACCAGGCTATGTCGCAGCCTATTCACCTAAACGAATGCGGATCACGTCGATGTTGGCGGCGCGCAGGCGACTGCGCAGCATATTGAGTTCTTGCAGGTCGTCTGTCGGGCCAATGCGCACGCGGTGGTAGGTCTTGTCGTCGATTGTGACGCGTTGAATGCTCGACTCGATACCCTGCAGGGCGAGTTCCGCGCGGCGTCGGTCCGCATCCTCCAAACGTGTGAAAGAACCGGCCTGGAGGATGTACAAACCGGGTTTGACGATTGCGCGCGGCTCGATGTCGACCTCGACGTCGGGCTCCTCTTCGGGAATAACGACCTCGAAGTTCGGCAGCATGTCGTAAAAAGTAAAACGTTTCTCCTGCGGCTTTTCCTCGGGCGTGCTCGCAGTCGGCGTTTCGCCGTTGTCATCGATGGCGCTTTCGAGGCTCGCGGGCTGCCTGGCCACGGGCGGTGGCGCTGCCGGCTTTCCGTCGCGGACGTAGATCGCGAACGCGACGGACAGGCCGATCGCGAGGCCGAAGAGCATCCAGACCCAGCCCGGATAATCCTGCTTCTTGCTGCGCGCGCTGCGCCGCTTGCTGCGTTTCTTTGCCATTACATCGAGTCGGGCGCGGATACGCCAAGGATCTCCAGGCCGTTGGCTATTACCTGGCGCGTTGCTTCGCACAGGCTGAGGCGCGCATCGCGGAGCATATCGTTACCAACGATAAAGACATGTGCGTTGTAATAAGTATGGAAGTCGTTGGCCAGGTCGCGGAGATAATGGACCAGGTGCTGTGGTGCGAGATTGCTCGCGGCCAGGTCGATGACTTCCGGATACCGGCTCAGGGTCGTCATCAGGGCCTGCTCCTGCGGCTCTTCGAGCAAGGCGAGATTTGCACAACGGTCGGACCCGCCCCAACTGTAATTCTTCTCTTCCAGCTGCCGGAATACACTCGCAATACGTGCGTGAGCATACTGGATGTAATACACGGGATTGTCATTCGACTGGGACTTCGCAACGTCGAGATCGAAGTCAAGGTGCTGGTCGTTCGAGCGCGAGACGTAAAAGAATCGCGCGGCGTCGTTGCCGACGTCCGCCCGCAATTGCCGCAATGTGTCGAACTCGCCGCTGCGCGTTGACATCTGCACCTTCTTGCCGCCCCGGTACAGGGCGACAAACTGTACGAGCTGCACCTCGAGGTCTTCGGCGCGGTAGCCCATAGCGTCGAGCCCGGCCTTCACGCGGGTCACGTAACCGTGATGGTCTGCGCCAAGTATGTCGATGAGGCGATCGAATCCGCGCTCCCGTTTATCGAAATGGTAGGCAATGTCCGAGGCGAAGTACGTCCTGGCGCCATTTTCCCTGACCACTACGCGGTCCTTCTCGTCGCCGAAATCGCTCGCTCGAAACCAGGTGGCACCGTCTTTCTTGTAAAGCATGCCGCGCTCTTCGAGCACGGCGAGCGCATCGTCGATCCGGTGACTTTTCGTCAGGCTTTGTTCCGAGAACCAGCGATCGAAGGTGACGCCAAACTCGGCAAGGTCTTCCTCGATATCGTCCCGAATGTTGTCGAGCGCCTGCTGGCGTATGCGATCAAAACCGTCTTCCCCGAGCAGTTCGTTTGCGCGGACGATCAACGCGCCGATGTGCGCTTCCTTGTCGCCGTCCGGAGCATCCGGAGGAATGCCCTCGAGTACGGTCTCCGCATCCACGGCATCGACTTCGTCCGTATCGATGGCGACGGCAATATCCCGAATATATTCGCCCCGGTAACCCGCTGCGGGAAACGGGATTACGGTGCCCTTCGTCTCCAGCCAGCGCAGCCAGACGCTGACGCCGAGAATGTCCATCTGGCGGCCGGCATCGTTGACGTAGTACTCACGGTGTACCGGGTACCCGATGGCTTCGAGCAGGTTGCCTACGGTCGCGCCGTACGATGCATGCCGGCCGTGGCCCACGTGCAGCGGGCCGGTGGGGTTCGCGGAGACGAACTCGAGCAGGATGCGCGGCGACCCCTTCGGGGCATGCCGGCCGTAATCTTCGCCCTTGTCGAGGATCGTCTGTATCTCTGCATGAAAGGCTGCCGGGCTCAGGTAGAAGTTGATGAAACCGGGGCCTGCGATTTCGACCTTCTCCAGCCGGTCGGTGTCGGGCAGCTGTTCTGCGATGGCGGCAGCGATGTCGCGCGGGCTGCGACGCGCCGGCTTCGCGAGCCGCATCGCAATGTTGGACGCGAAGTGCCCGTGAGAGGCATCACGGGTGCGCTCTATCGTGCTCTCCGCCGCGAGCCTCCCGGCGGCGTCGGTGAGGTCGGGCAGGCGGGACAGAGCGTCGTCGAGAAATTTCGCTATCGCGGACTTCATTAAACTGGAGCGTGCGGGCTCGGTGCTTTTGAGGGGCTGACTCTCTTGAGAGCCGGCGATTCTACCCGGTTATTCGCTCTCGCGCCCAGCTAGAAGAGCTCGACCGGGTCGACGTCGATGGACCAGCGAACCTTGCGTGCAGCGGGATCCGCCTCGAGCATGGGCCTCAGTTCGCGGAGCACCTCGTGCAGCGCGCGTCGATCCGTGCTCTGCAGCAAGAGTTGGGCGCGGTAGCGGCCGGCTCGGCGCGCCATCGGTGCATCGACGGGGCCGAGTACTCTCAGGCGGCCGCGCGCAAGCCCGGCAACAACCCCGGCGGCGACGTCCAGGAAGGCATGAGCGTCGCTGCGGCGCGTTGCGGCGGAACGCAGCAGCGCCAGCCGCGAGAATGGCGGCCAGCTCGCGGAGCGGCGCTCCTCGAGTGCGTCCTGCGCGACACGCTCGTAGCCACCCTCGATCAGCCGCGGCCAGAACGGGTGCGCCGGAAACGCCGTCTGGATGATGACTTCGCCAACGCGGCTCTCCCGGCCTGCGCGACCGGCTACCTGGATGATTGACTGAGCAAGACGCTCATCGCTGCGAAAGTCGGTACCGAAAAGACCCTGGTCGGCGTTGACGATACCCACCAGCGTGAGATGCGGGAAATGATGTCCCTTGGATAGCATTTGTGTGCCGACGAGTATGTCTGCCTCGCCGCGGGTCGCACGTTGCAGCGCCTCATCCATCGACCCCTTGCGCTGCGTGCTGTCGCTGTCGATGCGCATGACCCGGCTGTCGGGATAGCGGCGCACGAGTGCGTCTTCCAGTCGCTGGGTGCCCTCACCGAGCGGCCGCATCGCCTCGCCGCACTCGCCGCAATGTTCGTCGAGCGGCCTGGCACTGCCGCAGTGATGGCAGCGCAGGCGCCGGTCCTTCGCGTGCACCGTCATGCGCGAGTCGCAGCGCGAGCACTCGGCGACGTGGCCGCAGCCGGAGCAGATGAGCGTCGGTGCGAAGCCACGGCGGTTGAGGAAGATCAAGACCTGTCCCGACCCGGCCAGATGTTCCGAAATCGCCTCCGCAAGCAGCTCGCTCAGGCCTTCGGACGATGCGGTTCTGCCGAGGTCGACGATTCGCAACTTCGGCGGTTTGGCCGCGCCGGCTCGGCTTGGCAGCCTGAGGTGGGAGTAGTTGCCCGCCTCACAGTGATGCAGCATCTCGAGCGTCGGGGTTGCCGAGCCGAGCACGATGGGTATGTCGAGGTGTTTGGCGCGCGCGATCGCGAGATCGCGGGCAGAGTAGCGCAACCCCTCCTGCTGCTTGAACGAATGATCATGCTCCTCGTCGACGATGAACAGGCCCGCATCCTGCAGTGGGGTGAACACGGCCGATCTTGTGCCGACGACGAGCCTTGCGTCGCCGTTTCGTGCCTGCCGCCACGACCGGAGCCGTTCGAGGTCGGACAGGCCCGAATGCAGCAACGCGGGTTCGATGCCGAGTCGCTTCCTCAACCGCGTAACGAGCTGCGGCGTGAGGCCGATCTCGGGCACCAGCACCAGCACCTGCCGGCCAGAGGCGATGGTCTCGCTGATCAGGTGCAGGTAGACCTCGGTCTTGCCGCTGCCAGTCACGCCGTCGAGGATGCTTGCGTGAAAGCCCGTCGTCGAACGGATCTCGTCCAGTGCAGCTTGCTGGTCTCCGTTGAGTTCCGGGCCAGCAGTGGCCTCGCCGCGGGTCGGCGGCTCCGGGTCGTCGGCGCGCATCACGAATTCGGTGACGAGGGCCTTGCCCGCGAGCGCCCTGAAGCTGCGCCTCCATGTCGGTATCTGCTCGGCAAGTGTCTCGACGTCGACGCCGTTACCGCCTGCGTCAAGCAGCACTTCGAGCAGCTCGGCCTGTCGCGGCGCCTTTTTTGCCAGGGCATCGATATCGAAGTGCCGGGCGGCGTCGGTACCGGCGACGTGGCGCAGCACCGGGTTCCGCGGTCTGCCCTGGCGCAACAATGCCGGAATCGCGGCCGCGGCAACTTCGCCGACGGGATGGTGGTAATAGTCGCTGGTAAACCTGACGAGCCAGAGGTCAACCTCTCCCAGGAGCGGGGCGTCATCGAGCACCTCGAGTACGCGGCGAATCCTGTTCCGTGGGAGCTCGCTGTCGGCGGCATGCGCAACGACGAGGCCGACCAGGCGCTGCTTTCCGAACGGCACGCGCACGCGCGTGCCCGGCGGCGGGCAGCGTCCGTCAGCAGGCGGGAGATAGTCGAACAGTCGCGACAGCGGCACGTTGATGGCGACTTTGAGGACCGGTGGGTTGGCCACGAATTTCCAGTAAAAACAGTGTTTAAGGGGGCGCTCCGACAACTTATTTGACATAAGGCCAGGCGCAAAAAGCTGAATTTGCCTGTCAACCATCCGCTTGACGAGGCGTTAATTCTGTAGCGACAAGTTAGATGACCTCCTGAGGGAGTCAAGAGGAGTTCGCGATGGATCGGCAATCGACTCGGGCAGGGAGCGGCGGCAGATGAGCGCCTGCACCGGCATTTTTGCGGTATCGTGCAGCCGCGAGCAACCTAAAGAGGCGATGACGCTGCAGCGCGAAAGGCAACTCAACCAGTTTCTGGCGGGAGTCGAGCGCCGTGCGCTGCGCTTCGCCGAAATAGCGGTGCGCGATCGTGACGAAGCGCTCGACCTGGTACAGGATGCAATGATCAAGCTGGCGCGAAACTATGCGGGCCGGCCCGAAGCGGAATGGACGCCGCTTTTCTACCGCATCCTGCAGAACGGGATTCGCGACTGGTATCGCCGGCAGATGGTCAGGAACCGGGTGATGGTGTGGTTTGGCCGCACGTCCGAGCCGGAGGATGACTACGACCCGGTTGCGCAGGCGCCCGATCCGATGGGACGAACGCCCGACGAACAGATCGAGTCGCGGCAGGCCATGCAAAAGCTGGAGCAGGCCGTCACGGATCTGCCGGCAAGGCAACGCGAAGCATTCATGCTGCGCACGTTCGAAGGCCTCGACGTCGCCGGAACGGCGGTCGCGATGGGCTGCAGCGAGGGCAGCGTGAAAACACATTATTCCCGGGCGGTGCATACGCTCCGGGATGTACTGGGAGAGTATTGGCAATGAAGAAGCCATTCGATGAAGAAGAGTTGAGAGCTAAGTCGAAATCGCTTTTCGACGACAGCGTGGAGCAGCTCGACGCGGCGACACTGTCGCGCCTCAACCAGGGGCGGCAGAAGGCGCTGCAGGAAATCGATGCTGCCCGGCCCGCCGGCCAATGGGCGCGCTGGGTGCCTGCCGGCGGCCTCGCGGCCGCCGCCGTCGTTGCGGTCGTCGTCTGGCAGGGCGCGCCTGTCGAACACAGTGCACCGGAGGCAGGAGCCGCGACGGATTTCGAAATCCTGTTGAGCGAGGACAGCCTGGACATGCTGGAAGACCTCGAGTTCTACAGCTGGATGGATGCGGCGAACCTGGATTCCGGTGGCGATGTCGGCTAGGAGCGGATGGCAAAACGCGCTGCTGTTTGTCGCATTCGGCGCAGCGGGCACGGCAATTGCAGCTGATTCGCAAGAACCGGATATGGAGTTTCTTGAGTACCTTGGGCTTTGGGAAGAGTCGGATGAAGAATGGTTGATCATGGATCACCAGATAAGCATTGAGTCCGAAGAACGGATCGATCCCGTACCGGAAGGTGAAGAATCGACGGAGGACGACGATGAGAGTTAAGAGTATTGTCGCGGTTACGGCGATCATTGCGATGTTGCTCGGGAGCGGCGCGATAGCCGATGAGCACGGTGTGGCCTGGAATTCGCTTAACGCAGAACAGCAGCAAGTGCTGAATCGTTTTGCCGAGAGCTGGGATTCGTTGCCGGCGGAACGCCAGTTGCGCCTGTCTCGCGGCGCGGAGCGCTGGGCCAGCATGACACCGCAACAGCGCGAGCAGGCACAAGGACGTTTTTCACGGTGGCGGGAGCTGCCGGACGATCGTCGTCGTCAAATCCGCGACCGGTGGCAAGAGTTCCAGAACCTGCCGCCCGACGAGCGTCGCCGGATCCGCGAGAATTATCAGCGCTATCGCAATCTTTCTCCCGATCAGCAGCAGCAGCTGCGCGACCGATTTCATCGTATGACGCCCGAACAGCGTGATCGCCTCCGCGAACGATTCCGTGACATGACGCCGGAACAACGCCAGCGTGTGCGGGACCGGATGCAGCGCGACCGCCGCGGCTAGACGCGGGTAACAGCGTTAGGAAAAGGCGCCCTTTGGCGCCTTTTTTGATGGCTCTAGGGGATTTCCGAGATGTGCTAAATCTGTGCGGCGCCTGACATTGTTGATAGAGTACGCCCCCACCCATTACCGGCACGATGATCGGAGGCAATGAATGAGGATCGGTGTACCGAGAGAAACCCACCCCGGCGAGCGGCGCGTTGCAACCACCCCCGAGGTGGCGGGCCAATTGCAGAAGCTCGGCTACCAGGTGATTGTCGAGAAGGACGCAGGTGCCGCGGCAAGTTTTTCCGATGAGGCGTACGAAGAGGCGGGGTGCACGATTGCCGATTCCGCGGCCGATATCTGGTCCGGGTCGGACATCATCCTGAAGGTGCGCCCGCCGGAGGGTGACCAGGCCAAAGGCCTGAAGGACTCGCAGACCCTGGTCAGCTTCCTGTATCCGGGGCAGAACCCGGATCTCCTGGAGCAGCTGACCGGGAGCGGCGGTACGGCGCTGGCAATGGACAGCGTGCCGAGAATTTCGCGGGCACAGAAGATGGATGCGCTGAGCTCGATGGCGAACATCGCCGGCTACCGCGCCGTAGTCGAAGCGGCACAGCATTTCGGGCGTTTTTTCACCGGTCAGATCACGGCGGCGGGCAAGGTTCCGCCCGCCAAGGTCATGGTCATCGGTGCTGGCGTCGCGGGCCTCGCCGCCATCGGCGCTGCGAAGAGCATGGGAGCGATCGTCCGGGCTTTCGATACCCGCCCCGAAGTGAAGGAGCAGGTGGAGAGCATGGACGCAGAGTTCCTGATGCTCGACTTCGAGGACGAAGACGGCTCCGGCGAAGGCGGTTACGCCAAGGTCATGAGCGACGAGTTCATCAAGGCGGAGATGGCACTGTTTGCCGAACAGGCCAAAGACGTGGACATCATCATCACGACGGCCCTTATTCCCGGCAAGCCTGCACCGAAGCTGATCACAGCAGAAATGGTCGAGTCGATGAAAGACGGCAGCGTGGTCGTCGATCTCGCGGCCGAGCAGGGCGGCAACTGCGAACTCACCGAACCCGGTGAAGTGGTCGTCCGCAACGGCGTCTCCATCATCGGCTACACCGACCTCCCGAGCCGCCTCGCGACGCAGTCGAGTCAGCTCTATGGGACTAACCTCAGGCATCTGCTTACCGACATGACGCCCGAGAAAGACGGCAATCTCGTCCTCGATCTGGAAGACGAGGTCGTCCGGGGAGCCACGGTATGCACCGGTGGCGAGACACTATGGCCGCCGCCACCGCCGAAGATATCGGCGGCAGCTCCGGTGAAGGCCGAGCCGGCGCCCGCACCCGTCGTCGAGGAAAAGAAACCCTCACTCGCGGGACCGGTCATTATGGCGGCCGTGGGCGGTCTGGCTTTATTGGGGCTCGGTGCCGTCGCGCCGCCCTCTTTCATGGCGCACTTCACGGTATTCGTCCTGGCCTGTTTCGTGGGCTATATGGTGATCTGGAACGTGACAGCGGCGCTACATACGCCTTTGATGAGCGTCACCAACGCAATCTCGAGCATCATCGTGATCGGTGCACTGCTGCAGATCAGTTCGGATGTGCCGATGATCAAGTGGATCGCGGTAGGCACCGTGCTGATAACTTCCGTCAACATATTTGGCGGTTTTGCGGTCACGCGCCGCATGCTTGAAATGTTCAGGAAGTGAGGTCGTGATGTTTGAGGTAAACCAAGGAATCATCCAGGTCTCGTACATCATCGCGACCATTCTGTTTATTCTCGCCCTCGGCGGCTTGTCCAACCAGGAGACCGCCAGGCGCGGTAACTGGTACGGCATCACCGGCATGGCGATTGCACTCGTTGCGACCCTGGCGGGCGATGTCACGCAGAATTTTGCATTGCTGATGGTGGCGCTTCTGGTCGGCGGCAGCGTAGGCATCTTCGCCGCCCGGCGCGTTCAGATGACACAGATGCCGGAACTGGTTGCCATCCTGCACAGCCTGGTCGGTATGGCCGCAGTTGCAGTCGGCTTTGCCAACTTTATGGATCCGGGCCGGCTATCTCACTACGTCGGCGTCGAACTGACCATTCACGACATCGAGACCTACCTCGGTATTCTGATCGGCGCGGTGACTTTTTCGGGCTCTGTGATTGCGTTCGGCAAGCTGTCGGGACGCATCAGCGGCAGCCCGTTGATCCTGCCGGCACGCCACTGGCTGAACCTGCTGATCCTGCTCGGCGCGATCTGGTTTGCTTACCAGTTCGTCGTCCAGTCCGCTGACGGCGGTGGCCTTAATCCGCTGCTGATCATGACGGTGCTCGCACTCCTGTTCGGCATACACATGGTGATGGCAATTGGTGGCGCCGACATGCCGGTGGTTGTTTCGATGCTGAACAGTTACTCCGGCTGGGCTGCGTCGGCGACGGGCTTCATGCTCGGCAACGACCTGCTCATCGTGACGGGTGCACTTGTTGGTTCAAGTGGTGCGATCCTTAGCTACATCATGTGCCGTGCGATGAACCGCAAGTTCCTCGCGGTTATCGCAGGCGGCTTCGGCACCGGTGGTGGCGCCGCGGCGGCAGGTGGCGGCGAGGACCAGGGCGAAGTCGTGGCCATCGATACCCAGGAAACAGCGGAGCTGTTGTTGAATGCCAGGGAAGTCATGATCATCCCGGGTTACGGCATGGCGGTCGCCCAGGCGCAGCACACCGTTTTCGAAATCACGCGAACGCTGCGCGAGAAGGGCGTGAATGTGCGCTTTGGCATCCACCCGGTTGCGGGACGCATGCCGGGCCACATGAACGTGCTGCTGGCGGAAGCCAAGGTGCCGTACGACATCGTGTTCGAGATGGACGAAATCAACGAGGACTTCCCGGACGTCGACGTGTCGGTGGTCATCGGCGCCAACGATATCGTCAACCCGTCGGCGCTCACGGACCCTAACAGCCCGATCGCCGGCATGCCGGTTCTCGAATGCTGGAAGGGCAAGATCTCGATCGTGCTGAAGCGCAGCATGGCGACCGGGTATGCCGGGGTGCAGAACCCGCTGTTCTTCGAGGAGAACACGCGCATGCTATTCGGTGATGCCAAGGAAACGCTGGACGAGGTTTTGAAAGCGCTCTGAGCCACTGTCATAAAGCATTCACGCTCATGTCGAATAATTGTCGACAATTAGACCTTGTTTGTTGATTTTTGGGGCGCGATCGGCAAACTAGTGTTACGCGGCCGCGGATTTGATGCTGGCCGCGCAACCTGAGCACGAAAGGTGTGCCTATGCTGGCTGGAGTCGCATCCGACATCTCGCAACAGGTTCTCAGAACCGACGTTGCCGGAATGCCGCTCGAGTGGATCGACTACCGCGAAGCGGTGCGTCTATACCACGCCGAGCAGGTAGCGTATGACTGCGGCACCCTTCTTTACACGGTGTTCGGCGGCTACAGTTCTCTCGATGGCTGCCGCAGCAAGATCGACGTCAATTCCATCATTGCGACGCACGGCACGAGCCAGAGCCTGTCGCGCAATCGCGATAAATACATTCCACCGCTCAACAATCGAA
>JAACFJ010000083.1 GCA_009937505.1 Gammaproteobacteria bacterium
GCGACCGGCGTGCCGCTGGGTTGGGCCCTCATCGCGATGAGAGGGTAACGACGTCCGGCGTTCTGCCGGGTGAACGACTGCCGCGGGGCTCAGGGTGACTCACCATTCAGCTTGGCGAGCACGTTGGTCAGTGGCTGCAAATGCTTTTCGTAGTTTTTCCACCGGCCGACTGATGACGCATACACCGGCCTGCGCACCTGCCTGCTGCTGAGATTATGAACGGCGCGGCGGTTTTCGTAGTGCTTCAGACAGCTATCGTCCCAATCAAGTCCAAGGTAGTCGATGACACGGCGGGTGACCGTTTCCTGGTCCGCGACCAGCTCCTCGTACTGCACTTCAAGTATTTCTGGCCCAAATATCGCGTCCCAGTGCGCCATGATCTTTTTGTAGTCGAGGTAATGCCGTCCGAGTTCCTCGAGATCGAACGAGTACTGGTTTCCTGCCGCGAAGTAATTGAAATAGTTGGACAAGCAGGTGTCCATCGCGTTGCGTCTACAATGAATGATCCGGCAATTGGGAAAGAGCAGCTTGATGAGACCCAACTGTACGAAATTGCCCGGCATCTTGTCGGTAACGCGGCTTGCTTCGGGTGCCAGGTCCCGCAATTCATCCAGGTAACGTTGCGAGAATTCCAGGATCGTGCCCGGATCGATCTGGCGTAAGCCTTTGGCAAAGGACCCCCAACCGCCGAGCCGGTTCGCCAGCTCCTCCTCGAAGCGCCCAAACGATGGCAGCTCACCTGCCCCATAGACTTCATTGTGGCTGGCGACGATCTGCTCCATGAGCGTCGTTCCTGAACGAGGCATTCCGATAATGAAAACCGGTACTTCGGAATCGGAGTCGGCAGGGAGCATCTCGCTGAAGAATTCCGTGGAATACGCGTCGATCAGGCCATCGATATACCTTGTCCATTTTGAACCGTCATAGCTGACCGCTTTCCTGCCCAGGATGTTTCCCTTGCTGTAATTTTCGAAAGCCCTGTCGAACTCGCCGGCGCGGTCATAAATTGATCCGAGTGCAAAATGGCAGTGAATTGCATCCTCCTCCGCCAGCGATGGTGACGCCAGCAACTGCTCGATTGGCAGCGGATCGGCTTTTGCCGGGTTCATTCTCGCAAGGTTTCTGTGTGCTTCTGCGTACCGCGGATTGATTCGGATAGCCTGTTCATAATGCGCTACGGCGTCCGTGCGCTGTCCGAGCTGGTCGAGAACGTTGCCGAGGTTATGGTGCGCCTCGGCGTAGTCTGGATCTATGGACAAAGCCCGACCGTAATGCTCGGCTGCCGCGTCGGGTCTGCCTGAATCGTCGACGGCAATCCCCAGGTTGTAATGCGCCATCGCAAAGTTCGGGTCGATGGCGATGGCGTGCCCGAATTGCGTGATGGCTTCCTCCAGGCGGCCCAGCGCCCGCAGGACCACACCGAGGTTGCTATGCGCCATCGCGTAGCCCGGCATGAGCGCCAGGGCCTGCTCGTGATGGGCAATAGCCTCTTCGGGGCGGCCGAGCGCCTGCAGCAGGTTTCCGAGGTTGCTGTGCGCTTCGGCGTAGTTGGGCGCGATCGACACAGCTTTCCCGAGATGCTGCAGGGCATCTTGCGGCTGTCCAAGTTCCTTGAGAGCGATGCCGAGATTATTGTGCGCCACCGCCATATCGGGATCGAGGGCTGCAGCCCGCCTGTAATGCGATACGGCGTCTTCCAGCTGGCCGAGCTGCTTGCAGGCGTTACCGAGGTTGATGTGCGCGCCCGCAAAACCAGGGTCTAAAGCAATCGCCTGCTTGTAGGCGGCGATTGCGGAATCAACGTCACCGAGGGCGAGGTGAGCCTCGCCGGCGATATTGTGATAGTTAGGCTCGTCCGCCTTAAAGTTTATCGCCTGCGCGATGAAATTCGCCGCATTCTGGAAGTTGCCGACCTGGAGGCTCAGTACGCTCATCAGGTAGAGGATTTCAGGATGATCCGGAGTCTCGCTCAGGATTGACCGATAGATCGCGTCGGCCTCACCAAAACGGCCTGCCTGATGATGCTGCAAGCCTTCCTGTACTCGTTGGGAAATATCCATGGACATCAATCGCCGACTGTATGAGTTTCAACTACCTGCAGCACGGCTATTCTGTTACTACGCCGAGCCGGATTCGAACTGCTGGAGAATGTGACCGAGCCGCGATTCGTAATTACGCCAGCGCCCGGCTGACTTCGAATGCAGCCCCTCGCGAACCTGCCAGACGCTTGCTGTCTTCACGAGGTTGGCAGCGTCCGCGAAGTCCAGACACCGCTCGTCCCATGTCAGTCCGAGAAATTCGAGCAGCCCCCGAAGGACGGGTTCAGGGTCCTGAACCAGTTCCTCGTAGATGACCGAATGTATGTTATCAGCCATGCAGGCCTGCCAGTGCGACATCAGGCGCTCGTGCTGCTTGTAATAGTGTGCAATATCCTCGAGATTCGTCGAGTACCCCAGCGCACCGCCCAGCTGCTGGAAATAGATCGACAGGCAATTGTCGAGCAGATTGCGCTTCGTATACACGATCTTTGCCGACGGAAACATCGCTTTCACCAGGCCCAGGTGCAGAAAGTTGTCCGGGCGCTTGTCGGTGACGATGCCGCCGTCCGGGAACAGCTGGAACACCTTGGATTGGTATTCGTCCGCTACCGCCCGGATCTTTTCTGCCGGCGCGTTCGCAGCACCCTGCGGATACCCTGCGAATCGACGTCCTAGCAGCCAGGGCAAGAGGTCGAGCTCCCCTCCCGAGGTAACCGCCGGGTGCGAGGCGAGAGCCTGCTCCGTCAGCGTCGAGCCGGAGCGAAACAGTCCGCAAATGAAGACCGGCGCGGATACCGAGGAAGATTCGGCGCTCGCGATCCAGTTCGCGTCGAACAGGGCGATCAACTGGTCGAAGGCTTGTTCGGTTGCCGCACGATCGTAGGCGGGCATTCGCGACCGAGCCAGTTCATTGGCAGCCGCATAGGCGTCGAAGGCTTCGTCGTATTGACCCAGTTCATCGAGGGCCTTGCCGAGCGCATAGTTCAGCGTCTCGAGCCCGAAGCGGTCGCCGGCGGACGTTCGAATCGCCTGCCGCAGGTCGTCGAGCACCGTATCATGATCGCCCGTGATTCGGGTCGCGTGAACGATGCGTGCCCGCGACTCATGGTGGCCGGGCTCGATTGCAAGAATCTTTTCGTACACCTCGACCGCCGTTTCCCGTTCGCCGGATTCCTCGAGCAGTCCGGCCAGGTTGAAGAGCGCCGGCAGGTATCCAGGCGCAATCTGGTGCGCCTGCTCATACATTGATCTCGCGTTGTCTGCGTCATGCAATTCCGAGTACAGGACTCCCAGGTTCGAGTACACCTCCTGCGGATCATCGATACCGAGCTCTATAGCTCGCCTGTAAGCGCTCACTGCTTCTTCGTAGCGCTTTTCTTTCTTGTAAAGGAGCGCCACGTTGAAGAATCCCGTCGCTGCATCGGGCTCACGCCCAAGATATTGTTCATAGGTACTGATTGCAGAACCGGTTTCCCCGAGCGCATCGAGAAGGCTTGCCAGTCGGGAACAGTGCGACAGGCTCTCCGGGTCCTCTCGATGCAGCGCAGAAAGCATATCGACGGCGTCTCTGGGTCGCTGTGACTGCAGGTAGAGCTGGGCGAGCGCCTGTAGCGCGGCCTCGCGGTACTCGCCGCTCCGCGCAAGCTGGCTGTATGCCGTCTCCGCTTCAGCCAGTTGGCCGGCCGCGTGCAGGCGCTTTGCCTGCTCAAAGGCCGTTGCGACGTTCTCATTCTGTGTCATGGCTTTTCAGGGACCACGTCGAAAGCGACAGTCATCCTCGGCT
Source organism: Gammaproteobacteria bacterium (assembly GCA_009937505.1). Classification (GTDB taxonomy): domain Bacteria; phylum Pseudomonadota; class Gammaproteobacteria; order Steroidobacterales; family Woeseiaceae; genus UBA1847. The sequence goes on from JAACFJ010000083.1 coordinate 3,823, forward strand.
CGTCGGACTGGAACGGAACCGTGCCATGCCACATATAAGAAGGGAATAGCGCGAGCCGACCCGGCCTGGGCTGAATTTGCCGGCGTGCCGCGCCCTCGGGTCCGATGTCGATATCTGGCTCCCCGAACTTGAGTCCGCCACCGAACTCATCGGATTCAGCGACTTCGCCGGGAACCTGCACGTAGTAGGCAGAGCTGATCCAGCCCAGCGGGTGAATGTGCATGGTGTGGTAACCGTCTCGCGCGAGCCTGACCGACCAGGATGCCGCGAAGTGGAACTGGTCCTTGCGGCGGGTGAACAGCGGGTGCTCGGATTCCGCCGGGAACCGGCTGACGTACGCGTGAATGCACTCCTCGAGGCCGCTCACCAGGTCCCTTATTTCCGGTTCCGAGCGGTCGAACAAGTCTCCCGTGGTCTGGCTGCCACCGCGCAGCGTTTGTTCGGGCGGGTGACGTTTGCCGACGTGGAGTCGATTGAGGACGGTGGCGAGGGCATCGTTAAAGTCAGCGATGGCCGGGTACGCCGCCGCGACAGGCAAGTCGAAGACCGCGACGAGATTCTCGTAGTCGTTCATGATCGCATCACGCTCGTCGCCGAGCAGGCGCCAGCAAAGGCCGAGATACGCCAGCGCACGCTGGTTGAACGGCATGCGCAGTGCGCCTAGCTCGGCGTGCTGCAAAGCTTCTTCGGGGCGCTTGCACGCGAGCAGCGCCCGCGCGTAATTGATCTCGTGGTTCGGGTCCGCATCGGGCGAATTGATGGCTTCAGCGTGCGTCTTTAACGCTTCCTCCCAGCGGCCCTGACCTTCCAGCGTGAACGCAAGCAGCGTCTTCAGATCACTGGATTGCGGCGAATACCGGAGCCCCTGCTCGAGCACCTTCTCTGCTGCCTCGAAGTCATCTTTCTGGTTGAGGGCGATCGCGTAGGCGCGCCGCACGCTCTCGGCGCCGGGGTCCTGGTCGAGGGCTTCCCGGTAGGACGCCAGGTAATCGTCGAGCAGTTCGTGCTGCCACAGCAGGGAGTTCAGGTTGAGATGGTTGTCGATGTTGAACGGATTGCGCGTCACGGCCGCCCGGTATGCGTCGATGGCGGCGTGTTCCTCCTGGATATCGACCAGGGCATTGCCCATGTTCAGGTAGAGCTCGGCGCGATCCAGGCCCAGTCGCTTCGCAGCATCATAGTGCCGCAGGGCGTCACGTGACCGGAGTTGCAGCCGCCTGCAGAGGCCGAGGTTGTGATGGGCCTCGGCGTAGTCAGGGCGCAGCTCGAGCGCCTTGTCGTAACAGCGGATGGCCGCGTCGAGGTCGTCCTGACAGCGATGTGCATTGCCGAGACAGAGCCACGCAACGGCATCGCGGGAGTCAAGTTCGAGGCAGCGCTCGAAACTGGCAACCGCGTCCGCGTTTTGCTCCAGCGCCATCTGGCACAAACCGAGATTGCGCTGCGCTTCGACATAGCGCGGCTGAAGTTCCAGCGCATGGCGGTACCACCCGAGCGCGGCTTCCGGATTGCCGCTGCGTTTCAGCGCATTGCCGAGGTTATTGGCGACTTCCGCTTGCTCCGGATACAGACGCAGCGATTCCTGCATGAGCGCAATGGCGGTCGGATAATCGCCCCGCTGAGAATGCAGCAGGCCGAACAGGTGCAGCGCCATCGGGTGCCCTGGCGTCGCCGCGATGAACTCACGATAGAGCGGATAAGCGTCGTCCAGGCGGCCTGATTCGTGCGCGACGACCGCCTGTTTCAGTAACGGCGGGAGCGTGCTGTGGCGGTCGGTGCCGCCGGTGACGGTCGAGGACTTCATCAGGGGTTTTGACCAATGCGGAGTTGAATGTTCGCATCCCGAACCACAAAAAGAAATGGCGGGCCCGAAAGCCCGCCATTTCCCGGTTTAACTACTCGAACGCTTCTTACAGGATACGAAGGTTGAGTCCGATGTAGTAGTAGCGTCCCATCGCATCCCAGGTGCCCGGAATGGTGTTGCCATTGCCGTACGTGGAGATGTTGTTCAGACGCCCGAAGATCGGCGGATCCTCATCGAGCAGGTTCGAGACACCGACATTAATCGTCGTCTCGGTACCGAACCATTCGCCGAGGTAGTTTGCCGACAGGTCGAAGTAGTCCTGTGCTTTCGCCGTGTAACGGTCCGGGAGTTCCTCGAACTCCGTGACTTCCCCGACACGCCGCCAGCCGAGAATGAACTGGGCGTTCCAGGGCGTGTTCCACGTGGTGGCGAAAGTGTGTTTCCACTCCGGCCGCGGCCGTTCGCAGGTGCCCAGTACGAATCCGGCACAATCATTGATGATGCCTCCGGGAACCGGCTGCTCGTCCCACTTGGTGAGAGCCGTGCCGCGGAGCGCGAAGTTCAGGCCATGGCCGTTGTCGAAATCCCAGGCATAGTCGGCGTTGATGTCCACACCCTCTACCTCGAAGAAGCCGATGTTGACCTGTGTCGCGAGAATGCTCGCCTGGCCGATCCAGAGATTGCCGTTGGGTCCGCGATTGATAAGGTCGCAGAACGCCGCATCACCGGTCGTGCCACACAGGTTGATCGTGTTCTCCTCACCGATACCGGTAGCGATCGCCTTCTGGACATCGATGTTCCAGTAGTCGACGCTAAGCGACAGGCCTTCGGCAAAGCCTCCGGGCGTGATGACAAAACCGGCCGTCATGGAATCGGATTCTTCCGCCTCCAGGCCCGGGTTGCCGCCCGTGATCCGGTTGTACTGACCCGCCGGGCTTGCCGGGATGCTGCCGTATTGCGCGGCAGTTACACCCTGGTTGGCGCACTGCGCAGCAGTGAGCGTCGGGCTACCGCCGGCGCAACCATCGTTGCCGGCCCAGAGACCGAGGCTTTGCGGCTGGAACAGCTCGTTGATGTTCGGTGCACGAACTGCCCGCGATACGCCGCCGCGGAGCATGACACTGTCCGTGATGCGCCACTCGCCACCGATGTTCCAGGTATCCGTGGTGATATCCAGGCTCTCGTAGTCGGAGTAGCGATAGCGGAGGTTCAGAGCCAGCGACTCGAAGAACGAGCGGCCCTGGATGATCGGGATCCGCGTTTCGCCGAAGATCTCGCTGACCCGTACCCTGCCGGTAACACCCGGGATAGGACCGCCCTGTCCGGCGCCGTCACCACTGGTGAAACCGAAGTCGGGATTGAATTCCATGCTGTCCTGGCGGTACTCGTACCCGAGAACGAGCTGGATACCTTCCTCCGCGGTGGGAATGACCACGCCGGCGTCCGTCAGGTCGCCACTTACATAGCCGACGATCTGGTTCTGCTCGAGGTCGGCTTTCGCAAACAGCGGCAACGTGAGGTAGTCGAGCGCCTCCTGGGTTACGCCGCCCGTCTGGAACACGTTCCACGGTACGCAGTTTGGATCAGATCCGTCCACGACCGACCGGCATACGGGGGTTCCGCCATCGTCAACGACATCAAGCGCACGCGTAATCCGGGTGATCGAGAGGTCATTCTGGTACACCTGGCTGTAGCGTACTCGCGAGAAGTTTGCGAACACGTCGTATTCCCAACCATTGGTGATATCGCCGCGCAGGCCGACAAGGGTGCGCATATTGGTGTGACGCAGGTCGTCGACGCGCGCACCGCCTTCCACGTTACGCCGGCCAATGTAGTAATCGGCGACGTCGGCAGTCGACGTGCAACCCAGCGTGGCAAACTGCTGCGCGGAAAGTAGCGGGTTCTCGCACGGGATTTGCTCGGTTACGAAGAACGCACCGGAAGGCGCGATCTGTGCGAGGCTGCGATCGTCCATGAACTGGATTTCGGCATAGCCTTCCATGCCGGGACTGATCTCGTAGTAGCCGAACGCACCGGCTGTAAAGCGCTCGTCGGGCCGCTGGAAGTAGTTCAGAGGCGCGTAGTTGTAGTAGGTGTAATCCCACGGCACAAACTGGTCGCCCGCGAGGGTGAAGTAGGTGCCGTCGAATGGCGTGAACAGGCCAGTCGGGAGCGTTGCAGATCCGGCGCAGTTTACACCGTCGTCACTACTCAGCGCACAGGCGCTGTAGTCGCGGTCACCCTGCATGATGGCTTCGATCTCACGATACCCGGCATAGGCCGTAAGGTTGCCGGTACCGTCATCGGCATTGATGCCCAGGACGACGTTGATGTTACGCGTGTGGCCATCGTTGACGTTGCCGGACGGAATGTCGAAGCCGGCATTCGTGAGTGCACCCTGTGCAAAACCATTGCTGTTGTCGTGCTGGAAGGCCGAGTACTGGTAATCGATCATGAAGCCGTCGAAGTCGTCCTTCATGATGAAGTTGACAACGCCTGAAACAGCGTCAGCACCGTATACAGACGAAGCACCACCGGTCAGAACCTCGACGCGTTCAACCAGGATGGAAGGTATCTGGTTGACGTCAGGCGCGAGCGCGAACGGATTGCCGAGACCCAAGCGATGACCATTGGTGAGCACCAGCGTTCGATCCGAGCCCAGTCCGCGAAGGTCGAGTGTTGCCGTACCGGTTGCGCCGTTGGATTCATTGGCCGTCAGTTCCGGCACAACCTGCGGCAGGTCGTTGACGAGGTCCTCGACGCGCGTAATGCCGCGGTTCTGGATCTCGCCTGCGCTCACGGTCGTAACCGGGGACGAACTCGTCAGGTTTGCGTCCTGCTTGATGCGGGAACCCGTGGTAATGATCTCATCAAGATACTCGGTCTCGCCGGTATCCTCCTGAGCGCTGGCGGCCAGCGGCATCGTTGCCGTTACCGTTGCCAGCGCGGCGCCGTAGAGAGCGCGTTGAACCGCCAGTGACAGCGGTGTTGGTTTAGACATCAGGATTTCCCCTTAAATTGTGGTTCAAGGAATGATCGTTGCGTTTATGACACAATGATCGGCCAGTGGTACAGAGTATGCTCACGAGAGAACTGCGTTACAACAATCTAAAAGGAATAAGAGGTGTTGTTTTTTTGCAATGTAAGGTACAAACTTTAGGTTATCGACCAGGTTGGATGCCATTTCCTGGCATCACTGGGCATTTTTAGAGGCGTCGCAGGTACAGGTGGGGCGGTACGGGGTTTGGGCCTGCTCTATTCGGCGGACCGATCATAGGTGTCGATTACGGCCCCGAGCTCGGTTGCCAGCGGTGTCAGCCAGGATTCGAAGTTGCGCCAGTGCTCGAGTCCCCCGCGGAAAATCGGCTTTCGCACCTGCTCGGCACTGGCCGTACTCACCGCGCGCGCATTCTCGTGAAAGCTCAGGCAGGATTCCTCGAACGGCAGGGCGCAGTATTCCAGCAATCGGCGGATCTCGGTTTCCGTGTCAGCGACCAGGGACTCGTAGATCACCCGGTGCACCCTTCCCGGCAACGCCTCGTCGACATGGGTCATCAGTTCGACGTAGTTTCGGTAATAACGCCCGATTGTCTCCAGGCTGTAGCTGAAGTTCTGCGCGCGCGCAAAATGTTCCTTGAACAATGAAAAGCCGCACGCCATGGGGTGGCGCCGTACGTCGATGATGCGGGCGTTGGGCAGGATCAGGTGAATCAGTCCGATGTGCGCAAAGTTGTTCGGCATCTTGTCGATAAAAAACGGTGTGCCGAGTTTGCGATTCACGCTCGTTTGCTCGAGGTAGGACTGCCCCAGTTCCCCGAGTTCGTCGGCGTCCAGTTCTCCAAGCGCAGACAGGTACCCTTCTGAACTCCCGGCCGCCGTCGAATCTTCGAGCGACTTCGCAATCGACGCGATGTTGGGCAACTCCATCGTGCCTTCGACGGCCGAGTGGCTGGACAGTATCTGCTCTACGAGCGTCGAACCGGACCGCGGCAGGCCGAGCACGAAGATGGGATCCGGGTCGCTCGCACCGAAACCGGCACGCGCCGCGAAGAAGTCCTTCGTCAACAGGGTCTTGCAGCGCCGCACATGGTCTTCGAGTTCCTGCGGGTTATATGGGGCCATCTCGCGGCGCAGGCGGTTGCCTTCCGAATAATGCGTGAAAGACTCCTCGAACTCCTTGCGGTCTTCCAGCGCCTTGCCCATCGCGAAATTGAAATGCAGTCGATCCGTGTGGGGCAGGGACGGATTCTGCAGTTGCGCTCGCATCGCCTCGAGAAGTTCGTCGTCGACGTGATGCGTCTTCAGGTTCGCAAGGCTCCAGTGAGGCTCGCCGTAGTGCGATGCGAGTTCGATCGCTTTGCGATAAGCGGCGATACAGTCCTCCCTGCGCCCGACTGATTTCAGCATATGCCCGAGGCTGGTCCATACCGTGGGCTGGTCGGGATCTTCTTCCAATAATTCTTCGCAAATCCGGATCGACTCATCGTATTCCAGCAGGCGGACCAGGATGGCGGCCTTGAGCTTGCGGCAGTCGGCGTTCCGTGGATCGTCCGCCAGCATCTGGTCGACAGCTTCGAGCGCCTGCTCGGGCCTGCTCTGTCGCAGCAGCATGACCGTGTGGTTGTAGCGTGCCCTGAAATAACCCGGTGCGAGCTCCAGGCAGCGGGTGAGCAGGGCTTCGGCTTCGTCCATGCGGCCCACTCGTTCGGCAATGTCTGCAAGCATGCACAGGGCTACAACGTCGTTCGGCTGGGCACGAAGACGATTCCGTAACAGCGATTCGGCTTCCTGGATTCTTTCACCCTGCAGTGCGCGTCCTGCCTGCACGAGGAGTGGAACACTATCCGAGTGCCCGACGTAATTGCTGAAGGCCTCATCCGCGCCGGCTGTGTCGGACATCGTTGCGAGCAAGTCGCCGAGCGCCAGCCAGGCGTCCGGGAAGTCCGGCCTGACCTCGACGGCGCGTCGCATCGAATCTGCTGCGGCCGAATTGTGTCCCGCTTCCCTCAGCGCCAGGCCCAGTTGCAGAAACGGCATTGGTGCGTCGGGCCACTTTTCCGTGAGGCGGCGAAGCACCTCGATCGCCGCAACGGGATTGCCGAGCATGCGCCGCGCAATTCCCTGGTAGAGCTGCGCCATTGGCTCGTCGGGCACAGCCTGCAGCAATTCGCTCGCTTTCGCATCAGCGGAGCCGGGATCCGAACCGAGCAGTCGCTCGATCTCAGCGA
>JAACFJ010000084.1 GCA_009937505.1 Gammaproteobacteria bacterium
CCTGCTTGCGGCCTGCTCCGGAGCGGACGATCAGGCGAGCACGGTCGAACCGACGATGGACACGCTCGTGAGCGCCGCCTGGCTCGAGGAACACCTCGACGATCCGGATCTCGTGGTGCTTGACTGCACCGTCGTCATCGAACCGGATGGCAGCGGCGGGCTTCTCTCCGTCAACGGCAGGGCGAGCTACGAGTCGGGCCACATTCGGACGGCGGGGTTTGCCGATCTTCTCGGCAACCTGTCCGACGCAGATAGCCCGATGGATTTCGCAATGCCGTCGCCGGAGCAGTTTGCGGCCGCCATGGAGGAACTCGGTGTCAGCGACAGTTCCCGCGTGGTGCTGTACGACGCCAGCGGCTCGCCCTGGGCCGCCCGGGTATGGTGGATGTTGCGCTGGATCGGATTCGATCGGGCAGCGCTGCTGGACGGCGGGCTGAACGCCTGGACCGCCGGGGAGCGCCCGCTATCGACGGAGCCTGCCAGCCGGCCGGCCGGACAGCTCACCGTCAATCTGCGACCAGAGCTGATTGCCGACCGCGACGAGGTGCTGGCGTCGATCGAGGGCGAGTCAGTGACTCTTATAGATGCGCTGCCCCCTGCTCACTACCGCGGCGAGACCACAATGTACGACCGGCCCGGGCACATACCCGGCGCCGTGAACGTGCCGGTATTTTCTGCCCTCGACGAGACCGGGCGCTTCCGCTCACTCGATGAGCTGGCGTCGATATTCGAAGGCGATCGTGACGGCCGGACGATCACCTATTGCGGGGGCGGAATAGCCGCGTCGTCCAGCGCGTTCGTCATGACGCGGCTCGGCTTTACCGACGTTGCCGTGTATGCCGCATCACTCCAGGAATGGACGGCCGACCCGGACCTCCCGCTGGAGATCGATCTCGAGTCGTTCGACAGCGAGGACTAGCGCAGCTTCTTACCGAAAGCGTCCCAGACTTCCACGTCGCCGTAGCCGAGCGAGCGAACCTTTTCCTCGATCTGCGTGAGGTCGCCGACGACCACCCAGGTCAGTTTGCCGGGATCGAGCATGCTGCGCGCACGTTCGTTAACGGCCTCGGTCGTGACGGCATCGATTCGCGCCGCGCGCGTCTCTGCGTAGTCGAAGGGCAGGCCGAAACTGTCGGAGGTCACGATGCTTGCCAGGAACCCCCGGTTCGTCGAGAAGGTGCCCGGGAGCGAGCGCATCCGGTTAATCTTTACGCGTGATACCTCGGTTTCCGTGGCCGGCCGGGTCGTCACGAATTCCTCATATTCCTTCATGATTTCCTGCATGCTTTCCATCGTCTTGTCAGCCTGCACGCTGCCGCTCACGGCGATGTACTGATCGCCGCTGGTGTTCTGCTGGACGCCGGAACTCATGCCGTAAGACCAGTGCTTGTCCTCGCGCAGGTTCATGTTGATGCGTGCCTCGAAACCGCCACCGAACACGCCGTTCATGATGTATAGCTCGGTGGAGGTGTCGGAATCGTAGGGCGGCAGCGCGTGCCCGGCAAAGATCGTGCTTTGCGGAGCCTCGGGGTGATCGACCAGGATGACGCGCGCTTCCGCAGGCAAGGCAGCGCCAATCGGCTTGCGCGCTGATTCCGCGCCGATCCGCCACTTGCCGAAGGAACGTTCCACTACCCGGGTCGCCTCCTCGATGCCGATATCGCCGATCATGAAGACCGTCATGTTATCCGGTGCAATCTCGCGGCGGTGAAACCCGACCAGCATGTCGCGATCCACCTGCGCGACGAGCTCGGGCGTCCATACCGACCCCATCGGGCTGTCGCTGCCGTACACCGCGCGCTCGAACAGGCTGCTCGCAGCGCTCGATGGTGACTTCTCGAGTGTCGCGAGCCAGGCCGAGATCTGCTGCTTGCGCTTCACGAGTTCGTCGTCCGGGTACGTAGGATTGCGTAGCACCTCGGCTGCGAGCTCCATGGACTCTTCAAATTTGCTGTGCAGGATGCGGTAGCCGAAGGAGCTTTCCTCGGTGCCGGCCTGCGGCTGGCCGCTCATCGCGATCGCGTCTTTTGCCGCAGCGAGTTCGTGTGCGTCGTATTTCTTCGTGCCCTTGTCCATGAGCGCCATGGCAAAGTTCGCGAGGCCCGGCGCCTGCGGCGGGCTGGCCGTGCTGCCGGCGCCGATGCGGAACGACACGTCAACGATCGGCAGCGTGTCCCGCGTCGCGACGACGATGCGCATACCGTTGTCGAGTATCGCCGTTTCGATAGCGGGGAACGAGACGTTCGCATCGGCCGTTACCTCGGGGATCTTCGAGCGATCGACGCTGGCTTGTGTCGCCTGGTACTCGGGGAACGGCAGCACGGTCAGCTCGTAGTAACCGCGGGTCAACCAGCGGTTTGCGGTTTCCCTGAGCTCGGACGGGGTCGCCGCGTTCAGCCACTCGAGTTCCTTGTTGATGTACAGCGGATCATCCGAATACAGGTAGCCTTCGGCCAGCACCCGTCCGATTGCCGAGCTGCGCTCCAGCGCGCCGATCATGTACATATTCACGCCGAGCTTGGCGTTCTCCACGATTCGTTTGTCGGGACCGGACTCGAGGTATTCCACGATGATACGGTCGACGATCGGCAGCACTTCTTCCGACGTGACACCCGGTTTGAGATCGATCGTCAACGTGAATTCGCCGCTCAACACGCGACCGTACGCGCTGCCGCGCACACTTGTCGCGAGCTGCAGGTCGTCGACCAGCGCTTTCCTGAGCGGTGAGTTCTTGTTGCCGACGAGTGATTCGGTCACGAGATACATCAGTGTCGTGTCGCGGTCGTTCAGGTCCGGTAGCGCCCAGACGCGTGCGATGCGCGTCTGCCCTACGCGGTCGTACATCGATTCCTTGCGGTTCTCGGTGAGGTTGGGGATCCATTTCTTCGGGTACACGAGCGGCACGCCCGCCGGCGCCTCGCTGAAGTAGTGCGTCACTTTTTCCTTCGCGGTTTCGAGATCGATGTCGCCTGCGAGCACGAGCACGACATTCGAGGCCCCGTAATACGTGTTGAACCATTCGTGCACGTCTTCCACCGACGCATCATCGAGGTCCGCCATGGAACCGATGATCGAATGGCGGTAGGGATGATCGACCGGGTACAGTCCGGCACGAATGCGGTCGCTCATCTGCGCATACGGGCGATTCTCGCGCTGCCGTTTTTCGTTCTGCACGACACCGCGCTGCTCGTCGAGCGCGTCCTGCGTGACGGCACCGAGCAGGTAGCTCATTCGATCGCTTTCCATCCACAGCGCCATGTCGAGGCCGCCGGTCGGCACGGTAGCGTAGTAATTCGTGCGATCTTCGGAGGTCGTGCCGTTCATCCCGGTCGCGCCGGCATCCATGAACGGTGAAAAATACTCGCCCTCGCGATTTTCGGTGCCCTGGAACATCAGGTGTTCGAACAGGTGCGCGAAGCCGGTCTTGCCCTCGGGTTCGTCCTTGGAGCCCACGCCGTACCACATGCCGACGAACACGGTCGGCGTGGACCGGTCCTCGTGCACGAGCACGGTGAGGCCGTTTTCCAGCCGGAACATGTCGTAAGGGATATTGACCTGGGTTGAGACTTCGTCGTCGGCGGCGTAGGCAACCGCGGACAGCGCAATCAGGACCAGCCATGAGGCCAGAATTTTTCGTATCAGCTCCACCTGGGGCTCCTGTCAATCAGCATAATCGGGGCAAATTACGTCCTTTTCGACGCAAATGACTACAAATTGGTAGATTTTTCTGCACAATCGCTGGGTGGCGCGGGCCATCGCGAACTTGCGGCCGGCCAGTGGTCAGACACTATACAGGGCACCAGGTTTCATGATGAACCGTATTTTGATCACCGCCATCGCGTTGCTGGCGACAACCACAGGCTGTTTCGCGGACGAAGTGCCGCCGGAGCCGCTCGACCTGGACGAGGCGCTTGCCCGGCAGTACGCGAGCGACCTGGTTTCGGGAGCAGCATCCGCCTACGACTGCGACACGATGCTGCACTCCTTCCGCCGGCTGGGAACCGGGAAGAGCCCGGTCTACATGGCCGAGGTGAAAATGCACGGGCAGGAGTGCAACGAGGCTTTGCTGCTGCTTTCCCGTCACGGCTCGGAAAAGAATATCGTGTTCCGCCGCTGGGAGCCGGCCCCGGATATCCACGAGATTGCCCCGGAGGAGGCAAGCGACTGACGGGCCGCAGTCCTGCTCAGACCGCTTTAGAGTATGACCGCTGCGCGCCGACCTCATCCAGGGCGTCGCGAAGCTGCTGCCAGCGCTGCTCCAGCGTGCCGGTATAGCCCACCGACATACGCTCATCTCGCTCGAGGTACTGGAGCCGGAGCAGGACATCAGCGTATCGAAGTAGCCGAGGCTCACGGCCATGAAGCCGAAGCCGTACTTGTTCTGCAGCTTCGACATCAGCGTATTGGCTGCCGCCTCGGTGCCCATGTCGAGGGTCATGACGCCGCCGTAGCCGTAGTCCGGGCACCGCAGTTCGTCGAGCATGTCATGGTCGGGATGGTCGTCGAGTCCCGGGTAGCAGACCATCGCCCCCGAATCTCGCAGCCGCTGTGCCAGGGCCAGGGCACGTTCGCCGTGCGCGGCCATGCGCAGCGGCAGATGCGGGATACGCAGGCTGATGTTCGCGGCGACCTTCGCGTCCATGGTCGGGCCGAGCAGCATGAGCGGGCCCTCGTGCAGGTCCATCAACGACTCGATGAATTCCTTCGACCCGCACACGGCGCCCGCGATCACGTCCGACATGCCGCTGATGAACTTCGTGATGCTGTGAACGACGACATCTGCGCCGAGGTCGACCGGGCTCAGTATCAGCGGGCTGAAGGTATTGTCGACGACCAGCGGGACGCCGGCTTCGTGCGCTATGGCCGAGAGTTTCGGAATATCGGCAATGCGCAGCGTCGGATTCGACAGGCTTTCCGTGTAGACAAGCCGGGTCTTGTCCGAGACGGCATTGCGCACGGCCTCGAGATCGGTGATGTCGACGAAGGTCGTGGTTATGCCCGCCTTTTCCGGCAGGAAGTCGTGCATCAGCGCGTAGGTGCCACCATAGACGGTATTCGACGCGACGATATGATCGCCCGCCTTGCACACGGCGAGGAGCGTCGCGGAGATTGCTCCCATGCCGCTTGCTGTGCAGTAGGCGGCTTCCGTGCCCTCGATCGCCGCAAGCTGCAGGCCGAGATGATAGACGGTGGGATTGAAATGCCGCCCGTACAGATAGCAGCCGGCATCATGACCCTTGAGTCCCTGGAACATCGCCGGCATCGTGCCGGGCTCCATCACGGTGAACGTCGAACTTGCCTCAATGGACATGTTGACGCCGCCGTGCTCGCCGAATTCGTGGCGCAGGCGCGCCAGCGCTTCGATCGGATTGCGACCAGACATCCTGTTACTCCCGGGTTCCGAAAGATGCGGTTCTACACGTTCTTTCTAGCCGATTTCGGCCCCGGCTTTAATGCGTAGAACTACGCAGGGATTATGTCGTGAGAATCGCGGTTGATTACTGCGAGTTCGATACCTGTGCACGATATTCATGCAGGCGCGCGGTGAGCCATTCACCGCTGGGAACGGTTTCGCTGTCTGGACATTCCATCGTATAAAGCTTGCCGCTCATCGAACTCTTGCTCGCCAGGCGCTCGATGAACAACTCCGCCGAGGTCGCATAGCGCTTGCCGCGCCGGTATTTCATGCGCAGGTGATCTTCCGCATCTTCCGCGTCGTGACGCGACCCGTTGCGCACGAACGTGCAGTTGCTGTCACCGATCGACGCGATGAGATACTCGATCTCGGACTCCGTGTTGCCGGCGAGCACCGCCGCGGGCGACAGCAAAGCCAGCATTGTAAGCAGGCACCGCAGTCTCATCGTGCCGCCCTCACGCGCAGCGGCTCTTCAGACAGTCGCAGTCGCACGGTCATCGGATTATGGTCCGAGGCGTCGGACTGCAGCGTCGTCGCGTTTTCGGAGTACAGGCCGCGCACGTAAATATGATCGAGCGCCCAGCCGAAGAATCGTTTGCGATGGTCGACGTCGAAATCGAGCGCGGTCAGGCCGAGCGATTCGAGCATTTCTTCCAGCACCCTGGCGCGCTGGCTCCGCCAGGTGTTGAAGTCGCCAGAGAACACGATGGGTCCGTCGTGCTCGACGATCACGGCCCTGGCCTGGGCAAACTGGTCTTCGAGATCACTGATGCCGAGCGCAAAATTGATGCCGTGTATGTTCACGACGAGCAGGGTCTCGTCCGTATCGGACAACGCGTATTCGGTAATCAGGGTTGCCTGGTCAGCGGTTCGGCGGCGCTCACGGTCATGACCCCGCTCGGCGACCAGTCCGGGCCGAAACCCTCGGCGAACGACGAGTGGTGTTCGGGAACGAGATCGCGCCAGACATTCGTCTTGACCGACGCCTCCTGCAGGATCAGCAGGTCCGGCTGCGAGCCAATCTCGTGGAGATCCTGCACCCACTCCGTGTTCCGGCCCTTCTGGATGTTCCAGTTGACGACACTGATATTGCCGGAGTCTAGCGCCCGCGACGCCGGGCTGCGACTGCTGTCGAGGTCGGCAATACACGCCGCGGTATCCGCAGCGGGCTCGGCCGTCACGCGCACCGGTGCCGAAGGCTGCGTGCTGCAGCTCGCGAGCATCAGCAGTGTGCTGTAGGCGGCCAGGTTGCGGAGAATCGACGGCATCAGGGTCCTCATCGTCGGGCGGTCGGCGGATTTTACAGGGAAATTCTAGTGAATTGCGGCTAAATGGCTCATATCCCGGCGGGTCAGCGGCTGGTCAAAAGACCTCATTCACGCGCGCGGCATCGTCGGGGAGAGTTGTATTGACCGCCGATGCGGCCAAAAGCTCCCTTTTTCAGTCAAATTCGGCGGGAATCGGCCTGTTTTGGCCGCCCCGGCGCTAGCACGTTAGGCTGGCAGCGGCATTCGTAGAACTCCTGATGCTGCTGCGATCGTTGCCGCATACTATGCTTTGTACCAATGACTAACTCCGATCTGACACAGCGCGCGGACCTTACGCGCCACGATAAAGGTACAGGCGCGCTGCGTAGCCAGCGGCCCGAGTACATCGACTACCTGCCGCCCTGCAACAACGCGTGCCCGGCCGGCGAAAACATCCAGGCGTGGCTGGCGCTGGCGCAGGCCGGCGACTTCGAGGGCGCCTGGCGCGAGCTCGTGCGGAACAATCCGCTGCCATCCATCCACGGCCGCGTCTGCTACCACCCCTGCGAAGACGTCTGTAACCGCGCATTCACGGACAGCGCTGTCAGTATTCATGCCGTCGAGCGCTACCTCGGCGACCTCGCCCTCGAGAAGGGCTGGCAGTTCGAGACACCGAAGACGACCAGCGGCAGGAAGATCCTCATCATCGGCGCGGGCCCCAGCGGGCTGTCGGCCGCCTACCACCTGAGGCGACTCGGCCACGAGGTCGAGATACGCGAGGCCGGTCCGGTCGCCGGCGGCATGATCCATTTCGGCATCCCGGCCTATCGCATGCCGCGCAAGGAACTCCAGGCGGAGATTGATCGCATCGAGAACATGGGCGTCACGATCACACTCAACCACCGCGTCGAGGACGTGCTCACGGAAAAGGAAGACGGCGGCTTCGATGCCCTATTCGTCGCGGTCGGCGCACACATCAGCAAGAAGATCGACATTCCCAATCGCGACGCCGGCAAGATCCTCGACGCGGTCAGCTTCCTCTCCAGCACCAAGCAGGGCGAAGCACCGAAGCTCGGCCGCCGCGTAGCCATCTATGGCGGCGGCAACACCGCGATGGACGCCGCACGCACCGCGAAACGCCTCGGCGTCGACGAAGCGATGATCATCTACCGCCGCGACCGCAGCAGCATGCCGGCGCACGACTTCGAGGCCGACGAGGCAATCGAGGAAGGCGTCGTCATCAACTGGCTGCGCACGATCAAGGAGATCGACCGCTCGACGTTCAAGGTCGAGATCATGGAGCTCGACGAAACGGGACGGCCGCAGCCGACCGGCAAGTTCGAGGAACTCGAAGCGGACTCACTGATCCTCGCACTGGGCCAGGACACCGACACGGCTTTCCTCGAGAAGGTGCCGGGTATCGCATTCGAGTGGGACCATACTGTCATCGTCGACGACAACATGATGACCGGTCACGACGGCATCTTCGCGGGGGGCGACATGGTGCCGAGCGAGCGCTCGGTAACGATCGCGGTCGGCCACGGCAAGCATGCCGCCAGACACATCGACGCGTATCTCCGCGGCACCAAGTACCGGCGCGGGCCGCGACACCCGGTCATTGGTCACGAGCGTCTGCATCTCTGGTACCGCACCCATGCGCCCAAGGTCGAGCAGGAGCGCCTGCCGGTCGTGAATCGGCAAACCAATTTCGACGAGATCATGCAGAACCTGTCGGAGACGGACGCATTGTTCGAGTCGCAGCGATGCCTGTCCTGCGGCAACTGCTTCGAATGCGACGGCTGCTACGGCGCCTGCCCCGAGGGCGCAGTGATCAAGCTGGGACCCGGCAGGCGCTATCGCTTCGATTACGCCCTGTGCACGGGCTGCGCCGTGTGTTACGAGCAGTGCCCCTGCCATGCAATCGAGATGATCGACGAGCAGCAGGTCGGCGGGATGTCTGCGCTATGACCGAGGTGCGCGCACTCGAAGGCAACGAGGCGGTTGCCCGCGTCGCTTACGCGGTCAGCGAGATCTGTTCCATCTACCCGATCACGCCGTCGTCGCCGATGGCAGAGATGGCCGACGTCTGGTCGGCCAGCGGCAAACCCAACATCTGGGGCCAGGTGCCCGACATTATCGAGATGCAGAGCGAGGGCGGCGCCGCCGGCACTGCGCACGGCGCGCTGCAGACCGGGGCGCTGACGACCACGTTTACCGCGTCGCAGGGCCTGATGCTCATGCTGCCGAATATGTACAAGATCGCTGGCGAACTGACCTCGGCCGTGTTTCACGTCGCATCACGCTCGCTGGCCGCGCAGGCATTGTCGATCTTCGGCGACCACCAGGACGTCATGGCGGCGCGCACCACCGGCTTCGGCCTGCTGGCCGCCTCGTCCGTGCAGGCTGCACAGGACCTGGCGCTGATCAGCCATGCGGCCACGCTCGAAGCGCGCCTGCCCTTCATCCACTTCTTCGACGGCTTCCGCACGTCACACGAAGTCAGCAAGATCGAGCTCGTGTCCGAGGAGCAGATGCACGCGATGATGGATGACGATCTCATCTACCAGCATCGCAACCGCGCGCTCAACCCGGACAACCCGTTCATCCGCGGCACGGCGCAAAATCCCGACGTGTATTTCCAGGGACGCGAGACGGTCAATCCCTATTACAACGCCACCCCGGGCATCGTGCAGAAAACCATGGATCGCTTCGGCGAGATCACGGGCCGCCATTACGGGCTGTTCGACTACCACGGCGACCCAAACGCCGAGCGTGCAATCATCCTGATGGGGTCCGGTGCCGACACGGTGATGCATACGATCGACGCCCTGCACCCGCAAGGTGTCGGGGTGCTAAACGTGCGCCTTTACCGGCCGTTCTCGGCCGAGCACCTGCTGGCGGCGCTACCGGA
Source organism: Gammaproteobacteria bacterium (assembly GCA_009937505.1). GTDB lineage: Bacteria > Pseudomonadota > Gammaproteobacteria > Steroidobacterales > Woeseiaceae > UBA1847. The sequence continues at coordinate 9,575 of JAACFJ010000084.1, forward strand.
TAGCGTGCGGACGATTGCCGTGCTCGACCGCACCAAGGAAGCGGGCGCCAGCGGCGAGCCGCTGTACCAGGACGTCGTCACCGCGCTCGCAGAAGCGGTGGGCAACGGCGCGCGCAAGTCGATGCCGCGCGTCATCGGCGGCCGCTACGGCCTCTCGTCGAAGGAGTTCACGCCGGCAATGGTGATGTCCGTGTATGCCGAGATGGACAAAGCAGACCCGAAGCAACACTTCACGGTCGGCATACTCGACGACGTGACCCACACGAGTCTGGACTACGACCCTGCGATGCACATCGAGAACGAGAGTGCGACGCGCGCCGTCTTCTATGGCATGGGTTCCGACGGCACCGTGGGCGCGAACAAGAACAGCATCAAGATTATCGGCGAAAACACGGACCTCTGGGCCCAGGGTTACTTCGTTTACGACTCGAAAAAATCCGGGTCGCGAACGATCTCGCACCTGCGCTTCGGGCCCGAGCCGATCCATGCGCCCTACCTGATCCAGAGCGCCAACTTCATCGCGTGCCACAAATTCGAACTCGTCAACAAGATCGAGTTGCTCACCAACGCCTGCGAAGGCGCCGTCTTCCTGCTCAACAGCCCCTACCCGGCCGACGAGGTATGGGACCGGCTGCCGCGCCCCGTGCAGGGAATTATCATCGACCGCGGCATTCACCTGCACGTGATCGATGCCTCTCGCGTGGCTCGCAATGCCGGCATGGGCAAGCGCATTAATACCGTCATGCAGGCCTGCTTCTTCGCACTGTCCGGCGTCCTGCCGCGCGACGAAGCAATTGCGCAGATCAAGGCGGCCATCGAGAAGACCTACAAGTCGAAGGGCCAGTCGGTCATCGACAAGAACTTCGCTGCCGTCGATGCCGCGCTCGACCACCTGCACGAAGTCGAGATCCCGGCGAGCCGGCGCAGCGAACATGACATGGAAGCCGTGGTTCCCGACCATGCCCCCGAGTTCGTGCGCGAGGTCACCGCGCAGATGATGCGCGGTCACGGCGACGAGCTGCCGGTCAGCAAGCTGCCCGCCGACGGCACCTACCCCAGCGGCACGACGCGCTGGGAGAAGTCCAACGTGTCCGACGACGTGCCGCTGTGGCGCGAGGATCTCTGCATCCAGTGCGGCAACTGCAGCTTCGTTTGCCCGCACAGCGTCATCCGCGCGAAGTTCTTTCACGAAAGCGAGCTGAAGGACGCGCCCGGGAACTTTCCATCGGCGCCGATCAGTGCACGCGGCTTTCCCGAGACGCGCTACTCGCTGCAGGTCTACCTCGAAGACTGCACGGGCTGCGGCCTCTGCGTGGAAGCCTGCCCCGTGAAGAGCCCGGACGAACCCGGCGTGCGCGCCATCAACATGGCGGACAAGGCGCCCATCCTCGACGACGGCCGCAGGAACATAGAATTCTTCGAGTCCATCCCTTTCAGCGACCGCGCCAAGGTCGACTTCTCCTCGGTGCGCGGCTCGCAGTTCCTCGAACCGCTGTTCGAGTTTGCCGGCGCCTGTGCCGGCTGCGGCGAGACACCTTATATTCGACTGCTGTCGCAGCTGTTCGGGCCGCGGCTCATGGTCGCCAACGCCACCGGCTGCTCGTCGATCTACGGCGGCAACCTGCCGACGACGCCGTGGGCGATAAACCAGGAGGGCAGCGGACCGGCCTGGTCGAACTCTCTTTTCGAGGACAACGCCGAGTTCGGTCTCGGCATGCGCATTGCCGCAGACCACCACATGGCCCTCGCAAAAGACCTGGTCACCGCCCTGGCGCCGAAAGTCGACGAGGAGCTGGCCGACAAACTGGTCAATTCACGGCAACGCGTCGGCAGTGAATTACGCGCACAGCGCCAACGGGTATCGGTGCTCAAGGACAAGCTCATGCGCCTGCGGGACGACGAGGGTGACGAAAAAGCCGCCGCGCTGCTGTCGATTGTCGACCACCTTGTCCGCCGCAGCATCTGGCTCGTCGGCGGTGACGGCTGGGCCTACGACATTGGTTCCGGCGGCCTCGACCATGTGCTTGCCAGCGGCCGCAACGTCAACGTGCTGGTGCTCGACACCGAGGTCTACTCGAACACCGGCGGGCAGATGTCCAAGGCAACACCGCTGGGCGCGTCCGCCCGCTTCGCGTCCGCGGGCAAACGCATCGGCAAGAAGGACCTGGCCCTGCAGGCAATCTCTTACGGCAACGTGTACGTGGCGCAGGTCGCGATGGGCGCCAACCCGCAGCAGACGCTGCTGGCCATGCGCGAAGCCGAGGAATACAACGGGCCGGCGCTGATTCTTGCCTACAGCCACTGCATCGCGCACGGCTACGACATGTCCGACGGGCTGAAGCAGCAGAAGCTCGCAACCCAGAGCGGTTACTGGCCGCTGATTCGCTTCAATCCCGCGCTGCGCGACGTCGGCAAGAAGCCCTTCGTTCTGGATTCACCGCGGCCCAGCATCCCGCTCGAGGACTACGCGTACAACGAGATGCGCTACCGGTCCCTGCTGAAAACTCACCCGGATGCCGCCGCCAAGCTCATGAAGAGCGCGCAGGAACTCGTGGATATGCGCTGGGCGACTTACGAACACATGGCAAACCAGAAGCCGGCGAAGTTCCAGATGCAGGTCAGGGCCGACCCGCGCCGGAGCTGAACGGGCGAGCGCTTTCAGATACCGATGGCGTCTGCGAGATCACGCAGGCTCGTCACCGTCACCGTCGGCTCGATCCCCCAGGGATCGAATATCGAATCCTCGGAGCGTCGCACCCAAGCGGCGCGCATGCCGGCCGAGATCGCCCCGATGACGTCGAACGGGTTGCCCGAGATCAGCCATGCTTCATCGCCCGTGGCATCGGCTCTGCTCAGGAAATGAGCGTATACCGCCGGGTTCGGCTTGAAGGATTTGACGTCGTCGCAGCTCACGACACCGAGAAAGTGTTCCCTGATCCCGGCAGCGGACAACAGGGTTTCGACGGCCGCGGCAGCACCGTTGGAGAATGCAAAAAGTCGACAGTCGCGGGCCCGCAAATCTGTCAACGCCGGTTCGGCGTCATCGAACGCAGGCAGCTCGCGATAGGTTTCGAGCAGCGCCCGTTTTTGGTCCGGCGGGATATCGACCGCAAAGCGACTGCAGGTGTAATCGAGGGCATCCCGGGTGCAGACGGCGAAATTCTCGTAGTTCTGCATCAGGCCGCGGCGGAAAGAATACTCGAGCTGCTTGTCGCGCCAGGTCGATGAAAAGTCCCGCGCACGATCTCCGAGCAACTCCTCCAGCTTCGTGACGACACCGTGCGTGTCGATCAGCGTTCCGTAGACGTCAAATGCAAGCGTAATCGCCATACGGATACTCTAGCAGATCGAAGAACCTACCCCGGTCCCACAATTAGGGGACAGTGACTTTAAGTGCCAGGCAAATTAGCTGCCTGGCACTTAAAGTCACTGTCCCCAAACTATGCCTGGCACTTAAAGTCACTGTCCCCAGTGGATTCAGGCCGTTCAGTCGGCTACGGTGGTTCATGACGGTTGCGGGATCGAGGAAGACGATCATGTCCAACGAAGTTTTCGACAGCGAACAGGCCGCTGCCTATTACGATAACGCGGCCATATCCCGGTTTTACGAAGAGTGCTGGGGAGGCGCTGATATCCACATCGGCCGTTATGTGACGGGGCGGGAAACCGTAGCGGAAGCATCCACGGCCGTGACGCAGTACCTGGTCGACCGGGCCGGGTTCACAGCCGGCCAACGCGTGCTCGATATCGCCTGCGGCTTCGGTGGCACGCTGCGAACCCTGGCGCGGATGGGCTGCACGGCCAAAGGCATCGACATCTCACAGAACTGTGTCGACCATGCCCGCGCAGCGGCCAATGAAGCCGGGGTCGGCGACCATATCGACGTGGCGGTTGGTGACTTCCACAACATCGACAGTGAACCGGAACTCTGGGACGCCGTTATCTGCCAGGAAGCGATTATTCATTCCCCGGACCGCCCCAGGGTCTTTGCCGAGGTCTTCAGGGTACTCAAGCCGGGCGGTACATTTGCTCTTTCGGATATCCTGACCGGCGAGAACGCGGACGCGGCCGCCGTGGCAGCAGCCTTCGCGCGCATCGGCGCGAGCGTGGGCGCGACCGTCGGCGACTACGAGGCAATGGCTCGTGCCGCCGGTTTTGAAATATCCTTCGTCGAGGAACGATCGGGCGATATCACGGCGCACTACGACAAGCTTGCGGAGCAGCTGGCCCGTCCGATCGCCGGTCTCGACGCTGATGCGCTAGCGTCCATTTCGCAAAGCATCGCCCGGTGGCAGGCCGCCCTTGCCGGCGGTCACATTACGTGGGCATGTTTCGTGGCACGTAAGCCAGTTTAGGATCGGGCAAGAAAAAAACGGCCGGGCAACAACCCGCGCCGTCCGCGTGTTGTTGCGCTGTCCTGCCTGTCGCGCCACGACGACGAAAAATTCCGCGCGCGAACCCCGACCACCCCTTGCCGTTTTTCGACGACGCCGTGCGTGTCGGTCAGGGTTCCTCAGCCTTCAACTGCGGTAGTTACCGTCAACAGTGGATCCTGAAGTCCTGGTAACCCCGGAGCGCATTGCCACAAACCGTTTATGGCAGTCGCCCCTTAATACCCTGATAATAGCCGCACGCTCCGGACGAGGCGAGACAATGACGAACTACAAGCTGACCTATTTCGACTTCGATGGCGGTCGCGGCGAGCCGATCCGTATCGCTTTTCACATTGCCGGAATCGACTTCGAGGACAATCGCCTCTCGTTCAGGGAATTTGGCGAAATGCGCGGGAGCATACGCTTCAGTTCCCTGCCGATACTCGAGATCGATGGCGTCGCCGTTTCACAGTCCAACGCACTGAGCCGTTTTGTCGGCAAGATGGCCGGCCTGTACCCGGAAGACGGCCTGCAGGCGCTCTACTGCGACGAAGCAATGGGCGCGCTCGAGGACCTCAATCATTACATTGTTCCGACATTCGGTTTAGAGGGCGAGGAACTCAAGGCCGCACGTGAAAAACTGACCGACGGTTGGTTGTCGGTCTACGTGCGTGGCCTGGGACAACTGCTGGACAGGGGCGGAAACGATTACTTTGCCGACAAGCGATTGACCATCGCCGATCTCAAGGCTTTCGTGCAGATCCGATGGCTGTGCTCGGGCGCTCTCGACCACGTGCCGGCGGACCTCGTCGAGCGACTGGCGCCAAACCTGGTCCAACACCAGGACCGTGTCGGCAACGATCCACAAGTCGCAGCGTACTACGCGTCTCGCTGAGCACATGCATCTATCCAGGATTCTCGCCGCTACGGTCGTTGCCTGCTCGTTGACGGCCTGTTCGGCAACTGAACCAGACAACGAACCGGATGCGGGCACCGCGTTTCACGCGTTACTGGACGAACACTGGGCTGCGGCTACTGCCGAGAAGATTTTCTTCCGGACAGACCCCGATGCCTGGCGGATGGATGGGACGCTGCCGGAACACAATGCCGAGGCCCGGGCCAGGCGCCAGCAGTTCAATGAACAAGTACTGACCAGGCTGGCCGAAATCCGCATCGAAGATCTCGACGCGGACGATCAGATCTCGTATCGGGTTTTCAGGTACGAGCGGGAAACAGAGCGCGAAAGCTATCAGCAACCCGATCACTTCTTTCCGATCACCAGCCTGTTCGGTTATCACACCTATTTCGCGGAGTCGCCATCCAATTCGACGTTTCTATCGGCAGACGACTATGACGACTACCTGATCAGTCTCGCCGACTTCACGCGCTATAACCGCGATTACATTCAGAATATGCGCGCAGCGATTGAGGCGGGCTATACGCACTATTGCGAAAGCATCGCGGACTACGGGCGGACCATCGAGGCGCATATTGTGGCCGACGCCGAACAAAGCCAGCTCTATGTGCCGTTTAATCGGTTTCCCGGCAACGTCAGCGAGGACCAGCGCGCGCACTATGCCGGCAAAGGCGTCGAGCTGGTCAACACGGTCATCGTTCCCGGCTACCGGGAGTTGCTGGACTTCTTCGTCGACGAGTACCTGCCCGCGTGCCGCACGGAAGTCGGTATTACCTCACTGCCGGGCGGCGACGACTATTACCGGTACCTGATCAACTACTACACGACCACGAATCTCACTCCGGCGGAAATTCACGAGCTCGGCCGTACAGAACTGGGGCGTATTCGCGACGAAATGCAGGAGGTCATCGATGCCGTAGGTTTTGACGGCGGTTTCAGGGAATTTATCGACTTTCTTCGCGAAGACGACAGATTCTACGCCAGGACGGACCAGGAATTACTGGGCCGCGCCGCGCTGATCAGCAAGACCGCCGAAGGTGAGTTGCCCAGGTTCTTTACGCGGTTGCCCCGAGCGCCATACAAAATCGTGGGCGACCCGAATCGTGGCGCTTTTTACGTGGCGCCGTCGGGCGACGGCACGGATTCCGGGACGTATTTTCTTCAAATCGGCGATCTGAGGAGTACGCCGCTGTATACGCTGGAGGCGCTGTCGCTGCACGAGGCTGTCCCTGGCCATCACCTCCAGTCGACGCTCGCCCAGGAGCTGAACGTGCCGGAGTTTCGGCGCGACCTTTACCATTCGGCCTTTGGCGAAGGCTGGGGCCTGTACTCCGAGCGCCTTGGCAAGGAAATGGGTTTCTACCGGGATTCGTACAGCGAGTTCGGCCGCCTGACGTATGACGCGTGGCGTGCGGGCCGGCTGGTCGTCGACACGGGTATGCATGCGTTCGGCTGGTCGCGCCAGCAAGGCGTGGACTTCCTGCTCGAAAATACGGCCTTGAGCGTTGTCGATATAAACAAGGAAATCGATCGGTACATCACCTGGCCAGCCCAGGCATTGTCGTACAAGATCGGTGAACTGAAAATTCGTGAGCTGAGAGCCAGGGCTGAAACCGAACTGGGTTCAGCGTTCGACATCCGGCGCTTTCATGACATGGTCGTGGGCAACGGATCGTTACCGATCGACGTGCTGGAAGACATGGTCACTGACTGGATTGCAGCGGAGCATACGAAGACTGTCTCACCGAGCAGGCAATAAGCGGCCACGCTCCATTCGATCAGTGCCGAACGACCGCTGGCGCGAAAAACGGACGGCCAGGCATTCCGCCCGACCGTCCGCCTTTGCTGACAGTATCCCGTCGACTGTGCCGCTCGCGCTGCCGGTCAAACAGGTTTGTCGAACGCTAGTCGCGGAACTTGAGAACCTGCAGTAAGGAATCGCTCATGACCGTGCGGTACTCCGCGCGGTTGCCGCTTTCGCTCTGCATCTTCTCGATGCTCTTCGACTGCCATTCCAGGTATTCTTTCTGGCGCTTCTCGCCTTCGGCCGCCGACACGATGCTCTCCCTCACCCGTATCAGGTAGAGATCGGCCTCGTCGCTGCGCG
>JAACFJ010000085.1 GCA_009937505.1 Gammaproteobacteria bacterium
CGTTTTCAGCTTGAGGCGGAGAAATACGCCAAGGACATCATCCCGCGTGCGCGCGGTGATGCGCAGCGCATCACGCTCGATGCGAAGGCCTACAAGGATCGCGTAACAAGGGATGCGATGGGTGAGGCATCGCGATTCGAGGCTTTACTCGCCGAATACCAGAAAGCGCCGCGAGTGACGCGGGATCGCCTGTATATCGAGGCGGTCGAGCAGGTCTACAGCAGCACCAACAAGGTCCTGCTGGATTCGCAGGGCAGCGGCAATCTGCTCTACCTGCCGATCGACAAGCTCATCGAAGGCGCCAGCCGGAAACAGTCCGCCCAGGAACTCGATCGTCTTACGGAGCAGTCGCGTATTACTTCGCCGGAGAGACGCCTCGAATTGGAAGATCGCGAAAGGAGGACAAGACAATGAGTAACGCCATGTTTCGTGTGTTCGTCGTTATTGGTCTGGTTGCCGTTGCGGTCGGTTTATCGCTGTTTACCGTCAACGAGCGCGACCTCGCCATCAAGCTGCAGCTCGGCAAAGTCGTTGAGTCCGGTTACGAGCCCGGTCTGCACGTCAAAATCCCCGTGGTGCAGAATATTCGGAAGTTTCCGCGCCGTATCCTGACGATCGAAGACAGCCCGGACCGCGTATTCACGGCTGAGAAAAAGGCGCTCAAAGTCGACTTTTTCGTGAAGTGGCGAATCGTCGACCCGGTGCGTTTCTATACCTCGACGGGCGGCAGCCTGTTGTTCGCCAACGATCGTCTCGGTGAGATCATCAAGAATGCGGTGGTCACCGAGTTCGGTAAACGCTCGGTACGGGAGGCAATCTCGGCGGAGCGCGCGGAGTTGATGCGCGACATGCTGGTGACTGCCACGACAACTGCGGAGGACCTCGGCGTCGAATTGATCGACTTTCGCGTGAAGCAGGTCGAACTGATGGACGAAGTCAAGAACGCGGTGTACGCGCAGATGAACGAAGAGCGCGCACGTACCGCGGCCGAACTTCGTGCAGAAGGCCGCGCCGAGGCGGAGCGGATTCGCGCAGAAGCGGACCGCGAGCGAACGATTATCCTCGCGGACGCCAACCGTGAAAGCGAGCAGATCCGTGGTGAAGGGGACGCGGAGGCGGCCGAGATCTATGCGAATGCCTACGAGAATGACCCGGAATTCTATGCGTTTTACCGCAGTATCAATGCCTATAAGAATTCTATGGGCAAGTCCAACGACTTACTCGTGCTCGATCCCAACAACGAATTTTTCCGCTATCTGAACCAATCGAGCGGCGAGTAGTTCGGGCGGCATGGCCTGGACCGAAATCCTGACGGCGCTTGCGCTCGTCCTGATCATCGAGGGCATGGTGCCGTTTGTCGGTCCGCGCAAATACCGGCAGATAGTGGCGCAGATGGCGATGCTAAGTGACAATCACCTGCGCACGGTGGGACTTGTCGTCATGATTGCCGGCGTCATCCTGCTGTTCGTCGTTCGCAGCTGAGTAACAACAACAAGAGACGTAATCGCAATGGGCAAGAATGTCGTCGTCATTGGCACCCAGTGGGGTGATGAGGGCAAGGGGAAGATCGTTGACCTGCTCACCGATCGTGCAGCAGCCGTTGCGCGCTTCCAGGGCGGTCACAACGCCGGACATACGCTTGTCATCGACGGCAAGAAGACGGTCCTGCACCTGATCCCCTCGGGAATTCTGCGCGACGGCGTAAGCTGCCTGATTGGCAATGGCGTCGTTCTGTCTCTGGATGCGCTGGTCGCCGAAGCAGAAGCACTGGTCGCAAACGGCGTGCCCGTATTCGATCGGCTCAAGGTCAGTCCGGGCTGCCCGCTGATACTGCCCTCGCACGTCGCGCTCGACGTCGCGAGGGAGAAGGCGAAGGGTGCCGGCGCGATCGGGACCACCGGCCGGGGTATAGGGCCGGCGTATGAAGACAAGGTTTCCCGGCGTGCACTGCGGGTGTCCGACCTGTTCCTGCGCGAGAAATTTGCGGCCAAGCTCGGCGAGATTCTCGACTACCACAATTTTCTGCTGAAAAATTATTTTCGGGCGGAGCCGATCGATTTCGCGAAAACGCTCGACGATGCGTTGCAGGCGGCGGAGCACATTGCGCCGATCACTGCGGACGTAACGCAAATCCTGCACGACCTGTCCCAAAACGGCGAGAGCATCCTCTTCGAAGGAGCGCAGGGGACATTCCTCGACATTGACCACGGTACCTATCCGTTCGTCACTTCGTCGAATACGGTTGCCGCGGCTGCCAGTACTGGCACGGGTGTCGGACCGCGCGATCTCGATTACATACTCGGTATCGTCAAGGCCTATACGACGCGAGTCGGGGCCGGGCCGTTTCCCACCGAGTTGTTCGACGATCTCGGTGCGCATATCGCCGCAGTGGGTGCCGAGTTCGGTGCCACTACCGGGCGGCCGCGCCGGGTCGGATGGTTCGATGCGGTCGCGCTCAAACGTTCGATCGTGAACAGCAGCGTGTCGGGCCTGTGCGTTACCAAGCTGGACGTGCTGGATGAGCTCGAGACCATCCAGATCTGCATTGGTTATACGATCGATGGGCAATCGATCTCCGGCTTGCCGATCGTCGTCGACCGCTTCGCGGAGTGTCGGCCCGTCTACGAGGAATGGCCGGGCTGGCAGGCGTCCACCGTCGGCATCACCCGTTACGAGGATCTGCCGGCTAACGCACGCGATTACCTGCAGCGCATCGAGGAGCTCGCGGGCATCCCGATCGATATCATTTCAACCGGTCCCGATCGGGAACAGACGATTATCAAGCGGCATCCGTTCGAGTGACGCGGGCGGCAGCCCTGAGCTTCCGGGCCGGACCCGGGGCGCTACAGGCAATTCATAAACACGGATTCTCGGCGGAACTGGTTGGTACCATGGCGGGCGCCTCCGGCGGGGCGAAATGGCTGGTCCTGAGCAAGCTCGACCGGGTCGTTGTAGATACGCTTGTCCCCGGTTTGCGCGGGCCCGTCCACCTTATCGGCTCCTCGATCGGTGCGTGGCGCTTTGCATGCTATGCCCAGCGCCGTCCGCTCGAGGCGATCGAGCGCTTCGAGGAGGCCTACCTCGGCCAGACCTACTCGGACGACCCGGATCGCGACGAAATCACCGCGAAGAGCCGCGAGATTCTCGACTACGTACTCAGCGAAACCGGTACGGCGGAGATACTTTCGCATCCCGTATTGCGTACCAACGTCATGACCGTGCGCAGTCGTCATTTGACCGCGAGCGAGCAACCGGCCGTGCTGGTCCCCGGTCTGCTCGCTGCTGCGGCGCTGAATGCCGTGAGCCGGCGATCGTTGGGCGCCTTTTTCGAGCGAGTGCTCTTCTACGACGCACGCGACCTGCCGCCGTTTTACGATGCGCGGGGATTTCCGCTGACCCAGGTAGAACTCAGCGAGGGGAACCTGAAAGACGCGATCGCTGCTACCGGTTCCATACCCATGGTGCTGTCCGGCGTACGCGACATTGCGGGAGCGCCGCGTGGCATCTACAGGGACGGCGGCGTTATCGACTATCACCTCGATTTGCCACAGAGTGCGCCTGAAAGGCTGACGTTGTATCTGCACTTTATCGATCGCATCGTGCCCGGCTGGTTCGATAAGAAATTGTCCTGGCGCAAACCGGATCCGTCGAACGTCGACCGGACGATCCTCGTCAGCCCGTCAAAGGAATTCGTGTCACGATTGCCACACGCGAAAATCCCGGACAGGCAGGATTTCGTGAATTTCGAACCGGAAGAACGCGTCCGTGCCTGGCGCACCGTGGTCGACATGTGCGACGAACTCGCCGACGAATTTCATGAGGTACTGGACAAGAACCAGCTGGCGGCACGGCTCGAGCCGCTGTGATAGTCTTTGCCGCAAAATAAGAACGACAAAGGAGAGTCGTATTGACTGACTCGACCATCGCGGCGCACGCCGACAAACCGTATCCCGAGCTGACCTGGATTGCCGTTGGTGTCGGCTGGTTTCTCGGCGTCATCATCGCCGTCTCGATCGGCTACGCAGCCCTGATACTCGGCTTTTCGATCGAGGGGTCGGAGCTGGCGGCCATACTCGGCTTCGGCATCCTGCGTGGCATCCTGCGCAGGCGCAGCATCATCGAGAACAACATCGTGCAAACCGTTGCCAGCGGCGTAAACGGGGCATCGTCCGGCATGATGTTTTCGGTGCCGGCAATATTCCTGCTGGGATACGGCGATCGATTCGATCCGGTCATCCTCACGTTCGGTTGTATCGCCGGCGCGTTTCTCGGGATTGCCTTCATCATTCCGCTCAGGAAACACATGATCGATTACGAGCGGCTGACATATCCGGGCGGCGTGGCGGTGGCGACAATCCTGAAGTCGCCGGGCGCGGGCGTTCGCAAGGCGATTATCCTTGTTGGCGCAGCGCTCGTCAGTGCCACCGTGCACGTCATCACGCTCAAGACCGGGGTGTCGAACTGGAATCTCGGGGCCCTTATCGGCTTGCCGGAGTACATGAATGGCATCTGGTACCTGTCGCTCATGACCATCGGTGTCGGTTTTATCGCCGGGCGCGGCGGCATCGCCTTCATCATCGGCGGATTCGTCGCCTACTGGTTCGTTTCGCCGTTGTTATCCGTGACCGGAGCATTTCCGCTCAACGAAGCGGGCCAGCTCATCGATACGCCAGGGGACCTGCGCCTGCTGCTGTACCGTCCACTGGGCATTGGCATGCTGATCGGTGGCGCGATCATGGGTGTAATTCTCGCGGCACCGTTGATTCTCAGCGCGATCAAGTCGATGCAGAAAGCCGCTTCGGTAGAGACGAGTGTCGCAACCGAGGAAATGCCGATCAAGCTGCTGTATTTCGCGGTCATCGGCGCGGCGGTATTGCTCGGCGTTATGGCCGTGGTGGCAGTCGAGTCGATGACGCTGATGGGTGGCGTTGCAATGGCGCTGCTGGGCACGCTATGGATCTGGATGGCCGGCATTATTCTTTCCGAGGCGATCGGTCGTACGAACTGGTCGCCACTGTCCGGGATGACACTGGTCGGGATTACGTTACTGATAATCGTGACGCAGGCGTTCGGAATGGAGCGTGCCGATTCGATCATCGCCGCGATCATGGTGGGAGCGGCCATGTGCGTTGCCATGTCGCAGGCTACCGACCTGATGCTGGACCTGAAGACGGGTTACCTGGTGGGCGCGACACCGCGAATGCAGCAGATCGGCCAGTTTGCCGGCGCGTGGCTTGGACCCATCGTCGTGATCTTCGTTATTTTCGCGCTCAACGAAGCCTACACGCTCGGCAGCGAGCGGTTACCGGCGCCGCAGGCGCAGGCATTGGCCAGCACTATCGACGGCATAATGGGAGGCGACGTGCCGGTGCAGAAGTATGCTGCCGGTGCGATCCTGGGCGGCATCCTTTCGATCGTCATGGGCGGGCTCGGTATTACGGTTGGCCTCGGATTCTACCTGCCGTTCAACATCGTCCTGACCTACTCGTTGGGCACGCTGAGCCGCGAACTCGCCGACCGCTTCAAGGGCAAGACCTGGGCGGAGCAGGTCGGTATACCCGTGGCGGCAGGGCTCATTGTCGGTGAGGCTCTGGTTGGCGTTGGCGATGCGATCCTTGCTGTTTTGACGGCGACATAGGGAGCGGGACGATGAGACAACTGGGATATTTTCTCCTGTGTGCCGGCTTTATCAGCGCCGCATACGCGACGGCGCTCGATGTCGAGGACGTGAACTGGACGTTATTCGCAATTTCAGCGCTAGCGGCAGTCGCCGGTGTCTTCGCGCTGAAGCGACACGCGCGGTCGGTTGCGCAGTCCGACGAAGTCCTGGAGACCAATCGTGCCGAGTTGCGCGACTCCATCGACAACGTCGTCAGGGACCTGCGCGAGATAGTCAGCAGCGGCAGTCTGCGTGGAGCGGTGCTCCGTGACCGTATCGATACAAAACTCCGTCCCGACCTGATCCGCTTTGTCGATGCCCGCGAGAGCATGGTGCACCTGTTCGGGCTGCAAACCTATGCCGACATCATGAGTCACTTTGCGGCAGGCGAGCGTTACATCAATCGAGTGTGGTCGTCGTCTGCCGATGGTTATGATGTCGAGGCAGCGCGTTACCTGGGCAAGGCTGAAGAGCAGTTTGCGGATGCCCAGCAGCAGCTGAACGCGGCGGCTCGGAAGTAGGGAAGGTTACTTGCTCTTGCGGCGTGCGATCGGCGATCGCTTGCAGGTCCTGGTCAGGTGCTGCTGCAGTGTCTGGACATCCTCGTCCATCAGGTAATCAGCTTCGTCCCGCCAGCCGCGTAGCATCGGCAACGTTCGTTCATTGACGACGAGGTGGCCTTCGTTCGACTGGCTTTCGGCGTGCCAGCCAGGCACGGCAATGACGGAGCGAACCCTGACGGAGTTTCTGAGTAAGTCCCGGAATTCCTGTTCCAGTTTCGTCGTCTTGGCCGCAATGTCCGCTATGGGAATCGTCGTTTCGCCCGGTTTGAAATGGAGCTCGTGATCGGAAAGATGGACGGTCTCCCGGCGCATGGCCCGGTGCGCGACGACATTCACTGCGTAAATGCCGCTCTGACCGACAATAACATGGTCGACAATGCCCTCAGATGTCACGACATCGTGAAAGACACGGCCGTGACCTGTGGCGATACGCTGCAGGGAGTGGCCGACGGCGATATTCGCGTCACGCAGAAACCGGATCTGGCGCCACTCGCGAACCGTGCAGACGAGACGATACAGGGCGAACCCGGCGGCTGCAAAAAGCGTCGCAAGCAGCAGGTACAGCTGCCAGGTCGGGTAGCCGGCGAACAGCTGGTGTGCCTCGAACGTGTGGGCGACGGCGAAGATAAAGACAAACATCAGGCCGGCGCCCAGGTAGGTCGATTGCTTGCGCGACAGCGTCTCCAGTTGGTCGCGAAATCGCTGCGCGGCCTCGCGCATGATGGCGTCCGGAAAATTCGGGTGGGCACTCATTGAGCGCGCGACCAGATGCCAGGACTTTGCGGCGAGGAGAAACACGAAGGTGCAGGCAATCGCTACCGTTGCTGAGCCGCTGATTGCCTCTATGTTCATGCCGGATCCCTTTTAGACCAAGGTGTAAAGAATATACGGCAGCGCTGTGGCGCTCTGTGACAGAGATCACGTAGAGCGCAGGCAAGCGTCGACAGACACACATTTTTCAGCTCCCGTTCAGCGATAAACAGGTATTTGTGAATGTCATCACGGCAGTAAACGTGACCTGGCTGTTAGCGTCAGGACTATCGGTTCACATAAGGCGGGGTGCGTCATGAACAGGATTCTGATTAATGCAGGAATGGTGCTCGCGATTACGGTGCTCAGCGGATGCGCATCGATGAGCAGTGAAGAGTGCGTCAATAGCGACTGGGCGGCGATCGGCTACGAGGACGGCTCCAGGGGTTATACGACTGACAAATTCGGCAGCCGCCGCAAGGCCTGTGCCAAGCATGGTGTCACCGCCGATTTCAAAGCCTACCAGGAAGGCCGTGACGAGGGCCTCGTGGAGTTCTGCCAGCCGAGCCGCGGATACAATCTCGGCGCCAGCGGCGGGACCTACTACGGCGTTTGTGATGTCGCCATGGAAGAAGAATTCCTCGACGCCTACCGCGTTGGCGCTGAGCTGCATACTTTACGTTCCAACGTCAACAACGCGAACTCCAGGATCTATTCCAAGGAAGCGGAACTCAAGCGCACCAAGGAAAAAATCCGCGCCAAGGAAGCCGAGCTGATCAGCGACGACGTCACCACCCAGGATCGCGTGCTGTTGCTGGCCGATCTCAAGGAGCTGTCCGAGCGGTCGGGCGAGCTGGAGGCGGAAATCGAGGCGCTGGTCGCCGACAAAGCTCGCTACGAGTACGAACTGCGGGATTACCAACAGACCGTCGCGGCGTACGGTTACTGATGCGGCGACCGCGCCTGCCTAGTACTCGTCTGACTCGTCGCGACGATCCTCGCCCTTGCGCCGTTCGCCGGTAAAGGTCCCGGTCGCCGCGGCAATGCCCCCCGATGTGAAAGGGCTGCGGCGATCCTTACCGGTCCGGCGGTCCTTGTGGTGGACGAAGTGGCAGTCGCATTCGGTCGCATTGCAGCCCGGTAACGGAATATTCGGCGCTTCTGACGCGAGGAAGCGCTGGCCGGCAATCTCGTTGGCGGCCCTGCACGCATAGGCGCCGGCCTTGATCGAGACGGCATGGTACTGCGCACTGTTTCTTGGGCTGCGCGAGATGCGCCGGTCCTGGCGCGCATCAGGCTTGTCGAGACCCTGGCGGTAGAAATACCACGCGATCAGCAGGCCGACCACCAGCAGCAACAGCACGGTCCTCATACCAGCCTCCCCAGACTATCCCGATATGGGATTAGTTTACTTCAATTAGTTGCCTCAGTAAGGCCCACCGCCGTAATCCACGGTTAATCTGCGGCGGGAACACGATCTGCGTCCTGCGGGGCGCTTTGGGCCTCGAGGTCGCTCAGCGGTTGAAATACGGGCATAGAGCGCATCTCGGGAAACGAGCTGTAGATCTGCAGGAACGATGCGTGCAGTCCCGGAAACCGATCGAGCGTTTTCGCCAGGTCCAGCCGGTACATGTCGAGACGCTGCGGATCGAGTAGTCCATTGTCGTGCGCGATCTGCGCCGAGTAGTAGAGGCCCGCGAAATGCCATGCGAGGCCTTGCAGCTGGGACTCCTCGGTTGCCGTAACGAGGTGGTTACCCGGCGAATTCAACTTCGGGAAGAGCCTGGCGAAATCCGGAGTCGTGGCGCGGCTCATATTCATTTCGTTGAAACCATGGGCGAGTTGCATCTCGATCTGCGCGGCGGCGATGCGATTCGCCTGCCGAACCTCCCAGGCAACGAGGAGTAGCGAGGCGACGATGCTGATTACGCCGATGATTTCGACGGTTTCGCGCAGGTGTCTGTTCTTCATGGATGCCTCATCCCGGTCAGTACGGCAGGACGCCGAACAGCGCCTTGTGGAGATAGAAGAAAATCGCAAAGGCTACGCCGGCGATGACCGCGACAATCATATCGGCGGAAAACGGCACCACATCCGGTTTCTGCCATGCGCCATCGCGCTTGTTGCACAGGGCGACCTCCAGCACTGCCCAGATACCGAGCGCACCGAACAGGACGACCGACCGCGAGTCGCCGGTCACGAGGAGGTGAGCAACGGACCACAGGATCACGGCCATCATCTGCGTGTGGCGAACAAGGCGCCGGTAATTGGAGCGGGCTTTCGAGGCGACGAAAAGGACGAACGCGAAAAAGAGGACCGCCGAGATGACCGGTCCGCCATCGAAGGGCGGCGAATAGACCGTGGCCGGCGTAGCCGCCTTCCAGCCGAAGACGATCATGACCAGGGAGGCCAGGACTACCGCGGAAAACAGGCCTCTGTAAGCGTTATCGCCGAGCTTGGCAGCCAGGTCGTTGCGAGTGCCGGGCGACGCCGCCGGCAACAGGTGCACGACCGTAAACAGAAGAATTCCCGCGATAAGTAGAGCCATGAACGTCATCCCCGGCTGTTGGTCCCGGGAATTATACCGGTTTGCCAGCGCTCGGGCGGATTGCCTGAATCGTGTAATAATTCGCCGATGTTCGAATGAGGGCAGGGCATGAAGACCGACGGCAAGTTGATGGATATGTTGACCGGCTATGCGGCCTCACACCAGCATCCGGTGAATATTTTCGTGCACATGATCGGCATTCCCACGATCATGCTCGGCGTGCTCATACCGTTGAGCTGGGTATCGATCAATATCGACGGGTTCCCGTTGAGCCTTGCCCACCTCGTGGTGCTCGGCTTCTTCATCTTTTACCTGACGCTCGACGCGCTGTTCGCTATCGTCTTCCTGGTATTCGCAATGGGACTCACGCTGCTGGCGTCGTGGATCGCAGCGCTGCCGATGGCTACGTCAGGCTCCATTGCGGCCGTTCTCTTCTTCGGCGGCTATGCAGCTCAGTTCATCGGCCACGCGATCGAAAAGTCGATGCCCGTGCTCGTGAAGCACCCCGTACAGGCGAATCTCGCGGCGCCGTTCTTCACCGTCGTCGAGATGTTCAAGCTACTTGGGCTCAGGGACGAGCTATTTAACGAGGTGCAACGGCAGATTACGCTAAGGCGGCAGTGAGGCCCTTCAAGGCGATTGATAAGTAAATCGACCTTAGTGCTGTGACCTGTTCCCGCGCGGCCTCGTGGATCACCGGGTAGGCTCTTGATATGAGCAAAATTCGTTATCTGGGCGGGCTGATGGGCCTGGTATCTGCGCTTGCGGCATGTGGCGGCAGCAGTGGCAGTGATTTTACTAGTGGACCACCGTCGCCTCCGCCACCGCCACCACCCTCACTGAGCACTGGGCCCGAGGTTTGCACGGACGGTGATGCCGGGGAGTTTTCCTGTTCGGGGGTTGACCTTCGGTCGCGCCTGCCCATCAGCGAAATGGATGGCGTCGGTGGCAACGACATCTGGGGCTGGTTCGATTCCCAGACTGGCCGTGAATACGCCCTTATGGGCCTGCGGAACGGCACGGCATTCGTCGATATTTCGGACCCTGAGAATCCCGCATTCCTGGGTCGCTTGCCGACGCAGACCACGTCATCCACCTGGCGGGACATCAAGGTATACCAGGATCATGCTTTTCGATCTGGCGAGGCTCCGGGGCGTCACGGTGTCGCAGGCATGGCTGCCGGATACGGTGTATGGCGATTTCGGCAATGCGCACAACCTGGCTATCAACGAGGCATCGGGTTTCGCATTCGCCGTCGGGACGAATACCTGCGAGGGTCTGCACATTATCGACCTGAGCGATCCGGGCAACCCGCTGTTCGCCGGTTGCCACGACGTCGTGCCCGGCACCCATGATGCTCAATGCGTAGTCTACCAAGGCCCGGACGCAAATTTCGTGGACCGCGAGATCTGCTTCAACTCCAACGAAAATCACGTCGGCATCGCAGATGTAACGAACAAGTCCGATCCGATCACGCTGTCCCGGTCAACCTATCCTCAACTCGGGTTTGTGCACCAGGCCTGGTTGACCGAGGATCACCGCTTCCTGCTCGTCGGCGACGAACTGGACGAACTCAATTTTGGCGTGCCGACGCGCACCCACGTGTTCGACGCATCCGACCTCGCCAGTCCGCAATACCTGTATGCCTACGAGGCGGGGACGACGACGATTGATCACAATCTCTACGTGCTCGGTAATCGCGTCTACCAGGCAAACTACAATGCCGGCCTTCGCGTACTGGAGTTCGGCGACCTCGCAAACCAGGAAATCGCGGAAATCGCTTTTTTCGACACTTTGCCTTCGAACGGCGTGGGCGCATTCGACGGTGCCTGGAGCGTGTATCCTTACCTGCCTTCCGGAACGATTATTGTCAGCGACGGTATCAATGGTCTCTTTATTCTCACGCTACAACCGTAACTATCTTCGCCCGATGCGCCGTCCGCGTCACTGGTGGTTACAGGGGCGCGCGTCTGGACCGGCGACCCGGACCTGCCCTGGGCGGAGGCGGTTGCGGTCTCCGGCGAGGAGATCGTTGCGGTCGGTTCGGCGGAGGACATCGCGTCGTTCATAGGCGATGCAACCGAGGTCATCGAGTCCAACGGCGGCATGCTCGTGCCTGGCTTCATCGACGCGCACGTTCATTTCCTCGCGGGCGGCAGCACCCTCGCGTCGGTGCAGCTCAGGGATGCACAGACACCCGAGGAATTCGTGCAGCGCGTCGGCGCGTTCGCCGAGACTGCCGAGCCTGGCGAGTGGATCACGGGGGGTACCTGGGACCACACTAACTGGGGCGGCGAACTGCCCCGGCGGGACTGGATCGACTCGGTGACGCAGGGCAATCCGCTCTGGATATCGCGGCTCGACGGCCACATGGCGCTCGCCAATTCGGTCGCCCTGAAACAGGCGGGCGTCGATGCCGATACGCCGGACGTCGCGGGTGGTGAGATCATTCGCGACGAGGACGGGCGGCCGACAGGTATCCTCAAGGACAACGCCATGTTGCTCGTGCAGGAGGCGATGCCCGAGCCCACGGAGCGACAGCTCGATATTTATCTCGACGCCGCGATGCGGTACGTGGCGGCGAACGGTGTGACGACCGTGCATGACATGTTCGACAATGTTGCCGACGGCTGGGTCGGTCTCGAGACGTACCGCCGGGCGGAGGCGCGTGGCGACCTGATAACGCGTATCTATGCCGTTACGCCGCTCGGCGAATGGCAAAAACTGAAGGACGATATCGACCGGAACGGTCGCGGCAACGAATGGCTGAAGACCGGTGGGGTCAAGGGTTTCATGGACGGGTCGCTCGGCTCGCACACGGCCGCCATGCTGGAGCCGTTTACCGATACGCCGGATCAGAGCGGCTTTCTGCTCGATTCGCTCGGAAATCTGCGCGCGATGGCGGTGGGCGCGGACGCGGCCGGGCTGCAGTTGCATATCCATGCGATCGGCGACAAGGCGATTCGCGATTTGCTGGATATTTTTCACGATGTCGCGAAGTCAAACGGAGACCGGGAACGCCGCTTCCGCATGGAACACGCGCAACACATCCATCCGGACGACATCCCGCGTTTTGCGGTGCAGGACGTGATCGCCAGCATGCAGCCGTATCACGCGATCGACGACGGCCGCTGGGCGGAAGACGTCATAGGCTCGGAACGAGCCCGCACGACGTACGCGTTCAAGTCGCTCATCGATAGCGGCGCACACGTTGCACTGGGCAGCGATTGGTATGTCGCGCCTCCGAACCCGATCGAAGGCATCTATGCCGCAGTCACCCGGCAGACGCTTGACGGCAAGAACCCGGACGGCTGGGTGCCCGAGCAGAAAATCACCGTGGAGCAGGCGCTCCGGGGCTACACCTATGAAGGCGCCTACGCGTCATTCGAGGAAGACCGCAAAGGCATGATCAAG
>JAACFJ010000012.1 GCA_009937505.1 Gammaproteobacteria bacterium
AATCGGAATCGGTCATCATCGACCCGGCCAAGGCCAGCTGCGCCCCGACGGCACGACAGCAACAGGTATTTGCCAGTCTCGACGCTATCGAGGATGCGAACCGGGATAAGGAAAACTGGAAGGCGCCGGAAATCAAAGATACCGGCACCGGCGTTACACTGGCCTCGCATCAGGAGCGGCTCGCGCGCCTGCCCGATTGCGGTGAAGAAGGCGTCGTCGCGCCCTGCAAGGTCGGCGAGATCATCATCGAAGCTGGCGACACCGAGTCCGTCGACGTCTGGCGTCGCAACTGAGCCGGAAACGAAAAAGGCCTGCTTGGCGGGCCTTACTTGTCAGTTCGGACCTGGCCGGTTTCGAGCCGGGCAACTTCGGATTGCCGACGCGCGTCCGCGGAATCGTGACACGCAGCAAGCAGGTCGCCGATTGTCCGTGCGCCTGCTTCAGCCACGCCTGAACTCCTTCATCTGTATCTTGGTTTCGTGTCCTGCAAACGTGTTTCCGGAGGTGTCCTCGCCCTTCATGTACGATCGTTGCCAACCCTTCTTCGCGGCGTCGGATCCGGAGACCTTCAGTTCTTCGTTGAATCGCAGGCGCTGCTCGCGCCAGTCGACATACTGCCTGTAGAGCTTCGGGTTTTCATTCAGGTTCTTTATCGTGGCGTCGAACTTGCGGGCATAGTGCCGTGGGTAAGGAAGAATCGTGCAGAACGGCTCACCTTCCTCGAAGGTTACCTTGTGGCGTTTTCGCGTGAACTGCCAGTTCATCGTGAACGAGTAGGGCGCCCAGTCGGTCTCTATCAGACCCTCGAGTGCGGCGATACCGTCTTTCGGCCTGTTGGCGGGACCCTTCACGTACAGGTTGTGTGACTTCGAGGTGCGGAAAAGGTAGCCGGGCGTGAATGTGAGTACCCCGTGTCCGAAATGGGAACCGATCAGCGGCGAAGGTTCGCCATGGAAGCGGATCTTGATGGCATCCAGGCCATCCTTGCCGTTCCAGCTTGCGGTGAACGGGACGGGGTTCAGCAGCTCCCATCCCACCTGGTTCGCGATTGCGAGCGGCAGGCATCGATAGCCGAATCGCTCGGGTAATTCCTCGATCCAGCTGCGCGCTCTCTGCGCGGTACGCAGCGAAACAGGCTGCTCGATAGCTTCGTAGGCTGTGATCTGGAGTTTGTCCTTCAAGTCTTGTCTCCGAGTGTCCGTCGAACCTTGCGACGTGTCCCGATTTCCGCTTTCGGCCGCAGATCGTCTGCATTCTGCGACAACAGGAGTGTGACGGGTTTCGCGTTTTGCAGTCTTCGAAACGATACCATCGGACGGCGGGTAAGGGAGCTTCCGGTTTCATGGATTTCGTTAAGGCACAAAATGTGATTTCGAGAGTGGCGCGGCTGCTGATGGTCGTCGTAGCTGCGGCGGCTGCCGTCACGGGCTGTGACGTCGAAACGTATGATGATGCCGTTTCTCGAATTCCCGAGACATCCGCTCCGCCGCCACCGGCCTCGCCGCCACCACCACCTCCGCCGCCTCCGCCGCCTCCGCCTCCTGCGGCGGGCTTTGGGCCGAATTTCTCGGAGATTCAGGAAAGTGTATTCGACCGGGAGTGTGTCGGCTGTCATTCCGGGGCGGGCGCCTCCGGCGGACTGAATCTGGAGGCCGCGAGCAGTTACGCGATGCTTGTCGATGTCCCCAGCAACGGCAACCCCGGAATCGATCGCGTAGAGCCCGGTCAGCCGAACAACAGCAGATGCCGCCCGGCGCGCCTCTGCCACCGTCCGAGATCGACGTGATCCGGCAGTGGATCACGGACGGCGCCATCGACGATACCGTGGTCCCGCCGCAGGCGCCGATCACGGTTACGTCATTGTCACCGATGCCAAATGCGGCACTGACGGCGCCGCCCACGACTATCGTGGCGGGCTTCAGTCGCGAGCTCGATCAGACCTCGATCGGGACCATGACGTTCACGTTGACCGGCAGCGGCGGTGACGGAGACTTTACCGACGGGGACGAAGTTCCGATCATGCCGGCCGCCGTCACCATTGGCGCAAATCCGATGAGCGCGGTCATGGACCTGACCGGAGTCACAATGAACGACGATACCTATCGTGTGACACTGGTCGGCAGCGGCAGCCCTGCGATCATGGACCTCGATGGCAATCTCCTCGACGGCGAATACATGAACCGCTTCCCGACGGGCAACGGTATTGCCGGCGGCGACTTCATGGTGCAGTTCACGCTTACGACGCCGGTGGTGGTCGGCGCCACGCTGGACGAGATCCAGGCCGCCATATTCACACCGACCTGCGCCACCTCGAACTGCCATACTGGCGCCAACCCTTCCGGTGGTCTGGATCTCAGCGACGCGGACACGAGCCACACGGCTCTCTTCAACGTCGCAAGCATTGGGGACCCGACCATATTGAGGGTTGCGCCCGGCCTGCCAAACGACAGCTACCTGGTCCAGAAACTCGAGGGAACGGCTGGGGGAGCGCAAATGCCGCTTGGCGGAGCGCCACTCGACGCGACAGAGATCGCCGCCATCCGCCAGTGGATAACAAACGGAGCGGTTCGCTAGACGAAATCTCAGTCGTCGAGATGAATATTGACCCGGCGGTTACGGCGGCCTTTCTTCTCGACTTTGCCGATCCTTACCTTGCCGACTTCCGCCGTCGATTTCAGGTGCGTTCCACCACAGGGCTGCAGGTCCACGCCTTCTATTTCGAGCAGGCGAACTTCGCCTTTGCCGCGTGGTGGCTGTACTGACATCGTGCGCACGAGTTCCGGGTTCGCGTCGAGTTCGGCATCGTTAATCCAGCGGCAGCTGATCGGGTGATCCGCCTCCACCAGTGCCTGCATCGCCACAGCGACGGCTTCCTTGTCGACCGAGTCCTCCATGTCGAAATCGAGGCGGCTCTTTTCCGCGGAGATGTTGCCGCCCGTGACTCCGTACTTGAGGACCGCGCCCAGGAGGTGCATCGCGGTGTGCATGCGCATGTGGCGGTATCGCCGGTCCCAGTCGAGTTCAAGGTGTACAGTGTCACCGACCTCCGGCAATGGGCTGCCGTCCTCGACCAAATGGAGTATCTCGCCCGTCTCGCCGTAACGGGTGTCTACAATGCGGGCTTCGCCTGCCGGCCAGCTCATCGATCCCGTATCGCCGGGCTGGCCACCGCCCAGCGGGTAGAAAACGGTGCGATCGACGGCCACCGCCTGGCCTTCGACCGCCGTGACGTCGGCGTCACATTCCTTCAGATAGGAATCCTTGCGAACATGATGCCGACAGTCCGGGCAATCTGACATAACGTCGTGAGGCGGGCAAGCCGGGCGGGAATTTCGCGAAGTCACGACGCCGCGCACAGAACTCGCTTGACGAATCCAGTAAAAGCGAGTGAATACCCCGGGCAGGTCTGCTGGCGCCGCCCGGAAGTCAGGAATTGGAGAGGAACCGGGTGTACGGAAACGCCACTAAAATTACGGGCGCGCTGCGTCTTGCTACGGTGGCGGCACTGCTCCTGCTGCACGGTTGTGCGCTGCTCGGGCCGGAGCCGGAGCCTGTCGAGCCGGTACCCGAAGTCGTCGAAGCGCCGGAGCCGGTCGTCGAAGTTCCGGAACCCGAGCCCGAGCCCGAACCGCCTGTGGTCAAGCCCGCGCCGCCTCCGCGACAGGTCGCCGTAGTCCTGAGCAGTCGGCAGGAGGCGTACGAGGCCGTCGCCAATGAACTGAGCGAGCGGCTCGACAACGTCGCCATCTACGACCTGGGCGATCGCAGCCAGCCTCCGGTGGTGGCATTTCGCCAGATAAACGACTCCAGGACGGATGCAGTCGTTGGCGCAGGTGCCGGTTGTCTTCAGCCAGGTTTTCAACTACCAGGATCACGGTCTCATAACCGAGACCAGCCGCGGTGTCTCGGCTCTACCGCCGCTCGACGCCCACCTCGCCGCGTGGAAGAAACTCGATCCGACCCTCGCACGTGTGGGCCTGATCGTCGGTGCCGGGCACGAATCGCTGCGGACGGAGGCTGAAATTGCCGCCCAGAATCACGGCGTGGAACTTCGCATCCAGGAGGCCGGATCTGACCAGGAGACCCTTTATCACTTCAAGCGCATAATTCACGAAATCGATGGTTTCTGGCTGTTTCCGGACAACCGGATACTCAGTCCGCGCGTGCTGACGGAGATTCTGCAGCAGGCAAACCGTCGGCACGTGCCGGTAGCGGTATCGAACGAGGCGATGTTGCAGCTGGGCGCGGCGATCAGCGTGTCCACCATCCCGTCTGACATCGCGGCAACCATTGTGCAGGTCCTCGAGCGCATACGTGCGGGCGAGATCGACACGGTGCCGCCAATGACTCAACTATCGGAGGTGCGAGTCCTAACGAATGATGCCCTGATGAAGCCCGAGGTGGCGGCGGGCACTGCAGAGTCCGGCGGGAAGGGCGGATCGCAATGAAACAGGCGATGGTGATCATCACGGCATTCGTCGCAAGATTCCTGCAGCGGTTTCGACTGCCGAGCAGCAAGCGAGTCCTGGTCCATGAGATTCTCTGGATCCAGATTCTGAGCGCCGGCATTGTCGGCGCGTTCGCGATCGGTGCGCTTTACTGGGGTGGGCAATGGGTATTGCAAGACAATTACAGTCGCTGGGCACTGCAGTGGACGGAGGAACTTAATGAACTCGGTTCTCCCCTGTACCTGAGCGATGACAGTGAAGCGCTTTTGCGGCTGGAAAGCTTCGTTAAGAGATACCCGGAAATCGGCCGCGTCGCCTATTTCCGGCCGGATGGTGCGCCGCTGTTTTCGATCGATGGCGACGCCAAGCTGGAGCCGCCAGGCCGTCTCTCAGAGTCAATGCTCGAGGAAGCCAGGGCGCTTGTCGGCAGCGATCAGCCGTACTTGCTACAAAGCAGTATCTTGAATCCACGGCAATTCGAGATCATGGCGCCGGTCTGGACCGAGTCGCTTGCCGACGATGGCCTGTTTGCATTCGACCCTGCTGTCGCGCTGACGGAAAGCAAGACCGAACTAATTGGTTTTGTCGGCATGCACCTCGACTTCATCATCTTTCACGACCGACTGCTCGCCAATATAAAAGTCGCGATTATGATCTTGCTCGTGCTGTTGACCGCATTTGCTCTATACGGTCGGCGGGTTCTGCGGCGGGCGCTCGCGTCGATCTCGGATCTGCAGGATCCCATCCAGGAACTCGCCCGCGGAAATCTGAAGGTCAAGTTCGAACCGGCGGAACACCGCGAAATTTCCGATATCGTGGAGGCATTGGAAACGACGGCCACTGCCTTGAGCGAGCGTGACGCAATGCTCATGGAGCTGGCGAATCACGACAACCTGACGGGACTCTTCAACCGGCGCCGCTTCATGGAGGAACTCAACGTTGAACTGGCCAATATCGCAGTGCACGAGCACAGCAGCGCACTGTTCTTCATTGACCTCGACCAGTTCAAGTACGTCAACGACACCTGTGGCCATCACGCGGGAGACCGCCTGATCCGCAAGGTCGCAGACGAGCTCATACGTAGCGTTAGCGAGAACGACATTGTCGCGCGCTTTGGCGGCGACGAGTTTGTCATTCTGCACTGCGGCACCGATGAGAGATCCGTACGCGATATGGCCGAGAGCATACTTTCCAATATGCGGCGGCTTGCGCACGTCGAAGACGAGCGGGTATTCCACATTCACTGCAGCATAGGCGTCACGATGATCGACCGGGCGAAGGCGAATCCCGACGAGATCATTGCAGAAGCCGATATTGCGTGTCGCGAGGCCAAGTCTGCGGGACGCAACCGCATGCAGTTTTTCGAGAAGTCCTCGCATTTCGTCGAACGGGCATCGTCGGACGTGGGGTGGATGAACAGATTGCGCAATGCGGTTGATGCCGACAGTTTCGAACTGCGATTCCAGCCCATCAACCAGATTGATTCAGGCGCTACGAAACATCATGAAGTACTGCTGCGGCTGCGAGGCGATGACGGCAAGCTTTTGAGCCCCGATGCATTTCTGCCGTCAGCAGTTCGTTTCGGCCTGATGTCGGAGATCGACTTATGGGCTATCCGACATTCGGCCGAGGCGTATGCGGAGTACGTTGAGGAAAGTCCGCAACTCAGGCTGTCGATCAACCTGTCAGCAAACGCCTTTGAAAGCGACAACCTGTCGGAGTATGTCGCGTCGGTTTTCGCAGAGCATGGAGTTCCGGCGAACCGCATCATTTTCGAGATCACCGAGAGCCTGGCCGTAAGGCGGCCGCGGCACGTAGAACTGCAAATTGACGCTCTGCGGGAGATGGGCTGTAAGCTGGCGCTCGACGATTTCGGCACCGGATACAGCTCCTTCAGCTATCTGCAAAAGCTGCATTTCGATTTCATCAAGATCGACGGCTCGTTCGTCCACGATATCCTGAACAACCCTGTTGACCAGAAGATGATCAAGCTCATCGCAGAGGTCGGGCGTGAGGCGAATATGCAGACCGTCGCCGAGTACGTGCAGGACGCAGAGTCGCTGGAGCTCCTTGGCGAACTCGGCGTCGATCTCGCACAGGGCTTTTTTGTCGGCCGGCCAACGAGGCGTCCGCTCTACAAGTCGACCCCGATCTCGCTCAGTTCCCGGCGCAACCGGCGTACGTGGCAAAACTGATATCGCGACGCAGAAATCCATAGACGTCGATCTTCCCGACGCATTGCGCAACCACTCCAGAGAGACGTCGGCATCGCCGACGCGCTTGCTACAACTGCCAGAGAACGGCAGATTCCCGAGAACGATCAGACGCCCGTAGCAGGAGTGTGGCAGCAGGTAACGTTCCGACGAACGGCCGGAATCGGCCGACGAATGACATTAACAGCGTCCGGCCGAGGATCTACTATGGTGTCGAAGGGAATCACAGCAGGACGAGATTATGACAATCGACAGAATTACGGCAGAGTCGGCCCCGAATGGAAACGCGCACAACCCCGATTCGGACGCCGGTGATACTCCGGCTATCCCGCGACAACAGTTAGACCTGCTGGCGCTCGAAATCGAGGATGACGATCTGGGTAGCGATCCGTATAACCGCACGGGACAGTTCTATCTGGCCGAGTTGAAAAAACGGGACCAGTAAAAGATCCGCACTCTCGATCACGGCTACACACTGTTGAATCTATATGCGTTGGCTGTTGGTAAGGTAGTTAGGATCACGTATCGCGTCTTCCGTTTCGTTTCGAAAGACTACCAGCGGGGACGCTCCTCACACTGAGCGTGTTGATGCAGGCGGGCGTCGTGCGTGCGAAAGTGCTCTGAAAACCAGTACTGCAAATCGTCGGATAGCCGCTCTTCGGCGTAACGCCCTCCGGACCGAACCTGGTCCAGTATCTCTCGCAGGTCGTCCAGTAACACCTCATGGTCTTCTTTATGCTCGGCGTAAGCCATGTAGCGCGTTTCGCGCATGAACGCCTCCTCCCGATCGAAGTGCGTCGAGACGAGTGTGTAGATCTGGGTGATCCCCTCGACGATGTCCGCACGGCTGGCGCCGGCCAACATGGCTTCGTGCAGGGCATTTATTAATGCGACGAGATTTCGGTGCTCGATGTCGACTTCCTCGATACCGAGATTGAATTCGTCCTTCCACTCGACCAGGCTCATTGCCCGTGCAGGTCCCGTACTATGTTTCGCGCTGCATTCGCGCAGAATAACAGGAGATGTCCCGCTACACACTTGCGAAAGTACTTTAACTTAATACGCCAACAGCAGAAACGAAAAACAGCTTGAAAAATCGAAGATACGGTTTCAAAAGAAAGAGTTGCAGCGCGCGAGAGAAGTTCTACAGTGAACCCTGAGGCGAAAGCCTCGAGTTAGCAAGTTCGCTTGTTGACGACCGCCCTGCTTGAAGAGGTCCGAGCCTCGTCCAGTGTCGGGGGCGGTGGACGCAAAAAAGGCGGAACCTGACGCGAAAGCGGTGAGTGAGAGCTCGCCAATGGAACGAAAGGAATGCGAAGGTGAAACTCGGAAATGAAACCGGAGCGTTATGCCGGGTAGCCCGATATCAAGAACGTAGTCGGGTCTGAATTCGGGACGCGGGCCGCAAGGCCGGCAGACTGGGTGAAGAGTCGAGTACGCGACAAAGCAGATCTACCCACGCGTCCTCTTACGCCGAAAGCGGCCCATCGGGCCGCTTTCTTTTTTTGCGTGTCGTAGCGGTTCTGGACAAGCTACGCATGACCTGCGAGACTCGGCCGCCGGTACCCTGACGTGGAGTTAACCGATGCTTCGATTCTGGTCCGTCATTCTCGCCCTGTTCGCGTTGTCGGGCGGCGCCCTTGCCGAATCTCCGACGCTAAAGCGTATTGCGGAAACCGGTACGATCCGCATCGGTTACGTGCCGGACGCGGCGCCACTGTCGTTCGAGGACGAGGACGGCAATGTCGTGGGCTACTCCGTTGATCTGTGTCGGCATATTGCGTCGGCGATCCGGTTCGATCTCGGCCTGGAGAAAATCGATATCGAATTCAAGCCGCTGGTCTCAATCGAAGAACGCATTAGCGCGATCGAGAAGGGCGAAGTCGATATTGAATGCGGCACGTCGACGGTCACTCTTTCTCGCCGTGAACGTGTGGATTTCACATTGATGACCTTCATCACTGGCAGCGCCATACTTTCGCTCACGGACAAGCCTGTTAAGACGATTGACGAGCTCGACAAGAAGCGCATCGCTGTAGTGACCGGGACGACCACGGAGGACGTGGTGCGGCGCGTTGCCGAGGTTAACGATCTTCGCATCAAGCTGACGCCGATAAAGACTCACAATGAAGGCATGAAGCTTCTCAATAATGGCAAGGTGGATGGATACGCGTCTGATCGCGCCATGCTGATTGGCCAGGTGTTCCGCAATGCCAACGTGGCGAACGACTACTTCATGACGCGCAGCGCACTGTCATTCGAACCCTACGCTTTCATGATCGCCCGCGGTGACACCGGGTTCAGGCTGGCCGCCGACCGCGCACTGGCGTCGCTGTACCGTACGGCCCGGATCCGTCGGATCTACCAGAACTGGTTCGGCCGTTACGGGGAACCGCTCTCACCGATCGTCGAGGCGATGTACCAGTTCCAGGCCGTCGGAGAGTAAGTCGAATTCCGGTCGGGCCGGAGCAGGTCGCTGATCGCCGATAATCAAGGCCTTGGCACGCCGGACGGACCTGTGTCACATTCAAACGCCGCCTGATGTGGCACAAATAGACCCTGACCCACCAAATGGGGAACGGTCGTGAAAACTGCGTTTGGGCAAATACTTTTGGGGGCGTTGGTTTTGGTGCAGCCACTGCTGGCGGGCGCCGATCTTGTCGTCCCTGTCGACGAGGTGAGTTCCTACGTCAAGATCCGCAAGGCACCTGACGGCGAAGCCGAGATAGTCGGTCGCCTGCACAGGAGCAAGCCGCGGCAACATATCGAGACCGTGCCGGGCTGGCACGAAGTAGAACTCGACGACGGTTCGACCGGCTTCGTCAGTTCGGATTGGTCGGTCCTCATCACCGAAGCGGCAGGTGACTTGCCGATACAGCAACCGTCTGATGTTGAATCCACCAGCGAACATGTCGCATTCACGGACGATGCTGAAAGCGCGGAGGCGCAAGCCGAGCCGGCTGAAGTAACCGATGCAGAAGCTACCGTGTCGATGTCGCAGGAGACGAGTGTTCAGGGCGAGTCCGAACCGGTCGACGCGGCGCCTGTCCCGGTTGCCGAAGTGACTCCCGGACTCGACCCCGCGCGGGCGGCCTCCGCGCCCGGCGAGGAAAACCCGACGCCCGGGATGTCGGGACTGCGCGGTCCCGCGGGTCCACCGGGTCCACCAGGACCACCGGGACCACCGGGGCCGCCTGGACCGGCGGGATCGGGCGGGGCGCCCGAGGCTGCCGCCGATGTCGAGATAAAGGGCGACGAAAACTTCCTGGTCAAGTTCAAGAAACCGACGGTAGGCGGGATGTCGCAGGTCTGGGACGACGGGAACTTCGTGGGCATCGGCACTACCGAGCCGAAGCAACGGCTCGAGGTGAATGGCAGCATCCAGATTCACGAGCAGAACAGCAGCGTAGCCGGTCTGATGATTACCCAGTCATCCGGCGATACGGGCTATATCCTGCACAACCGAGCCAGCACGCTAACCATCGGCGCCGGTTCGATTGACCGAATTACGATCGACAGACTGGGTAACGTGGGCTACGGCGTCGAACGGCCCGAACATCCTATCGAAATGGCGAGCGGTGCCTATGTCTCCGCGGGTGGGGTGTGGACGAACAGTTCGTCCCGGGAGCGCAAGGAAAACATCGAATCGCTTGGCATCGAAGACGCGCTCGCCGCCCTCGCGCAACTCGAACCGGTTCAGTTTAACTACAGGAACGATAGTTCCGAGACCTACGTCGGGTTTATTGCCGAAGACGTACCGGCCCTTGTTGCGAACGAGGATCGCGCGAGCCTCAGCCCAATGGATATTGTCGCGGTGCTCACGAAAGTCATTCAGGCGCAGCAGGCAAAGATCGAGGAACTCGAGCAGCGCATGGCCGACTAGGGCGAGGTCTGTGCCTCTTCGATGTAGCGATCAACCACGTCGTCGAGTAGCGCCAGCGGCACGGCCCCGTTCGACAATAGCGCGCGATGAAATGCTCTCAAATCGAATTGCGGCCCGAGTGTGTCCATCGCACGCTGTCGTTGTTCCAGAATCGCGAGCATTCCGATCAGGTATGCCGTCGCCTGGCCGGGCCATACGCTGTAGCGGCCTGCTGCACCCTGTGATGACCCGAGCGACGCGCCGACATTTTCCCGGTTGAACTGCGCGGCCTCGTCAAACGACCATCCCAGGCTGTGGATACCAGTATCCATGACAAGACGCGCCGCTCGAAGCGCCTCGAACTGCAGGCGCCCGAGTTCGCCGTAAGGGTCGCCGTCGTACCAGTCCAGGTCGTGCGCCAGGCGCTCAGCATAAAGCGCCCATCCTTCCACAAAGCCAGTGAACCCGATGATCTTCCGGAACGAGGGCACGTCCTGTTCCATGGCGATTGCAATCTGCGTGTGATGCCCCGGGACGGACTCGTGGTAGGTCAGCGACCGCATGGGAAAATATGCCTGGTCGTTGTCGGTGCCTGCATAAAACGCACCGGGACGTTTTCCGTCGAACGAGGGACCGATGTAAAAACCGCCGGAGGGGTCAGGCAACACAATGACGTCCGCTGCCGGAAAAATATCAAAAGCCTCTGCAAGGCGGGATTCGGCTTCTGCGATGATAGCCTCGTATGTGGGCTTCACGTCGGCGGCGGGAATGATGCCCCCGTCTTGCGCGACACGACTATACAGCTGCTCCACCGTTTCATTCTGCGGATAGCCCAGTTGGTCAAAGACCAGGCGCATCTCGGCGTGGATGCGCGCGAGCTCGTCGAGTCCCAACTGATGCACCTGCGCCGGTGTCAGGTCTGTGGTCGAGTGGTGCCGCAACGCGTATGCATACCATTCGCTGCCGCGTGGATACTGACCGACGCCTATGACGGGCGGCGCGTTATTCAACAGGTTTTGCAGCTGGTTCTGCAGACGTTGATAGGCGGGTGCGACGCTATTTGCGGTGGCTGTCCGGGCACGCTCCAGCAAGTCGCTGCGGTCGGTGTCGTCCAGACCCGGGATCTGTTGGACCTTTGCAGAGAAACTGGAGAAGTAGGGATTATTGTCCGTGCTGCTTGCCGCGATAGCCGCTACCTGGTTTAGAGCAACATTCATCGTCAGCGCCGGTTCGACAATGCCCGCGTCGCGTTGTCGGTTGAGGTGGCTGATGAGCTGATCGAACTTCTCGTCAACCGCCTGCAGCCGCGTAATGTAATCCTCTGCATCCTGGCGCGTCTCCAGGGGATGAATATCCGTGAAAAAGCGCTGGGTCCTGCGCTGCACACTGAAGCTCATGTACGTCGCGCGAAAGTCGTGATAAATGAATTCCAGCTGGTTGACCGTATCCTGGAGGAAATACTCGTAGGTATCGTAATCGAGCTGCTGGTCAGCGGTGAGAGCGGCTCGATCGTAGCTGCGCAGTATCTCGAGCACGACGCTGTACATCGAAAACGTCTCGCGCTGGTACTCGTCGGAAAGATCGTCAAGCTCGGCACCGTCCAGCGGAAAGACAGATTCCAGCGCCTCCCAGGTAACGGTTTCGGGGCTGCGCCTGATGAGCGCCTTGAACGATTCGAAGTAGAGCTGGTCGAGCGTGAGGCCTTGCAGGTCTTCGGCGAGCTGCTCCGAGGCGTCGGGTTGGGTCGATGCCGGTGGTGGAGTCGGCGGGTTCGGAGCATTACCTCCCCCATCTCCCCCGCAGGAAACGATGACGAGCACCAGGGAGCTCGCAAGCAGATTCTTCCTCATCGACGGCCCCGTTTCTTGTTAGTTGTCTTGATTAGTCCGCTGCGCTTTCGCTAAGTTCGCGCGAATACGTCGGGATTTGCCGTGCAGATGACTACCTGCCGATCGTCAGCGTGATTTCTCCTGCCGATGCCACGCTGCCCGTAATGTGATCGCCGCGCCTGACGGGGCCGACACCATCAGGGGTGCCCGTGTAAATAAGATCGCCAGGCTCGAGCCGGTAAAACCGTGACAGGTGGGCGATGATTTCAGGTACGGACCAGATGAGGTTTTCGAGGTCGGAGTCCTGGCGCAGCTCGTCGTTGACGGACAACTGGATGCGCCCGCTGGCCGGGTGCCCGATTTCCTCCACGGTCCTGATCTGGCCGATGATGGCCGAGTTCTCGAAGTCCTTGCCGATATCCCAGGGCCCTTTGTTCTCGCGGGACGCAACCTGCAGGTCGCGTCGAGTCATGTCGAGCCCACAGGCGTAGCCATACACGACGGATAACGCTGCGTCGACCGGAAGCTCGAAACCCGCCCTGCCGATAGCGACGACCAGCTCAATCTCGTGATGATAGTTCTCCGTGCCCGGCGGGTAGGGTATTTCGCTCCCGGACGGCGCGAGGCACCGGGCAGACTTGGTGAAGTAACAGGGTTCCTCGCGGTCCGGGTCGAAGCCCATTTCCCGCACGTGCGCGGCGTAGTTGCGGCCGACGCAGAAAATCCGGTTGATCGGAAAGCGCACGTTGAGACCGGCGATCTCGACGGAGACCGGCGGCGGTGGCTCGAACAGGTACTTGCTCACTTTGTTCCGTCAGCGCACGGGACCTTGTTCAACGACGATGGAGACGGAGGTCGTCACCGTGAATATCACAAGATCACCGACCTTGGCGCGCTTGAGATTTTCGGGGTTGCGCGCGACATACTCCTGCACACTGCCATCCGGCCCGCGTAGCTTGAAGGTATTCGCCTCGATATTGATCTCTTCCACCGTGGCGGTCGTAACCTGCGTATCGATGGCGGCAACGCCCGGCATTTCGCCTTCCTTGGTGCGTGCCATGGCCTGCAACTCGCCGGATTCGGGCTCGAATCCTTCGTTGGCCACTACCTCGATCGACAACGATTCCACGTATTCGGCGTTCACCACGTCGCCGACGGCAACCTGGCCGAGATTGCGGGCCTCCTCGCTCGCTATGAAAGACGCCGCGTCTCCCTCGGGCATGCGGAGCGTTACTTCGCGTGTTTGATGATCGATTGCTTCGACCGTCGCCCTGACCGTCATTGACTGTGACGCATGGAAAGAGGGCCGCTCGAGTTCTTCGGGCTGTGCCGCAATAGCGGACGTAAGAGCTGCAGAGAGCAGCAGGGCCAGCGCGTGGCCCGGTGAAATTATCTTCATTTGCGCGTTTCCCGTGTTTGGCTAAGGTAGGAATATCGTCGCCGGATGTTCCAGCATCTCCTTGATGCTTTGAATCATGGCCGCGGCATCATAGCCGTCTACGAAGCGGTGATCAAAAGACGACGACAGGTTCATCATGAGTCTCACCGCTACCTGGCCATCGACGACGACCGGCCGTTCCACGGCACGATTAACGCCGATGATCGCCACCTCCGGCTGGTTGATGACGGGGGTGGAAACGATGCCGCCGAGTTTGCCAAGGCTGGTAATGGTGATCGTCGAACCGCTCAGCTCTTCCTTCCTTGCGCTGTTGTCCTTGGCCGCTTGCGATACCCGTCTGATTTCCGCGGTGAGCGCGTCCATAGACAAGGCATGCGCGTTTTGCACGACCGGCACCTTCAGGCCGTCGGGCGTCTGCGTCGCGATGCCGAGGTGCACGGCTCCATGCCTGAGCAATACGTTGCGCGCCTTGTCGTAAGTCGTATTGCATTGCGGGAAGTCCCGCAGTGCGCGGATCAGCGCAAGGCCGAGAAACGGCAGCAAGGTCAACCGTTCTGACGGATCGGTTTTCTTGCTGTTCAGATGCTTGCGCAGTGCCTCGAGTTCGGTGATGTCGATCTCTTCGACGTACGCAAAGTGCGGAATCTCGCGTTTCGCCTCGGACATGCGTTCGGCGATGATGCGTCGCAGCCCGATGACCTTGACTTCGGTGGCCCTTGCGGCGGGAGCCGCTGCGACGGGCGCCACTGCCGCTGCCTGCCGTTTGATGTACTGGTCGAAGTCGGTTCGCGTAATGCGTCCTCCGGGCCCTGAACCCGGCACGAGCGCGAGATCGACGCCCATGTCCTTTGCGCGGCGGCGTATCGCCGGCGATGTCATTATGCGCTTGCGGTCCAGCGTCGTGGTCTGCATTTGCGGAGCCGCCGGTGCCTGGGCCGGTACCGGAACCGGCTCGGGCTGCGGTTCTTCTGCAGCCTGTGGCGACGGCGCGGGTGGCGACGATTCCGCTGCAGCTGCCGCATCGGTTTCGAAGATCACGAGCGGCGCGCCGACAGCGACGATATCTCCCGGTTCGCCCGCGA
The DNA here is from genome assembly GCA_009937505.1 of Gammaproteobacteria bacterium. Taxonomy (GTDB): domain Bacteria; phylum Pseudomonadota; class Gammaproteobacteria; order Steroidobacterales; family Woeseiaceae; genus UBA1847. Next base: position 14,834 of record JAACFJ010000012.1, read on the forward strand.
GTTTGAGGACTTTCCCCGACACCGGCGATGACAATTCGACCGCCGCCTTGTCGGTCATCATGGTCCCGACCACGTCTTCTTCGTTGACCTGTTCGCCGACGGAAATGAACCACTCGGCTATCTCGGATTCGACAGTGCCTTCGCCCAGATCCGGAAGCTTGAAGATGTATTCGCTCATTCGATCTCCATCATGCTGCGGATGCCCGCGATCATGCGTTTCTTGCCCGGAAAGTACTGCCATTCGAACGCGTGCGGGTAGGGCGTGTCCCAGCCGGCTATGCGCCCGATCGGGGCTTCGAGGTGCCAGAAGCATTCCTTTTGGATGCGGGCGGCGAGTTCCGCCCCGTAACCGCCGAATCGCGTCGCTTCGTGCGCGACGATGCAGCGGCCGGTCTTGGTAACCGACTCGGCCAGCGTGTCGACGTCGAGCGGTGAAATCGAGCGCACATCGACGACTTCGGCGTCCACGCCCGTAGCTTCCGCGGCAGCGACCGCGACATGCACGAGGGTGCCGTAGGTGACGATTGTCAGCTCGCTGCCCTCACGAACGATTTCGGCCTTACCGAGCGGTACCGTGTAATGGCCCTCAGGGACGTCGCCTTTCGGGTGCGAAGTCCATCCCACGGCCGGCTTTTCCGGGTCCCCGTCGAACGGGCCGTTATAGATACGTTTCGGCTCGAAGAACAGTACCGGGTCGTCGGACTCAATCGAGGCAATCAGCAGGCCCTTCGCATCGTAGGGATTCGAGGGCATCACCGTTTTGATGCCGCTGACATGTGCGAAGATGGCCTCGGGGCTCTGGGAGTGCGTCTGACCGCCACGGATGCCGCCGCCGCAGGGGGTGCGGATCGTGACCGGCGAGAAGAATTCACCGCAGGAGCGATAACGGATTCTCGCGAGTTCGCTCACCACCTGGTCGAAGCCCGGGTAGATGTAGTCGGCGAACTGGATCTCGGCAACAGGCCGGAGCCCGTTGAGGCCCATGCCGATCGCGGCGCCGATGATACCGCCTTCGGCGATAGGCGCGTCGATGACGCGGTACTCGCCGTATTTTCGTTGCAGACCGTCCGTGCAGCGGAACACACCGCCGAAATAGCCGACATCCTCGCCGAGAACGACGACGTTGGGGTCCTTGTCCATGACAATATCGAGGGCAGAACGAATGGCCTCGATCATGTTCATCTGCGCCATTACGAAGTCCCTCCGTTGCCATTGCCGGATTCGACCTCGCGCAAGCGGCGGCGCTGAGACTCGAGATGGCGTGGCGTCTCCGCGTACACGTCGTCGAACATCGTTGACGGATCGAGGAACGGACCTTCGGTCATGGTGCCGTATTGCTGCGCTTCCTTCCACGCAGCATGGACTTCTGCCTTGAGTTCTTCTTCGAGGACTTCGTGCTTTTTCTCCGACCAATGACCTTCAACGATGAGATGCTGTTTCAATCGCTCGATCGGGTCCCCGAGCGGGAACGCAGCCCACTCGTCCTTGGGCCGGTACTTGGACGGGTCGTCGCTCGTGGAGTGCGCGCCGCCCCGGTAGGTCACGTTCTCGATCAGCGTCGGGCCACCACCGCGTCGCGCGCGGTCCGCCGCCCACAGCGTTACGGCGTAGACGGCGAGCAGGTCGTTGCCGTCCACGCGAATGCCGGGGATGCCGAGCCCAAGACCGCGCGCGGCAAACGGACGTCGTTCGCCGCCGGCCGTGCCCTGGAAGGTCGAGATCGCCCACTGGTTGTTGACGACATTGAGTATTGCCGGTGCCTGGTATACGGCAGCAAACGTCAACGCGTGGTGGAAATCGGCTTCCGCGGTGCTGCCGTCGCCGAGCCATGAAGCCGCGATATGGTCCTCGCCCTTGATCGCTGATGCCATGGCCCAACCGACGGCCTGCGGGTACTGGGTCGCCAGGTTGCCGGAGATCGAGAACACGTTGCCGCCCCTGGAGTGGTACATGATAGGCAGCTGCCGGCCCTTGCACATATCCCGGGTATTCGAAAGGCACTGGCACATCATGTCCACGAGCTTGACGCCGCGGTACATGAACAGACCCTGGTTGCGGTAGGAAGGGAAGCACATGTCACCGGCGCGCAGCGCCATGGCGGCACCGATCGAAACTGCTTCCTCACCGGCGGCTTCCATGTAGAAAGAAATGCGTCCCTGGCGCTGTATTTGCCACATGCGCTTGTCGAAGTGGCGATTTAGCAGCATCCAGCGCAGCGCAACCTGCAGCTTCGCAGGATCCAGGTCGGGTTTCCAGGGACCCACCGCGCGGTGCTCATCGTCGAGAATCCGCACCAAGCCGCTGCTCAGAAACTCGATATCGCGGGTCCGCGCGTTGATTGACGGTTTGTCGACGCTTCCGGCTTCCGATAGTTCGAGGTAACTGAAGTCGGGCTTGTCACCCGGCCGCGCCGTGGGCCGCGGAATATGCAGTCGTGACTTCTTGTTCGCCATTCGTTGAAGAGTCCTTATTGTCCGGCGGAAGGCAGGCAGCGTATTTTACGCGATAAGGCGGCCCGCTGTTGTCTGGTTTATGGCTAGTCCCGGAGCGCCGTGCGCGACGATCCGGCGCGCGAGTTCGTCGGCCACCACGTTGGTGGGCTGTGCGCTGCTTTCGGCTTCGGCGAAGATTTGCCGCAGCCGTTCCGGGATCCGGCAGACTTCGCTGCGAACGCGCTCTTCCGTACTTTTGCCCAGGTATTCGTGTGCAACGCTGATGACCCCGCCGGCATTGACGACGTAGTCGGGTGCGTAAAGGATGCCGCGTTCCGTTAGTCGCGCACCATCGTCGGCCGTTGCGAGCTGATTATTTGCCGCGCCGACCACCACCTTGGCACGAATGTGCGGAATCGTTTGAGAGTTCAGCACGTTGCCGAGCGCGCAGGGCGCAAGTACGTCGGCGTCGCTGAAGAGTATGTCGCGGGGAGCGACTGTTTCGGCCGGAACCAGCGCACATGCGCCACGCAGGTTTTCCGCGTTCACGTCGGCCACGACCAGCTTTGCGCCCGCGGCATGCAGGAGCTCGCACAGATACACGCCGACATGGCCGACACCCTGTACCGCCACGGTGATGCCCTCGAGTGAATCGACGCCCAGCCGTGCTGCCACAGCCGCCTCGATGCCGTGAAACACTCCGAGTGCGGTCCAGGGAGACGGGTCGCCACCGGCGCTCGTGCCTGTTTGCGGCAGTCCGGATACAAATGCTGTGCTGCCGCGCACGGTGTGCATGTCGTCGACGGAGATTCCGACGTCCTCCGCCGTGATGTATCGCCCGTTCAGCGAGTCCACGGCGCGGCCGAACGCTTCGAACAGGGCCCGAGATTTCGGCGCACGTTCCGCCGCAAGAATCACTGACTTGCCGCCGCCGAAGGGCAGTCCGGCGACCGCGTTCTTGTAGGTCATGCCGCGCGACAGGCGCAGCACGTCAGTGAGCGCGAGGTCTTCGCTTGCGTAGGTCCAGCGACGGCAGCCGCCGGCGGCGGGTCCGAGCGCCGTGGAATGGATCGCTATGATCGCCTTCAGGCCGGACCCGGGATCTTCGAAGTAGTGAACCGATTCGTGCCGATCGAACTCGGGATGGTTGAAAATGCCCATGGATGCTTGCTCCCGATGCATATAAAGCTTCCGCTAATATATCCCTCTTAACGCCAATTTTCGTCTCTAATTCTTGTTCTATATGCTTATATAGAGCATAATTTATGCAAGATTATTCTATTAAGTGAAATATTCATGCAGTCCGTTCATATCGATTCCGTCGACCGCAAGATCCTTCACCTGTTGCAGTCGGAGCCCGGCATCAATGCTGCAGCGATCGGGGAGCGGATCGGCCTTTCGCAGTCTGCGGTCTGGCGCCGCATGCAGGGCCTGCGCGACGAGGGAATCATTCGCGAACAGCCCGTCAAGATTGATCGCGAGAAGATCGGCCTCAACACGATGGTCTTCGCCCACGTAAAGCTGACCTCGCACGGCCGCAGCAATCTTGCGGCGTTCGCGGAATCGGTAAGGAGCTATCCCCAGGTACTCGACTGCTACGTGTTGCTCGGTAACGTCGATTTCCTCCTGCGTATCGTCACCGAAGACATCAAGGCCTACGAGCAGTTCTTTTTTGAAAAGCTTTCACAGCTGCCAGGAATTCAGGAGATCAATTCGAGCATCGCGCTCTCCGAGATCAAGCATTCGACGGTGTTGCCAATCTAGGCGCCCGGCCAGGTGTCGGAGACTCTGTAGCCCTCGGGCCAGGGATCGTCGGGATCGACGAAGATTTTCCGGGAACCCGTGCGCCAGGCACGGCCCTCGATACTGGGAATGATTGCTGCCCTGTCGCCGACGGACGTCTCGCCCTCTATGCGTCCCGTGAACCTGGAGCCGATGATCGAATACGCGAGCAACGAGTCGCCGGGGGCAATGGCCTGACGGGCGTGCAGCAACGCGAGCCGCGCGGAGACACCCGTGCCGGTGGGAGACCGGTCGATCTTGCCGGGTCGAATCGCAACGGCATGCCGTGTTTCGAGCACGTCGCCACGCCTCCGGATCGGCGCGGCAAACAGACAGAACGAGATGTGCTTCCAGTCCGGGTTCTGCGGGTGGCTGAAGCCGAGTTGTTCGGTCGCGGCAGCAGAAATGCGCACGCCAAGTTCCGCAAGTTCCCGGGCCTCCCTCGACACGAGTTCGAATCCCAGGCCTTCGACGTCGACCACCACGAAACTGTCGCCGCCGTATGCGGTGTCGACCTTGAGCCGGCCCAGTCCGGGAACCTCGAGCGGCATGTCAAGCGCGCACGCGAATGAGGGCACGTTCCGGATCCTGACGGACCGGACCTTGCCGGCAGCGCAATGGGCCGTAACGTGGACCAGTCCGCCCGGGGCTTCGAGCACGAGCTGCGTCTCGGGTTCCTTCATTGCCACGATGCCGGTCTCGAGGACCACGGTCGCCACGCAGATCGAGTTCGATCCGGACATCGGCGGCGTGTCTTCCGGTTCCATGATGATGAATGCGACGTCCGCCCCGGGGTGCTTCGGCGGCACGAGGAGGTTGACGTGACGAAATACTCCTCCTCGCGGCTCATTGAGGACAAGCCGCCGCAGGCGGTCGTCTTGCGCTATCCAGCGCGACTGCTCCCAGACTGAATCGCCCGGTGGAGGCGTGGCGCCATCTACGATGACGTCGCCGACTTCGCCTTCGGCATGACACCCGACGATGTGTATGATGCTGTCTTTATGCACGGGCACTCCGTGTTGGAGGCGTGAGTGTAGATCACCCCGCTGCCGGAAATCGAACGTGTTCCCGATCCGAGACGACAACCCGCAAATCCTGGTTCCCTACGCGACGTTCGGCATTATCGCCGTCAACGCGCTGGTGTGGGTCTTCGTGCAGGGGCTGGGTTCGAATCCGCTGCTGGCAGGCTCCATCTGCCAACTCGGGCTGATACCCGGCGAGCTGCTCGGAACCGTACCCGTGGGCACGCAGGTTCAGCTTGGCGCAAATACCTGGTGCGAACTCGGCAGCACTTCGAGCTGGCCGACAATATTTACGTCGATGTTCATGCACGGCGGGTGGTTACACATCATCGGCAATATGTGGTTCCTGTGGATCTTCGGCGATAACGTCGAGGATGCGATGGGATCTGTACGCTTCGTGATCTTCTACGTCCTGTGCGGGATTGCCGCCGCAGCGTTGCAGGTCGGCGCAAATCCACAGTCGACGGTGCCCATGGTCGGCGCGTCGGGTGCAATCGGCGGTGTCATGGGAGCGTACATCCTGCTGTATCCGCGCGTGCACGTGCACCTGCTGATATTTCTCGGCTTCTTCATCACAACCATCGCCGTGCCGGCCGTGTTCATGCTCGGCTACTGGTTCCTGCTGCAGGTCATCGGCGGTTTCGGGTCGGTCGGTGCGAAAGGCGGCGTGGCGTTCTGGGCGCACGTTGGCGGGTTCGCTGCAGGGGCGTTGCTGGTCCTGCTGTTCCGTAAACCGGAATTGCTGCGCCGCCATCCGTTCTACGGCTGGAAGAAACGTTCACCTACAAGCAATTGGCGCCGTATCGATCGCCGTTAGCCCGAATGAGAGCTGCGTTCTTGTTTCGCAACTGACGCTGTGTAGACTGCCTTGTCATTGCCGCCCGGGTGGTCGATGTCAACCAGGACAAAAAGCCTTTTCGCCGCCGCGTACATACTGCACGTGCTGTGGATCATTCTGCTGGCCAGCGTACCCCCGGTCAGCCGGGATGCATTGACGCATCATCTGGCGGTGCCGAAGCTCTGGGTCGAGGGCGGCGGAATCCACGAGCGGCCGGACATACTGTTCTCGTACTATCCGCAACTACTCGATGTCCTGTACATGGCACCGGTCGCGCTCGGCCACGACATTGCGGCAAAGTACCTGCATTTCGCATTCGCGCTGCTCACCGCAGTGCTCATCTTTCTTTTCGTGCGGCGAAGGCTCGGTCCATCATGGGCGGCACTCAGCGGACTGATGTTCCTGACATTGCCGTTGATAGTGAAGTTGTCGGTGACCGTGTACGTGGATCTCGGGCTCATTTTCTTCACGACTGCAGCACTGTTCAGCGTCGCGATCTGGCTCGAGGAGACGGGCAAGACCCGCTGGCTGGTACTCGCAGCCGTTTGCAGCGGACTTGCCCTGGGCACGAAATACAACGCGCTGGTCTCCTTCCTGTTGCTGAGCCTGTTGCTGCCGTTTTTCTACCTGTTCCGGTTCCGGCGCGACAACCCGCACGCCGAGCAGCTCAATGCCGTGAAGTTCGGAGTGCTGTTTGTCGCAATCTCTCTCCTGGTGTTCTCGCCCTGGCTGGCTCGAAACTACAGTCTGACCGGCAATCCGCTGTACCCCTTGGCGCAGGGGGTGTTCGCCGGGCAGGCAGAGCAACTACCGTCGCCGGATCAGACGGCGAATGCCGAGGCGCATGCACGCGCCGCAATCGGGGAGCAGGCAGGGAAAGGCGAAAAGCCGCTCGGCCCCTTGTTGACGCGGCGGCTCGTGCATGAAGAAAGTTTGCCGTATACGCTCCTGATTCCATTGCGCATATTCTTCGAAGGCGAGGACGACAACCCGAAATACTTCGACGGCCGCCTGAACCCCATGTTGCTCTTGCTGCCGCTGGCATTACTCGTACTCGCAAGACGGGCGGGTATCGGGCACAGGGAACACCTCCTGTTGGGTACATATGCGGTGTTGATGATCGTGCTGGTGTTCCTGCTGACGGACATGCGGCTGCGCTGGGTTGCGACGATCGTGCCGCCGCTCGTGGTGCTTACAACCTGCGGCCTCTGGGCAATTCACCGGCAGCTCGCAGAACGATCTTCCTCGACAGGCAAGGCTCGCGCCGTGACGGGGCTCCTCGTCATCGCATATTTCGTGCCGAACCTGCTCTATGCCCATGCACTGTTCGGCAAGATCGATCCCGTGCCGTATGTCACCGGCCAGGTGGACTATGCGTCATACGTTGACAGTCATCGGCCGGAGTATGCGGCCATTTCGCTGGCTAACCAGCTGGTTGCAACTGACAAGAAGGTCCTGGGCCTGTATCTCGGAAATCGCCGCTACTACTTTTCCGTCGACGCGATCGTGGTGAACGCGGTATTTACCAGTGTCGCGGAGCGGTCGGAATCCGGCGACGGGATCGCGGATCGCCTGCTCGGGCTCGGCTACAGCCATATTGTCGTTCACACGGGTCTGTTTCGGCAGTGGCTGGGTTCGACGGATGAACGCACAGCTGCCCGGGTCAACGCATTCGCGGACGAACGCCTGAAGCAGCTTCTCTTCGACGATGGCTTCGGACTTTACGAAATCATGCCGCAAACGCCGCCGTGAGGTGGCACGTGCCAGCGCGAAATTGTGACGCGAGTCACCTGTTTGCTGGGCGTAAAACACCATACTTGGCTTTGCCCGGAGCCAATATGATCCGATCACTGTCCATACTGTCGCTGACCTTCGGCCTGATCCTCACGGCGCATGCCGACGTCTGGAAATGGGTTGACGCAAACGGCAAGACCCATTTCGTCGATACGATGAAGGCGATCTATACGTGGGTCGACGAAAACGGCAAGCGCCACTATGCCGATACGCCCGGTCATGAAGACGCGGTCGGCGTGCAGCTGGTCTGGCATTCCGGCGGCACTCTCGATGAAGTGGAGAGCCCTGATGGTGACGATGCCGGCGACGACTACGCGTACCCGGGCGAAACCGCCGAGGAGCGCGCCGAGCGCGAGGCGGCCGACGCCTACTACTGCAAGCGAGCCACCGAGATCTTCGAGTCCTACCTCAACGCACCCCGCCTGTATCGAAGCAACGATGCCGGCGAGCGCGAGTACCTCAGCGAGAAGGATGCCGCCGCCACGATCGCCGAAACGAAGGCGAGAATGGACGAGCTCTGCCGGTAGCCGCCGTAACGTGGCGGCCGTTACGTCTACGTAGTCGCCGATCTTACAAATATCGCCTTGTCGATCTTTTCGAACGTGTCCTGGTATAACGCAGGTTCCTGCACCGGCTGCGATTGCCGGGGTCCGCTCGAGAAATTCACGATGTTGTCAACGAAGTTCAGGCGAATCCTCACGAGTCCCGACGGCATTTTTTCCACGAACGCCGTTGCCCGCCTGTGCGTCGCACCCCTCGTGTCGGTACCGGAAAATACTTGCGCCAGCAGGTCGCTCATTTCCATTTCATGACGTTGCGTCGGACCGGTCGCAGTAATGAGCCCGGTGTCGAAGTCGCCGTCGTCAATAATGAAACCGAGGTCCTGGAACACGGACATCGTGGCCGAGAACGCGGCGCGTTTGCTCGTCTCGAATTCTCTTGCCTGGTAGGCCTGCAATTCGACCCCGCTTTTTGCGGCGGGCGGTGCCGATGCGCAACCGCCCACGAGCAAAGCGAGGATCGTGATCAACGGAATGCTGGAGTAGGTTTTCATCTCGGCCTCCTCTGGTAGCTTGTCAGAAACTCGAGGTGCGGTAGGAGAAGTCACGCACGAGGCCGGCGTCGTCGAACTTGACGATCACCGTCAGGGTGCGCTGCGATGAGCTGCGGGCGCCGGCATTCTTGCTGCCGCCCCCCGCACCGCCCCCGGAGCTGCCTATCACGAGCCCGGCGACGACACCGCTGCTGCGCGAGTACGAGACGTCGCTGGATATCTTGTCCCAGATCCAGACCTCGTTGCGGTCTGCGTCCGTGGACACGATGTTCGGTGCGCCGAGTATCGCGGCGACCTCGGCAGTCGGCATGCCGACCCTGATTTCGCGCTGCACCATACCGACGGTAACCCGGTCGACGTTATCGTCCTGTACCTCGGCGCGATGCTGCGTCGCGCTGCAACCCGGCAATGTGATCGCCGCGGCCGCAAGTAGCGACAACGAGACAATACTGGTTTTCATGGTGATCTCCTTTGCGTGCCGTTATTCGACGGGAATATCATCGAACATGGCGCCGACAAAGGCCTGCGGGACTGCTGATTGTTTACTGAGGTTTTTGTGAGGCGGGCTAGAAGCTGCGTTTGGCTTCCAGCAGGATCTGCACGCTGTCGATCGACGGGTCGCCGTCCAGAGGAAACGCGAAATCCAGGTGGGCGACCTTGTTGGTGCTGAAACGGGTGGGCGCGAAGCGAAACCCGAAGCCGACGTCTTTTAGCCAGCCGTAATTCCGTTCGCCGATGGGGTTCTCTCCCCAGGTGCGTCCGACGTCGGCGAATATCGCGCCGCCGACGCGGAACAGGCGCCAGGGGTACCAGTCGGTGAAGTAGCGTTGCTCGATCGAGAACAGCATCTTCGAGTCGCCCGTCTGGTAGCGCAGCGGGTAGCCGCGGAGGCCGGATTTGCCACCGAGCTGCACCGGATTATCCAGGTCGAGGTCATGCCCAACGGCGCCTGAGAGTTTCATGAAGAACAGCCGCTTTTCCGACTGCCGGTGGTAGAAGCCCGCCCGGATCGACGTGATCGCATTCTTGCTGTTGCCGCCCTCGCGCCGGCCGCTCGTTGCGGCGGTGAGCAGCAACGCGGTCTTTTCCAGCGAGCCGAAACCGAGATTGAGCGCGGCGGATACGATCAGCGCGTCGCGATCGGCGCCAAAGCTCTCGTCCGCCCAGCCGACAGACGCCGAAAGGCGCGTGCCCATGTAGAAATCTTCGGTGCGACCGATCTGATTGGTGTTGCTCGTCGTGCTGAACTCGTCCTGCAGGACTTCGAGCCCCAGGAACGGGTATACCAGCTTGCGGTCCTCCGGGATAACGGCGGGCAGCGTGGGATCGACAGCTTCCGAGAACCGGTTGTCATCGAAGACATAGCCGGCGCTCCAGCGCCGCACCCAGCCGTCCCTGAGACCCGCCGACCAGCCGCCGAAGCCCGTCACGTAGTCGCGCTCGTGGCGGTACTCCGCAGTTTCGTCTCCCAGCCGGTAGAGCGCCGTGCGGCGGTCGTCGAACGAGACCCAGCCGCCACCCGACCAGCGTGCATCCAGCGCGTGAAATGGCCGGACGATGGATAGCAACTGGGTTTCGCCGTCGGAGTTGTCAGCAAGGCGCAGGAACATCGAGACCCAGCTGCTGCCCAGGTTCCTGTCCTCGAAATCGAACTGCGTGGACGTTCGATCAACATTGTCGATCCACTTCAGCCGCAGAAGCTGACCCCGGCCCAGGAGGTTGGTCTCCTCGATTCCGAGGGCCGTCCGGTTCTCGCCGCCGCTGCGGGAAAACGATACGTCGGGCGTCAGCGACCAGACATCCTGCGTCGTGACCTTCACATCGACAACGCCGTTCTCGTACCTGATGGGCTCGATCCTTGCGTCGTAAATGAAGCGGTTAGACCGCACGATTCGCTCGGTTTCCTCGAGCAGGCGGCCGGAGTAGGCGTCGCCATCCTCGAACAGCAACTGGTTACGAATGACGCGGTCGCGGGTAATGATGTGCAGCCGGTTCGCCCAGCGGTAGAGCCACTTGTTCTCTTTCGGATCCGAAAGATCGAATATGTTGCGTTTCTCGAGCACAATATTGCCGATGACGGCATCGGCCGCTTCGAGGTCTCCGTCTTTCGGCACGGGCGCCGCGACCATCACTTCCCGGCCTTCCAGGGTCGGTGCCTGCTGCGCACCCGATTGCGGCCCCCATGCGATGAGCAACAGCAAAAGGATGGAGCTGTGCCGGCCCAAACGAATATTGTCGGTAACGCGATGTCGCATGGCGAGATTCTTGAAGTTCACGGCTGCAGTTGCCGACGCAACCATTTGCTCGGCGCGTTCAGCGCTACGTCAATCTTTCCGATCCAGTATAATCGGCCATCCGCGCTTTGTAGACCTCGGATGTCATGGAAGAAAGCCTGCTCGAACTAGGCACGATGCTCTTGATCGCCGGTATGGGAACGGTATTCGTGTTCCTGACCGTGCTGGTTGGGGCTATGTCTCTCATGGCGAACGTAGTAAGTAGACTCCAGCCCGCGGCGCCCGATGATCATGTTACTCATGAAGAGGTAGCTGCGATCGCCGCAGCCATTCGCCGGCACCGCCAATCCTGATTGACCTGATATAGAAACCTATGAGCGAAAAGAAACCACTCGGTATCACCGAACTTGTGCTGCGTGACGCGCACCAGAGCTTGCTGGCGACGCGTATGCGGATCGACGATATGCTGCCCGTTGCCGGCAAGCTCGACAAGATCGGGTTCTGGTCGATCGAGTCGTGGGGCGGGGCGACATTCGACGCCTGCATTCGCTATCTCGGCGAGGACCCTTGGGAGCGCATCCGCCTTCTCAAAGCGGCCATGCCCAATACGCCGCAACAGATGTTATTTCGTGGCCAGAATATTCTCGGCTACCGGCATTACGCCGACGACCTGGTCGAGAAGTTCGTCGAGCGCTGTGCCGTCAACGGCGTCGATGTCTTCCGCATCTTCGATGCGCTGAATGACCTCAGGAACCTGGAGACGGCGGTCAAAGCCACGGTCGCGGTCGGTAAGCATGCCCAGGGCACCATCTCGTACACCGTGAGCCCCGTGCACACGATCGATTTGTGGGTCGATCTCGGCAAGCGTATCGAGGACATGGGTGCCCACTCGATCTGCATCAAGGATATGGCCGGGCTGTTGCGTCCGTATGTCGCGTTCGAACTCGTCAGCCGGCTCAAGGAAGCGGTCGACATCCCGATTCACATGCAGTGCCATGCAACGACCGGTTTGTCCACGGCAACCTGCGTGAAAGCGGCGGAGGCAGGCATCGACAACATCGATACGGCGATTTCGTCGATGAGCATGACTTACGGTCACTCACCAACAGAGTCCCTGGTATCGATACTGGAAGGCACGGATCGTGACACCGGTCTCGATCTGCAGGCGCTCGAGGAGGTTGCCGCCTATTTCCGCGAGGTACGCAAGAAATACGCGAAATTCGAAGGCGGGCTCAAGGGCGTCGATTCCCGAATACTGGTTGCCCAGGTCCCCGGCGGCATGCTGACGAACCTCGAGAACCAGCTACGCGAACAGAATGCCGGCGACAAGCTCGATGCGGTACTTGAGGAGATCCCCCAGGTGCGCCGTGATCTCGGCATGCTGCCACTCGTAACGCCGACATCCCAGATCGTGGGAACCCAGGCGGTCATCAATGTTCTCTCCGGTTCCCGCTACACCACTATTACCAAGGAGACTGCGGGAGTCCTGAAGGGCGAGTACGGTGCGACACCGGCCGAGGTGAACAAGGAGCTGCAGGCGCGGGTGCTCGAGGGTGCCGAGCCGGTAACCTGTCGCCCTGCCGACCTGCTCGAGCCGGAACTCGAGTTGCAGACCGAGAAACTCAGTCATATAGCGATCGAGAAAAAGATTAATCTCGCGTCCGACGTCATCGATGATGTCCTGACCTATGCGCTGTTTCCGCAGATCGGCATCCGCTTCCTGCAGAACCGCGGCAAACCGGACGCCTTCGAGCCGCCGCCTGGCATCGAGGCGCCGCCGCCCCCCGCCGCGCCGGCCCCCGCTGCACAGGGACCGGCCGTTTACTCGGTCCGGGTGAACGGCAGGGAATTTACGGTCGAGGTGGCGGAGGACGGCCAACTCGCCGATCTCAGCCCGGCGCCGGCGGGGCCGAATGTTGCGCCCCGATCGTCTGGCGAAGCAGTGAAAGCAGTGCTCGCGGGCAATGTCTTCAAGGTGAATGTCGCGCCAGGTGACCGTGTCGAGAAAGGGCAGCCGCTACTCGTGGTCGAGGCGATGAAGATGGAGACCGCGGTAAGCGCGCCGAGCGCCGGGACGATCAGCGACGTGTTCGTCCGCGAAGGTGACGTCGTCGCCGTGGGTGACCCGCTCGTTGCCATCGCGGGCTGATGGAGCTGATCCTCGAAATCTGGCGCGGCTCAGGCCTATATCAGATCACGGGCGGGCAGGCCGCCATGCTTCTCATCTGCCTCGGCCTTCTGTACCTGGGTATCGTCAGGAAGTTCGAGCCGCTGCTGCTGGTCACCATCGGCTTCGGCGGGCTACTGAGCAACATCCCGGGCGCCGGGATCGCCGAGCCTGGCGGATTGCTCTACCTGACTTACGAGGTAGGCATCAAGACGGGCGCGTTTCCGTTGATTATTTTCATGGGGGTCGGCGCGCTAACCGATTTCGGGCCTTTGCTCGCTAATCCACGCACCCTGTTCCTGGGCGCCGCGGCGCAGTTCGGCATCTTCGCAACGCTGCTCGGCGCGCTTGGCATGACAGAACTCGGCGTGATGGACTTCACCCTGAAGGAAGCGGCCGCTATCGGTATCATCGGAGGCGCGGACGGGCCGACGGCAATTTACGTATCGGGCATGCTCGCGCCGCAGCTGCTGGGCGCGATTGCCGTCGCGGCGTATTCCTACATGGCATTGGTCCCGATCATCCAGCCGCCGATAATGCGGCTGCTCACGACCGAAGACGAGCGCAAGATTCATATGGTGCAGCTGCGCGATGTGTCGAAGACCGAGCGCATCCTGTTTCCCATATTGTTGTTGCTGCTGGTTGCATTGTTGTTGCCGACGGCGGCGCCGCTGCTCGGCATGCTGGCATTCGGCAACCTGATGCGTGAATGCGGTGTCGTGGATCGACTGTCCGACACCACGCAGAATGCGCTCATCAATATCGTGACGATATTCCTCGGGCTCTCGGTGGGATCCAAGCTCAGCGCCGATCAGTTCCTGTCGGTCGAAACGTTGGGCATCCTCTTGCTCGGCGTCGTCGCATTCGCGATCGGTACGGCCAGCGGTGTGCTCATGGGCAAGGTCATGAACAAGGTTTCGCACAACCCGATCAACCCGCTGATCGGTGCCGCCGGCGTTTCGGCAGTACCGATGGCGGCCCGCGTCGCCAACAAGGTCGGCCTGGAAGCCAACCCGCACAATATCCTGCTGATGCATGCCATGGGGCCGAACGTCGCCGGCGTCATCGGCTCGGCTATAGCCGCCGGCATCATGATCATGTTCACCACGTAGGAAAAACCTCAGCCAGCGTCATACGGCGTTGAAACCCACCTCGAAATGCTCATGTACGTGCCGGGTACACTGCGCTTCCTCGGTTGCTTTCGCCCCGCCGCAGTCTGGATCGCATTTCCCGTTAGGCGGCGGCTTTTACGCCAGTCTTGTGCACGTAGTGGTCGGCGAGTACCTGTGCGACGCAGCTCGTGACGCGCTTGCCGGTATCGATGTGCAGGAATTCGTTGGGACCGTGCGCATTCGAATTCGGCCCCAGCAGGCCCGTGATCAGGAACTGCGCTTCGGGAAATTTCTCGCCCAGCATGCCCATGAACGGGATCGTGCCCCCGGTGCCCATATACATCGACGGTTTGCTGAAGAACGCCTGTGAGGCTTTCTGCATGGACGCTTCGAGCCACTCTGCGACAGGCGGTGCGTTCCACCCGGCCATGGTCGATTCGACGTGGAACGACACCTTCGACAGCGGCGGCGTATCGGCTTCGAGAATTTCCTGCACGGTCTTTGCGGCATCGCCGGCGTCGCAGGTGGGCGGCAGGCGGAACGACAGTTTCAAGGTGTTGAACGGCAGCAGCGTGTTGCCCGCGTCGACAAGTGCGGGCAGGCCCGCAGCGCCGGTCACGCTCATGGTCGGCCGCCAGGTGTTGTTCAGCAACAGCTCGTACGGCGATTCGCTGGGGGCTGCATCTTCCAGCGCCCACGGGTACTTGCTGTAGACGCCTTTACCCAGCGTCCCGGCTGCAAGCTTCGCCTGCTCGATGCGCTGCTCCGGGATATCGGCGTGCAGGGCTTCCGGCTTGAGCTGGCCGCTGTCCTCGTCCTCGATGCGGCTCAACAGCTTGCGCAGGATGCGGAAACTCGACGGCACGATGCCGCCGGCGCTGCCGGAGTGTACGCCCTCGGTGAGCACATCGGCGCGCAGGGTGCCCGTCAGGTTGCCGCGCAACGAGGTCGTGCACCACAGCTGCTCGTAGTTGCCGCACTCGGCATCGAGACAGACCACCAGGTCCGGCGAACCGATGCGGTCCTCGAGTTTCTCGATGTAGTAGGGCAGGTCGAAGCTGCCCGACTCCTCGCAGCCCTCGATCAACACGACGCAGCGTGCATGCGGGATGCCCTGTTCCTGCAGGGCACGAATGGCGGTCAGCGAGCCGAACACGGCGTAGCCGTCGTCTGCGCCGCCGCGGCCATAGAGTTTGCCGTCCCGGATCGTCGGCTCCCAGGGATCGAGATCCTCGGCCCAGCCGCTGAACTCAGGTTGCTTGTCGTAATGGCCGTACAGGAGCACCACGTCGTCCGAGTCCCCGGGGATCTCGGCAAAGAGCACGGGCGTGCGCCCCTCGATCCGCACGATCTCGACCGACATGCCCTTGACAGGTTGGGTCTTGCACCAGGCCTCGAGCTGCTGCACCGCCTTCTCCATATGGCCGTGCTTCTCCCAGTCGGGATCGAAGTGCGGGGATTTGTTCGGTAGTTTGATGTAGTCGCAGAGCTCGGGAATGATCGAGCTGTCCCACATGTCGTTTACGAAATTTTCGGTTTTCCTGTTGTCCATTTTTCTATTCCGATGTCAGGTCGCGGTAGTGAGTTTGTGTCATCCGCTCCGTCGTGATGAAGCTCCAGTTGTAATCGTCGTGGTAGTCGGCGAGGGGATTGGCAGCCAGGATCTCCTCCTCTGACATGCCCTGGTCGACGAGCGCCTTGACGCGTTTGCGACCGTCCACGAGAACGGCGAGGTTGCGTTCGACGTCGGCCTTGGTCGCCACAGGATCGCCGTGACCCGCGAGTACCAACGTGTCGTCGTCGGCCATGTCGATGAGCTGCTGTTGTGCAGCGATAAAGCCTGCGATGCTGCCACCACCATCGAGATCGACGTACGGGAAGATGCCGTTGAAGAGCACGTCGCCCGCGTGGATGACGTTGGCTTCGGGAAAGTGAATGGCGCCGTCACCGTCCGTGTGTGCATGCGGTAAATGAAAGACTTTCGCAATCTTGCCGTTGACGTGGAACGTTACCGTCTCGGAAAAGGTGAGCACCGGTATTCCAGCAGCCCCACCGGCATCCCCGGGTTTCTCGAGGAGCCGCTTGCGCAGGTTGTCATGGGCAACGACGAGCGTGCCGTCTTTCGCCAGCTGCGCGTTGCCACCCGTGTGGTCACCGTGATAATGCGTGTTGATCACGAAATCGACGGGTTTGCCCGCGATCGCGGCGACAGCATCAATAAGAGCCGGTGCTGTCGGCACCATGGCGTCATCGATGAGCACGACATGCTCGTCACCAACCATGACGCTCACGTTGCCACCGACGAATTTCTCGCCCGCGCCGTAAATCACATGGATGCCCGGAGACACCTCTTTGCTGGTGAAGGGATTCGCGGCTTCCTGTGCGTGTGCCGATATGGCGAACACGAGACAGCAAATCGCAAGGGTACGCTTTGTCATCGACGCTCTCCGGAGCTGATTCGGGAACCACATAGTGTTCACGAATCGCGCCTGATTCTCCACCCCCGCAGGCTCACTGGTTGCTCGGGAAGGTGTACTGCGCCTTTTCGCGGACGCCGCCCGAGGGCCAGCGCTGCGTGATGGTCTTGCGGCGCGTATAAAACCTCACGCTGTCGGGCCCATAGGCGTAAAGATCGCCGAACAGGGAACGCTTCCAGCCGCCGAAGCTCTGGTAGGCCACCGGTACCGGCAGCGGCACGTTGATGCCGACCATGCCGACCTTGATCCTGTCTGCGAAGTAACGCGCCGCCTCGCCGTCGCGGGTGAAAATGCACGTGCCGTTGCCGTACTCGTGTTCGTCGATCAGCCGCATCGCTTCTTCTTCCGACTTCGTGCGAACGACGCATAGCACAGGCCCGAAGATTTCCTCGTTGTAGATGCGCATGTCGCGCGTCACGCGGTCGAAAAGGCACGGGCCCAGGAAGAACCCGTCTTCGTGATCCGGGACGATGAGTTCGCGGCCATCGATAACGAGATCGGCGCCTTCCTCGACGCCGAGGTCGACGTAAGAGCGGACCTTGTCGTAATGCGCTTTCGTTACCAGCGGGCCCATGTCGTTGCCGGTATCGGTGCCGTTGCCAACCTTGAGTTCGGCGATGCGTTCCTGGAACTTGCTGACCACGGTATCCGCGGTCTCGTCCCCGACGCACACCGCGACGGAAATCGCCATGCAGCGCTCGCCGCAGGATCCGTAGGCTGCACCCATCAGCGCGCTCACGGCGTTGTCGATGTCTGCGTCTGGCATGACCACGGCGTGGTTCTTCGCGCCACCGAGCGCCTGCACGCGTTTACCGTTGGCCGTGCCCGTCGTGTAGATGTACTCAGCGACGGACGTAGAGCCGACAAAACTGACGGCCTGCACGCGTTCGTCGCTCAGCAGCGTATCGACAGCCTCCTTGTCGCCGTTGACGAGATTGAAGACGCCGTCCGGCAGGCCGGCTTCGCTCAAGAGCCTGGCACAAAGCAAGGGCGCCGTCGGGTCCTTTTCCGAGGGCTTCAATACGAACGTGTTGCCGCAGGCGATCGCCATCGGGTACATCCACATCGGCACCATCGCCGGGAAATTGAAGGGCGTGATGCCGGCGACGACGCCCAGCGGTTGATGCTCGGCCCAGCTGTCGATGTTCGGGCCGACGTTCTTGGAGTGCTCGCCCTTCAGCAGTTCCGGGATTCCGCAGGCGTATTCGACGACCTCCACGCCGCGGATGAATTCGCCCATTGCGTCGTCGAGGACCTTGCCGTGCTCATCCGTTATCGCGGCAACGATTTCGTCCGCATGCTCCTCGAGCAGCTGCTTGAAGCGGAACATGATGCGTGCGCGCTTGATCGGTGGCGTATCGCGCCACGCAGGGAAGGCAGCGTCGGCCGCGGCGATTGCCTCTTCCGCGGTCTGCCGCGACGCCATTGCGACGTGGCGGGTGACCTCGCCTGTGGCGGGGTTCGTGACCGGTTCGGGCCGGTTTGAATCGGCAACGTCGCAGCCGTCGATGAAATGGCCGACGATGTTTGCTGCGTCGATATCTTGTGCGGGGCGGGCGCTCATGAGCTCTCCTGTCGTGTTCGCTTAGTCGATGGTGTCAATCACGTGACGTACGCTGTCAAACGCCTTGTTCCAGTCGTCGACCTTCGAATTCAGGAACGGCGAGAAACTGAGGATGTCCATGCCGTTGCGCACCATCAGCTTCTCTTCCCAGAAACAACGTTTGTGGGTCTCGAGACCCCGCGCGCCCGGTGCGCCGTGCCGCGGCGCCATTTCAATGGCACCCATGAGGCCGAAGTTGCGCACGTCGATGACCTTGTCGTGGTCGGCGAACGAGTGCAGCAGATCCTCGAACGGCTGCTCGAGCGATTTCGCCTGCTCGAAGATGCCTTCCTCCTCGTAGACATCCATCGCGGCGAGCCCTGCGGCCGCGGCAACCGGATGTCCCGAATACGTATAGCCGTGGAAAAGCTCGATCATGAAGTCGGGCCCCTGCATGAAGGCGTCGTAAACATGATCGCGCACCAGTACGGCGCCCATCGGGATTACGCCGTTGGTGAGGCCCTTCGCCGTCGTGATGATGTCCGGCATCACGTCGAACCGCTCGGCGCCAAACGCCTTGCCGACGCGCCCGAAGGCGGTAATGACCTCATCGAAGATCAGCAGGATACCGTGCTTGTCGCAGATCTCGCGAAGGCGCTCGAGGTAGCCGACGGGCGGCGGCAGCACGCCTGCCGACCCGGCAACCGGTTCAACGATGACCGCGGCGATATTGCTGCCGTCGTGCAGCGCAGCCAGTCGCTCCAGGTCGTCGGCAAGATGCGCACCCCATTCGGGCTGGCCGCGTGAAAACGCGGTGTGCTCGATATCCATCGTCGCGCGGATATGGTCCACGCCCGGTATAAGGTTGGGGCTGAATACCTTGCGGTTCGGCACCATGCCACCGACCGACATGCCGCCGAAATTGACGCCGTGATAACCGCGCTCGCGGCCGATCAGGCGCGTGCGGTTACCCTCGCCGCGGGCGCGGTGATAACCGAGCGCGATCTTGAGGGCCGTGTCCACGGATTCGGATCCGGAGTTCGTAAAGAACGCGTGATTGAAGCCTTCGGGCGCCATGTCGGTGACCCGCTCGGCCAGCGCAAACGACTTTTCGTTGCCCGACTGGAAGGTCATCGAGTAATCGAGCTGCGCAACCTGTTCCGATGCCCGTGGTCCACAGGCCCGCGAACAGATCGTAGATCTTGTCACCGTCGATGGTCGTGTAGTGGTGGCCGCTTCCCGAGGTGATGATGCGGGGCTTCTTCTTGAAATCACGATTGGCCGTGAACGGCATCCAGAATGCGTCGAGTTTCTTGGCGGGTGCGCTCATGCTATGGCTGCTCCAGGCTATCCAGGCAATTGAGAAGGGAGTGTACGCCCGAGCAGCTATGTTAAACAATTAGTTAGTTGAGGTTTATTAAGCGCTTGATTTAAAAGGCGCATCCCCACAAAATGTTCAGTAAGCTAAACAATCCTGGAGCCGAACGATGGAGCAGCCGATCGGTCCCCGCCTGCGGCAGATTCGCCTGCGGCACCGGCTTTCGCAACGTAAGCTGGCGCGGCAATCCGGCGTTGCCAATGCGACGATCTCCCAGATCGAGGCCGGAAAACTGAACCCTACCGTAAGCATGCTGAAAAAAGTGCTGGACGGTATCCCGGTGCGGCTCTCGGAGTTCTTCAGCGACGAGCCCGAAACCCCGGATCGCGTCTTTTTTCGTGCTGACGAGCTGACCGAGATCGCGGACGGTGGCGTCTCATTCCTGCAGGTCGGTGCCAATCTGAACGACAAGGCCATTCAATTCATCAAGGAGTGCTACCAGCCCGGCGCGGGCACCGGAAAACACGCCATCACCCACGAGGGTGAGGAGTGCGGTCTTGTTCTGAAGGGGAGGTTGCAGGTGACGGTCGGCGAACAGTCGGCGATCCTGCGTGCCGGTGACGCGTACTACTTCAGGAGTAACCAGCCGCACAGTTTCCTGAATCCGGGCAGCGAAGCCTGTGAGCTCATATCAGCCTGCACACCGCCGAGCTTCTAGAAACCGCTACCCGTTTGCCGGGCTGGCCAACGGTGGTCGTTTAATGGCACAGTTACCGCCCCTGGTTTTTAATCCAAATTAGAATTCTCATGGCTCAATTCGGCACCGTATTCTGCGATCACATGTCGATCGCGCGGTTTGAAAACGGCCGCTGGGGCGAGGCGGCGATTGAACCGCTCGCGCCGCTGCCCCTGCACCCGGCATCACACGTTTTTCATTACGCGAGCACCTGCTTCGAGGGCTTCAAGGCCTACCGCTGGCCGGACGGCAAGGCGCGTATCTTCCGCCTTCATGACCACGTCGCGCGCATGCAACGCAGCGCAAAATCGTTGCACCTGCCGGTTCCGGACGCCGACCTGCTGGCTGAAATGGTCGAAAGCCTTGTCAGGCGGCAACTCGACGACATACCGGAACCGCCCAGTTCTCTATACCTCCGTCCGACGCTGATCGGCACCTTGCCCAACATCGGCGCGGCAGCCGCGCCGTCGACAGAAGCGACGCTGTTCGTTCTCGCGTCCCCGGTCGGCGATTACTTTGCAGGTGGTGCGAGGCCGCTCAAGTTGCTCGTCGCGGATACGTTCGCGCGTTCCACGGAACAGCTCGGCAGCACCAAGACGGGCGGCAACTACGCGGCGGCACTCGGGCCGACGCTGGACGCAAAGGAAAAATACGGCGTTGACCAGGTGCTGTTCTGTCCGGACGGCGACGTGCAGGAGACGGGCGCAGCCAACTTCCTGCTGATCAGCGACGACGAAATTATTACCAAGCCGCTGAATACTTCGTTCCTGCACGGTATGACCCGTGCCTCGATCCTTGCGATTGCGAAAGACCTCGGCTACCGGGTCAACGAAAGGGACTTCACGGTGAAAGAATTGCTGGAATGGGTTGCTACCTGCGAAGCTGCGCTTTCAGGTACGGCGGCCACGCTGACCCCGGTCGGCACCCTCGTTTATGACGACAACGAGATCCCCGTTCGCGATGGTGGCGCAGGACCCAATACCGAGAAGCTGCGCAAAGCGCTACAGGCCATCCAGTACGGCAACGCGCCGGATACCCACGGCTGGCTGACCGAGGTGAGCTGACCAGCGATTGCGTTCGTAGGAGCGGTTCTCGACCCGCTATCGCGCCCAGGCGCACTCCTGCAGCAATCGTGGGATCCTGTAGGAGCGCTTGTCGAAGTGCGACCTTTGCTCAGATCGCCCTGGAAAAGCGTTTGTTGGTATCGACCTCGGCCATGTGACGGTCGAACACCATCGCGATACAGCGAAGCAGCAGCCTGCCTTTTGCCGTAATGCTGATGCCGTCGGGGTCGAGTTCGATCAGTTCGTCTTCGGCCAGCGGCTTCAGCCGCTCGAGTTCCGACTTGAAATAGTCCCGGAAATCGAGGTCGTGGCTGGCGTCGAAGTCATCGAAATCGAGCCGGTCGTAGCACATCAGCGCCTGGATCACGTCTGCGCGCAGCAGGTCGTCGTCATCCACGGCGATGCCCTTCTTGACGGGAAGGTGACCGTCTTCGATCAGCGTCTCGTATTCCATGGTCGTGACGGCGTTTTGTGCGTAGACATTGCCAATGCTCGAGATCGAGCTTACGCCCAGGCCGATCAGGTCACACCCGCCATGCGTCGAGTAGCCCTGGAAATTCCGCTGCAGCGTGCCGTCGCCGCGAGCCTGCACGAGGTCGTCGTCGGGTAGCCCGAAATGATCCATGCCGATATAGAGGTAACCGCTTTCGGAGAGCCGGTCGATCGTGTGGTGCAGGATGTCGAGCTTGGTCGAGGGCAAGGGAATGTCGTCCGCGTTGATCATGCGCTGGCCCTTGAACCGCTCAGGCAGGTGCGCGTAGTTGTAGACCGCGAGCCGGTCCGGGCGCAGCCCGATGACCCGGTCGAGCGTCGCATCGAAACTCGCGACATTCTGGTGGGGCAGGCCGTAGATGAGATCGAAGGAGATTGACTTGAAATCCGCAGCTCTCGCAGCCTTGACGAGCCCCGATACCTCCTCGAAAGACTGCATGCGGTTTACCGCTTCCTGCACGGTGGGATCGAAATCCTGGATGCCGAGGCTCAGGCGATTGAAGCCCAGGTCGGTCAGGTACTTGATGCCTTCGACGTCCACCGTCCTCGGGTCTACCTCGATGGAGAATTCCCGTGCGTCGCTTTCGTCGAAGTTGAACGCGCCGCGCAGCGCAGCCATCAGCGCGTCCATCTGGTCGTTGTCGAGGTAGGTGGGCGTGCCGCCGCCGAAATGCAGTTGACGGGTCTCGCGAGACCGGTCGAAGAGCTCCGACTGCATAAGGATCTCCTTGTGCAGCATCTCCATGTAGCGCTCGACCCGTACCTGGTTGCGGGTGACGATCTTGTTGCAGCCGCAGTAGTAGCAGAGCGAGTGACAGAAGGGGATGTGCACGTAGAGCGACAGTGGCGCCCCGCCCGCGTTGCTGTTCAGGGCGTTGGCGCGGTACTCCGACTCTCCGAGGCGCTCACTGAACTGCAGCGCGGTCGGGTAAGACGTGTAACGGGGGCCGCGCCCATCGTAGCGTTCGATCAATTCCTGGTCGAAGCAGATGGCGGGCGGCGCAGAATGGGTTGCAGGTACGTTTTTCATGTCGCAGATACTCGCCGAAGCAATAGGCCGATTATATGGGTATTTGCACCTATGACGCAGCGGTCAGTCGCGTCTCAGGCCGTGCAAAAGGTACAGGACCGACGTCAGCAACAGCAGTGCGGTTGCCTGGTGGCTGACTGCCGGCAAGGTCGGTACCGCCAGCACCACGGTCGAGATTCCGAGTAACACCTGCAGCACCGCCGTCACGAGCAGCGCGTTCGCGCCGCTGCGCGCGCGCTGGGGCAGTTCCGCGCCTCTCGCCCGGAACCAGTAAATTACGATCAGCGCGAACGTAGTCAGAGCGAGCAGCCGGTGATCGAACTGCACTGTGGTCAGGTTATCGAAGAAGTTGCGCCACACAGGGTCGAGCGCAAGCAGGCCGGGTGGAATCCAGTAGTCCCCCATCTTCGGGAACGTGTTGTAGATCAATCCGGCATCGAGACCCGCGACGAATCCGCCCGAAAAAATCGTGACCGCGATCAGTGCGGTGAGCGCTACTGTCCATCGACGCCACGGGTGGGGTGCCCCGGAAGACGCGCCGTGCAGCAGTGACTGGGCACGCCAGAACATCAACGCGTATACAAGGAAGGCGGCCGAGAGGTGCGCGGTCAACCGGTAATGACTCACCTGCGGCGCGTCCACCTGGCCGCTTGCGACCATGATCTTGCCGATAACGGCCTGGACGCCGCCCAGCGCCAGCATCAGCAGGTACCACGGCAGCTGGCGTAAATTGATGTAGCGGCGGTAAACGAAGTACACGAGCGGCAGCAGGAAGACGAAGCCGAGCAGCCGGCCCAGCAGGCGGTGCAGATACTCGAGCCAGAAGATGCCCTTGAAATCGTGCACATCCATGTGCGAATTGACTTGCTGGAACTCCGGCGTCTGCCTGTAGATTTCGAAAACCCGTTGCCACTCCGCGTCGCTTAGCGGCGGCAGCGTTCCCATGATCGGCCGCCATTCCGCGATGGACAGGCCCGATCCCGTGAGGCGTGTAAAGCCGCCGAGGACGACCATCGCAAATACGAATCCACAACAGACAAGAAGCCAGGCTGCAATCGCCCTGTTGCGGGTCCTTGTGTCCGGCAGTTGGTTCATGATGTGCGCAAGCGTCCGTTTCAGGCTGGCGCGCAATCATAGCAGCAGCAGCCCTTACTTTGTGGAGCCGCGTGCTATTCTCGCCCCGTGAATATCGCCAAATGCAACAACGTCATGGACTTTCGCCGCGTTGCGAAACGCCGCTTGCCTGCGCCGGTATTCCATTACCTTGATGGCGGCGCGGATGACGAACTGACGCTGGCGCGAAACACCGAAGCATTCGGCGACTACGAGCTGCTGCCGTCGCAATTGTCGGACGTCAGCAACGTCGACCTGCGCTCGACAATTTTCGGGCAAGAGGTCGATTGGCCTGTGATGATTGCGCCGACCGGCGCGTCGAAGCTGTTTCACGGTGCGGGCGAGCCGGCAGTGGCGCGTGCCGCCGAGAAATTCGGCATGGTCTACAGCCTGTCCACGCTGAGCACGGCGACCATCGAGGACGTCGCGGCCGCGACCGGTGGGCCCAAAGCCTTTCAACTCTATATCTTCAAGGATCGCGGCCTGACCGATGAATGGCTCAATCGTTGCAGTGAAGCCGGCTACAGTGCGCTGCAGCTGACCGTCGATACGCCGGTCGCGGGAAACCGGGAGCGTGACTTCGTTTACGGCTTCGGCGCCCCGCCGCGGTCACGGCTTCGCCAGGTCGCGAGTTTCGCGCGCTATCCCGGATGGCTTTACCGGGCACTGCTCCGCAATGACCTGGAGATGGTCAATATCACGAGTGGCAGCGAGGCCGCGCGTAACTGGAAGGGCGGGATCCGCAAGTACATCGACGAGCAGCTCGAACGGTCGCTCACCTGGAAAGACGTCGAGTGGCTCGCGGGGCGCTGGCCGGGTGCGCTCGTCATCAAAGGGGTGCAGACCGTCGAGGATTGCCGCAAGGCGGCCGAGTCGGGCGCTACCGCCGTCATGCTGTCGAATCACGGCGGCCGGCAGCTGGAATCGGCGCCGGCGCCGGTTGACTGTATCGCCGCGGTGGCGGACGCGCTGCGTGATCGCCTGGAAATAATCTGCGACGGCGGAATCCGCCGCGGTAACCACGTCGTCAAGGCGCTGGCACTGGGCGCGCATGCCTGCAGTATCGGCCGCGGATACCTGTTTGCGCTGGCCGCCGGCGGCCAGGCCGGCGTTGAGCGTGCGCTCATGCTGCTGCGCGCCGAAGTGGAACGCACGATGGCGCTTGCCGGCTGCGATTCCGTGCGCAAGCTCGGCCGCAGCCATGTCAGGCGCAGGGGCTGACGTACCATAATTTGCGCAAAGCTGCGCAATTCCATTCCGATGTTGCCGCAAGCGGAAGTTCTGCTGCATTGCGGCAAGCAGAAAAAAGCTCTTTAAAAAAAAGGATCTTATTTATTGCTGTAATATTTTGACCGCATAATTCCGTTCCGTAAACTTGCGTCCACGGCGGGAATTGCGGTTAGGATTGGGAAGCTGCACCGTTGCGGCGAAATCGTGCCGAGCGGGCAGGCGGGTTGTATTGAGGTTACTATGTCAGAAGATAGAGTTTCAGGAACCGTCAAATGGTTCAACGACGATAAGGGATTCGGCTTCATCGAGCGCGAAGATGGTAAGGACGTCTTTGTTCACCACAGCGCGATCGTTTCGGAAGGATTCAGAACACTGAAAGAAGGCCAGAAGGTTACGATGGAAGTAACCGAGGGCCAGAAAGGACCGCAGGCGGAAAACGTCATCCCGGAATAAGGGATGCCATGTCGGTCCGCTGTGCGAGTTACCGGCAACCCCCGAGCGTTATCCTCATCAGGCAGGTCATGACAGGACCTGCCTGAATAATTGTGTTCGTGACTGTGCCGAGGCTGCGTGAGACGCCGGCTGCCGTTCAGTACATTGCTGTCATGCCGTCGTAAAGCAATTTGCAGCCGACGACGAACAGCACCACGTACATAAGGCGGAAAAAGAAGCGGTCCGAGACACGCCGGTGCAGCCACACGCCTGCGTACACGCCGACCGGCGCCAGGGGCGCAAGCATGAGCGACGTCAAGAGGTTTTCGGCGGACAACTGGCCCAGCCAGCCGTAGGGCAACAGTTTGACGTAGTTGATCGCTGCGAATAGCAGTACCGTCGTCGCGACGAAATCCGTCCTGTCCATTGGCCGCCTTAGCAGGTAAATGCTGATCGGCGGCCCGCCGGCATGGGCAATGAAACTCGTAAAGCCTCCGGCCGCGCCGGCGGCGAACCCCACAGCCGGCGGGAAATGCGGTAACGCGGAGTTCGGCCTGTGGCGTGTCGAGTAGATGTAATGCGCGGTGAAAGTGATTGCGACGACACCGACGATGATTCTTACGGTTGCCGCACTCATGAAGCCGAACATCAGCGTACCTGTGGCGATGCCGACCATCGAGGCGGGGATCAGGATTCGCAGTTCCGGCCACAGCCACTTGCCGCGATATGCCCAAAGCCCTACGAGGTCCATGAGACAAAGAATCGGCAGCAGCACGGCGGCCGCCTGCACTGGCGATACGACCAGTGCCATGAGCGGCACGGCCAGCACACCGAGTCCCCCGCCAAAGCCACCCTTCGCAATGCCGAATATCAGCACGGCCGGAACGGCAGCCGCGTAGAACCAGGGATCAGTGATCAAGGGCAGCTCCTGCCGGGCGGACTTACCGGCCTCGAGGATTCATGCTTTAATCGGGTCCGGCGGACAATCATAAACAATAGTGAAACTCAGAATCCGTGACAATTCCGTGGGACTGCGCCTGACGCAAGACGAAGTCGAGGTCCTGCGGAAGCAAGGCGTGGTGTCGGCGCGTACCGGTTTTCCCGGAGGGCGCGAATTACGCTACGAACTCGAGAGCAGCCCGGCCAGCGTCGCACCGGCCGCGTTCTTTTCCGACAACGTGCTCACCGTGCGCCTGCCCGAGACTACCGTCATTGCGTGGGCCGCGACCGAGCAGGTCGCTATCGAGGGCGAGCAGGTACTCGTGGACGGTGAAAAGCTCGCGATCGTCGTCGAGAAGGATTTTGATGGTTGTACCCGGCACGAAGAACATGGTGAAGGGCGTAGCTAGTGGCCATCCCTCGTTACGCCGGCTTCGAGAAGGCGTCGATCGAATTCCTCGAGCAGCTCTCGGCCAACAACAATCGCGAGTGGTTCAACGAAAACAAGGTTTGCTACGAGGAGCAAGTGCTCGATGTGGCGTTGAGATTCATCCAGTCAATGCAGGAACCGCTCGCGCAACTCGCACCACATTTCACCGCGATTCCACAGCGTGTAGGCGGCTCGTTGATGCGGGTGTACCGGGATACCCGCTTTTCGAAGAACAAGCTGCCGTACAAGACCAATATCGGCATCCAGTTTCGTCACGAGCAGGCGAAGGACGTTCACTCTCCGGGTTACTACGTGCATATCGATCCCGAGCAGGTATTTCTCGGCGTGGGCATGTGGCGGCCTGAATCAGATGCGCTGCACGCAATCAGGCAGCGCATCGCCGCAAGGCCGTCTGAATGGAAAATTGCGCTCGGCGACCCGAAGTTTCGCCGCCATTTCGAACTCGGGGGTGAGTCGCTGAGTCGCGCACCCCGCGGATTCGACAAGAACCACGAGCTGATAGAGGACATCAAGCGAAAGAGTTTCATCGCGGTCAGAAATCTAGACGTAGGGGATAGCCTAAACCCCCGGTTTCAGCGTAAGGTGGAAACGACTTTCACCGCGGCGGCGCCGTTCATGAGATTTCTGTGCAAAGCGGTTGGTGTGCCCTTCTAAGGAATGAAGCGATGACAGTCTTCAGTAACCCGGCGTTCGATAATCATGAGCGTGTGCTTTTTTGCCGTGATGAACCTACCGGCCTTTGCGCGATCATCGCGATTCATTCGACCGCCCTGGGTCCTGCCGCGGGAGGGACCCGCTTGTGGACCTATGCCAACGACGACGATGCGCTTTATGACGTACTGCGGTTGTCGCAGGGCATGAGCTACAAAAATGCAATGGCGGGTTTGAAGTTCGGCGGCGGCAAGGCCGTAATCATAAAAACGCCCGACTTCGACGCAAGCGATGCTTTGTTCGAGCGCTTCGGCGAATTCGTGGACACTCTCGGCGGCGACTACATTACGGCCGAGGACGTCGGCATGAGCGTGGAAATCATGGAAACCATCGCGCGCAGGACACGTTATGTGTCCGGCTTGCCACTGCAATCGGGCAAGGCCGGTGGCGATCCCTCGCCAAAGACCGCGTACGGTCTCTATTGCGGCATCCAGGCCGCGGCGAAGGCCAGGCTGGGCCGAGATGACCTGGAAGGCATGCGCGTTGCCGTTCAGGGCGTCGGACACGTGGGTTATCACCTTTGCAAATTGCTGCATGAAGCGGGTGCGACCCTCGTGGTATCGGATCTCGACGAGACCCGGGTCGACAGGGTGTGCGACGAGTTCTCTGCGGAACGTGTCGGGAACACGGAGATACTCGGAGCTGATGTCGACGTACTCGCCCCCTGTGCGCTCGGCGCCATCCTCCATGAGGAATCGATCCCCGGGCTCAAGGCCCGAATCATCGCTGGCGGCGCGAACAATCAGCTGCGCAGCCCGGAAGACGGGCAGCGCCTGGCGGACGCGGGCATCCTCTATGCGCCCGATTACGTGATCAACGCCGGCGGCATTATCAATGTGGCGTGTGAATATTTTGGCGACGTGGACGACGACGGCGTGACGGAGCTCGTCGCGCAGATCGGCTCGAGACTTGCAGATATATTTGAAGAAGCGTCGCGCACAGGCGAACCGACGAACGTCATCGCCGACCGTCGGGCGCGGAAAATAATCTCGGGTGACGTCTGATCCGGATTCAGGCGTCGATGGCCTTTTGCAGTTCTCGCAGGAGCGTCTTCGGGTTCGGCCGGTCGATGATATGTTTCGATAGCTCGACGTATCGAATGATTCCGTCTGCACCAATGACCAGCGATGTCGGCCAGATGGTGTCGCTGCCGTATTCGGTGTAATAGTCCTTGGGAACGCCGGACTCGAGCAGCAGCCCGAGCTGGCGCGTAGCCGCCAGCGATTCGTCGAGCCAGAACTCGAATTCCACGTCAAAGAACCCGGCGACGCGTCGCGTCGTCTCCAACGGCTTGGGCGTGACGAATATGAGCTTCGCGCCCAGGTCGACAATATTCTTGTAAGAAGCGGTGAGGTTCTTGACCTGCCGGCTGCAGAATGGGCACCAGTTCCCGCGGACGAATATCATCACCACCGGCGTTCCCCGCAACTGTTCTGAATTCAGGCTGTTGCCAGCCTCGTCCAGCGCCACAAACTCCGGCAGTGGCTTTCCCTCGCGCAGCTGCTCGGGCACCGGCCGCGCGCTGCGCTTGCGATAGTAAAGGTAGGCGGCGCCGGCGATCAGCAGCAAGACGGCCAGGCCCGTGAATGCTTCAGTCATGCTTGGCGACCTCCGTCACATCGTCACTCGTCGTAAGTACGATCTTGCCCATGTGGCGGCTGCTCTCCATCAGTTCGTGCGCCGCCGCTGCGGCGCCCAGGGAAAACGCCTGGTGGACAATAGGCCTGACGCGGCCGGATTCAAGCAGCGGCAGCACATTGTGCTCGAGGTCAGCGGCAATGCGGGCTTTTTCCGCCACGGTCTGAGGTCTTAACGTCGACCCCGTGATGGTCAGGCGCTGCGCGAGCACGACGCGCAGGTCCAGCTCCGCGCTCGGTCCCTGGAGGAAGGCGATGATGGAGCAGCGGCCGTCGCGCGCCATGGACTCGAGATTCTTCTGCGTGTACGGGCCCGCAACCATGTCGAGCAACACGTCGACGCCACGCCCGCCGGTCGCATCCCGGACTCCGGCTTGCCAGTCCTCGGTGCGGTAATTGAACGCTTTGTCCGCACCGAGTTTTTCGCAGAAATTGCATTTCTCATCGCTGCCGGCCGTCGTCAGCACGAAACATCCGTGAGCTTTGGCGAGCTGGATAGCGGTCGTGCCGATGCCGCTCGAGCCGCCATGCACCATGAAAGTCTCGCCATCCGCAAGCCGGCAGCGCGTAAAAACGTTGTACCAGACCGTGAAATACGTCTCGGGGATCGCGGCCGCTTCGATAAATGAAAGGCCCGACGGAACAGGCAGGCAATGCGCACCTTCGACGGCGCAGAATTCCGCATAGCCGCCACCGTGCGTGAGTGCCATGACCCGGTCACCGGATTGCCAGCGTTCGACGCCGTTACCAACAGCCACGATCTCACCGGCGACCTCCAGTCCTGGCAACGGACTCGCACCCGGCGGCACGGGATACTTGCCAAGGCGCTGCAGCACGTCGGGCCGGTTGACGCCGGCCGCAAGGACACGAATCAGTACCTCGGACGCTCCAGGATGGGGAACCGGGTAATCGATCTCGCGCAGTACGGCAGGACCGCCAGGTTCGACAATGGAAATCGCCTTCATCATTGCAGGAAATTTGTCGGGCACCGTGAACCTCGTCGGGCGTGGACAGAGATGATCTTATGTGCATACTGACACGCCCGGCAAATCAAAAGACGATAGTGATGGGCGACAACCCGATCTTGTGGGAGCCGAGTACCGAGAGACGCAGGTCGTCGGCAATGTACCGGTTCATGCGGCAGCAGGGATTCGACGACTACGAAACTCTGTATGAGTGGTCTATCGACGATTCGGCGGCATTCTGGGAAGCGCTGTGCAGGTTCTGCGACATACACTTCGCCAAGCCGCCCGAAACAGTACTGAAGCGTCCCGACAACATCATGAATGCCGGCTGGTTCGATGGCGGCGAGCTGAATTACGCCGAGCACCTTCTGCGCCACGAGGGGGAGCGTGAGGCACTGGTGTTCTCGGGGGAAAACGGCGAGCGGCGTTCGCTCAGTTTCGACGAGCTGCGCGATGCGGTTGCCGGTGTTGCAGCCGGCCTGAAACGCGCCGGCGTGGTCAAGGGCGACCGCGTTGGCGGTTACCTGCCGAATTGTCCAGAGGCGATTATCGCGATGCTGGCAACGACCAGCATCGGTGCAATCTGGTCGTCGTGTTCACCGGACTTCGGCGTGACCGGTGTTGTCGATCGTTTCGGGCAGATCGAACCGAAGGTCCTGTTCACTGCCAATGCCTATTTCTATAACGGCAAGCGCTTCGACTGCCTGGATACAGTGGCGCAAATCGTCAAAGCGATACCCGCAATCGAGCGAACCGTCGTGGTGTCGTTTGCCGGCGCTGCGGTGGATCTGGCGGGAACAGGCAACGCGGTAACGCTCGAGGAGTTTGCAAAACCGGGTGCCGGGCTGACGTTCGAGCCTGTTGCATTCGATCATCCCCTGTTCATCATGTACTCGTCGGGCACCACCGGTGTTCCCAAGTGCATTGTGCACGGCCATGGCGGCACCCTGCTGCAAATCGTCAAGGAGCACGTGCTGCACTGTGATACCGGGCCTGGAGATCGCCTGTTCTATTTCACGACCTGCGGCTGGATGATGTGGAACTGGCTCGTTACCGGTCTCGCAACCGGTGCGACGCTCGTGCTGTTCGACGGCTCGCCCTTCTATGACGACGGACGCGTCCTCTGGCAGATGGCAGAACGCGAAAAGCTCACCGTGTTCGGCACCAGCGCGAAATACATCTCCGCCCTGCAGAAGGCTGGTGTGCGGCCGCGGGACGAGTTCGATCTCCCGGACTTGCGTGCGGTGCTGTCGACGGGTTCTCCGCTGGCGCCCGAGAGTTTCGACTACGTCTACGACGCCATCGGCAGCGATTTGCAGTTGTCGTCGATTGCAGGTGGGACCGATATCATCAGCTGTTTCGTCCTCGGCAATCCGACGCTGCCGGTGCGCCGCGGCGAGATCCAGTGCAGGGGGCTCGGCATGGCAGTGGCATTTTTCGACGACGAGGGTAATGCCCTGCTCGAAGAACGCGGCGAATTGGTATGCACTCGGCCATTTCCGTCGGCGCCCGTCGGTTTCTGGAACGATCCCGATGACGCGCGATACAGATTCGCGTACTTCGAGAAATATCCCGGCATCTGGGCACACGGCGATTTTGCCGAGCTGCGCAGGACCGGCGGCGTCGTCATCCATGGACGGTCCGACTCGGTACTGAATCCCGGCGGCGTTCGCATCGGCACTGCGGAGATTTATCGGCAGGTAGAAAAGCTCGACGATGTCGTCGAGAGCATCGCGGTCGGCCAGGATTGGGACGACGACGTCAGGGTCGTGCTGTTCGTCGTACTGCGGCCGGGCGTCGACCTCGATGATGCGCTGTGCGACAGGATCAGGCGGGTGATCAGGGAGAACACGACACCTCGGCACGTGCCCGCGAAGATCGTTGCCGTGCCCGAGATTCCGCGGACCAAGAGCGGCAAGATCGTGGAGATCGCAGTGCGTTCCGTCGTCCACGGCGAAGACGTAAAAAATACCGAAGCGCTTGCCAATCCCGGGGCGCTGCAGCACTTTCGAAACATCCCGGAACTGGGAACCGACTAAATGTGCCGGATGAGTTTCTTTTCCGTTGACGGAGTGACACTGACGTGACGAAGCAATTCCTGCTGGCGATAGACCAGGGTACGAGCAGCAGCCGTACCGTTATTTATGATGATCGGGCAAACGTCGTTGCGAGTGCGCAGCAGGAGTTTCGGCAGATCTACCCGGAGTCGGGCTGGGTGGAACATGACCCCGAAGAGATATGGGCTTCAGTCAGGCAGGTTACGCGAGAAGCGCTCGCCAAGGCCGGTATCACGATACGCGATATCGCCGGAATCGGTATCACCAATCAGCGCGAGACGACGGTGGTGTGGGATCGGCGCAGCGGAGAGTGCATCTACAACGCGATTGTCTGGCAGGATCGGCGCACGGCGGCTTACTGCCGCGACCTCAGGGAGCGCTGTGCAGACGAGGTGGTCGCCGGCAAGACCGGGTTGCGCCTCGACCCGTATTTTTCGGCGACCAAGGTCGCCTGGATCCTCAATAACGTGGACGGAGCCCGGCGTCTGGCGGATGACGGCCACCTTGCTTTTGGCACCATCGACAGCTTTTTGTTGTGGCGCCTTACCGGAGGCGCCGTGCACGCGACCGACGCGACCAATGCGTCCCGCACGATGTTGTTCAACATCCACGCACAAGCCTGGGACGATGAAATGCTGGAACTCCTGGAGATACCGGCGTCCATGCTGCCCGAGGTACTCGACTGCGCGGCAGAGTTCGGCAGCACAAGTGAAGACGCCGTCGACGGCGCGGTTCCGATTTGCGGTATTGCCGGCGACCAGCAGGCCGCGTTGATAGGGCAGGCCGGATTCGAGTACGGAATGACCAAGAGCACTTACGGCACGGGCTGTTTTGCAATCGCCAACACGGGCAACACGGCGTTGACGTCGCACAACCAGCTCCTGACGACGGTCGCCAGTCGTATCGGTGGCGAAGTGACATACGGCCTCGAAGGCAGCGTGTTCGTGGCGGGATCGGCACTGCAGTGGCTGCGCGACGAATTGCGCATTATCGATTCGGCGCCCGAGTCGGAGCAGGTCGCCGCGCGCACCGGTGTTGTTGACGACGTCTACGTGGTACCCGCATTCGCCGGGCTCGGCGCTCCGTACTGGGATCCGGATGCCCGCGGCGCGATCGTCGGCCTGAGCCGCGGAAGCGGACGCGACCAGATCGTGACTGCGACCCTGCAGGCGGTCGCCTACCAGACGCGGGACCTCATCGACGCGATGGCGGACGATGGGATCTCGCCGAGCGTGATTCGTGTCGACGGCGGCATGGCCGGTAATGAGTGGTTTCTGCAGTTTCTTGCCGACATCCTCGATATCCGCGTGGAGCGGCCCGCCAATGTCGAGTCCACCGTGCTCGGTGCGGCGTATCTTGCGGCGCTGCAGTGCGGGCTGATCGATAACCTGCAGCAAGCCACGCGGCTGTGGCGTTGCGACGCCGTGTTCGAACCGCGCATGACGGGCGACCAGCGGGACGCGCTGTTGGCTGGCTGGGCGACCGCAGTAGCCCGGGTCCGCGGCGCAAGCTAGCTCTCGAACAGGGTGACATCCTAAACGTCGCGTTGCGGTTTGGTGACGAAGATGTTGCTCTTGACTGCACCCGATTCTGCCCCAATGATTGCTGACCTGATCTGCACCACCGCCCGGCGCCACAGACAGCGTAACCAGACTTGCTAAGAGCCCGCCAGAAAATCGGAAAATACCGGATCGTGGGACGTATCGCGTCCGGACCCCTCGCCGACGTCTACCGTGCCTATGACACGATCCAGAAGCGGCGCGTGGCGCTCAAGATACCCAAGGCAGACGCGCATACCGGGCACGACGAATTCCTGCACGAAGTCCAGGTTGCAACGAAGCTGCAGCACCCGAATATCTTGTCCGTTCTCAACGCGAGCTATATTGACGATAATTTCGTGATTGCCATGGAGCTCGGCGAAGAATCACTCGCCGACCGCATCGAGCGCCGCATATCGACGGCGCGCGCGCTGGACCTCACCGGCCAGGCAATTGCAGCGTTGGCCCACGCTCATGAACACAGGATCATCCATTGCGATATCAAGCCGGAGAATTACATCCTGTTTCCGGGAAACCAGTTGAAGCTCTGCGACTTCGGGTTTGCAAAGATCAGCCTCCGTACATTGAAAGCGTCCGGCTCCGGCACCATCGATTACATTGCGCCTGAACAGGCCATGGGCCGGCCCAAATTCCAATCCGACGTGTTCTCACTCGGGCTGGTGCTTTACCGCCTGTTGTCGGGCAAGCTGCCGGAATGGCCGTTTGCCTGGCCGCTGGTCGGGCACGAGCGGTTGACCACGAAGGTACGCCCGGAGGTCGTCGAGATGCTCAGGAAAGCGATCCAGCTGGATCCGGCGAATCGCTATCGCGACGCGGTACAAATGATGTCCGCCTTCGAACAGTTGCAGAGCCATGCCCGGCGGCAGAAGCGCTCCAGGTCGCGCGGCGACCGCAAGCTCGGAACGACCTGGCGGCGCATGCAATGGCGCGAGTTTCAGCGGCAGTACAGGAAGGCTCTCGATACCCGGCATCAGTGCAGGCACTGCGAGGGGCCCGTGTCGGAGAGCATGCAGGCGTGTCCGTGGTGCGGCTTCGACAACCCGGCGCGGAGTTCGGAATCGTCCATGCCGTCGAGTTGCCCGCGCTGCGAACGCGGCGTCAAGAACGACTGGGATTACTGCCCGTGGTGCTACGGACCTGGCTTCGTCGAGGAAACGGCACGCCGCTACCCTGACAAGCGATACTCTGCCCGCTGCAATAACAAGCGCTGCCGCGGACAGCTGATGCCGTTCATGCGCTACTGCCCATGGTGCCGCATGAAGGTACGCAGGCCATGGAAACTGCAGGGCAGCCGGCATTGCTGCAAGGCCTGCGGCTGGGGTATCGCGCGGGAGTTCTGGAATTACTGCGCCTGGTGCAGGGAGCCCGTGAAGCGCGCGTAACGGCGCTTCAGGGTAACGTCGTGTCGAAAATTATAGACGGTCTGCTCGTGCTGGACGGCGCATTCCAGCCGGACAGCCAGGTCGCGCAAGTCGGTGGCGGTTCGGTGGTGGCTTTCACGGAGCGTGCGCCGGACAAGGACACGGAGAACGAGGACACGGTCGCCGTGATTCCCTGGGGGCCAGAGTCGGTCGTCCTGGTCGTTGCGGACGGTGCCGGAGGGCTGCCGGCGGGTAAACGAGCTTCGATGACGGCCGTGTCGTCGCTGGCCGAGGCGCTGTCGGTCGCCATGTCCGAAACGGTGGTGCTGCGTACCGCGATTCTCGACGGCATAGAAGCGGCGAACGAGGCCGTCAAACGGCTTTCGAATGGTTCCGCGACGACACTGACCGTAGTCACGATAGAAGGGCAGATAGCACGCGCTTACCAGATCGGCGATTCGGAAGCGCTGGTCGTCGGTCAGCGCGGCCGGGTCAAGCTGCAGACGACGGCGCATTCGCCCACGGGTTTTGCGGTCGAGGCGGGCTTTCTCGATGAACGCGAGGCACTCCACCATGCCGAGCGACACCTGGTTTCGAATTTTCTTGGCACCAGCGATATGAGTATCGATATCGGCGCACCCGCCAAACTTCGGCCCAGGGACACGGTTCTCCTGGCGAGCGACGGTTTGACAGACAACGTGCATCTCGACGAAATCATCGAGCACATCCGCAAGGGACCGGCCGATGTCGCGGTGGATGCCGTCGTCGAACTCGCACGAAAGAGGATGCAGTCGAACAACGGCAAAGAGCCGTCGAAACCCGACGATCTGTCCCTGATCGTTTACCGGAAACGTCCGGAAGCGCGGCGCAAATCCCCCGGCAAGCCGTAATAGCGAGTCGCGCGCGGGCATAAAATCCCTTTAAATCATGCGCTTGTAGAACTGCCCTGCGCCAGATCCAAGCACCCGACAGGGCTATTGATTGACCAATGGCAGCGTATTATCGTCACAGGGTGCCGGCAAGACGTTTGCCGGCCCGGCGAGTGCCGGGATTCCGATGGAACTCAGGCATACGTTTGGTGCTCAAAACAAGGAATACCGGTCGTTCCGGGTCGTTACGAAGTAACAGGCCGGGCCTCCACACTCGCCATCGAGAGGCACGAGCAAATGAACCGCAACCAGTCAAGCAGATCGATTTCCGGCCTGGCCAAAACCGGCCTGGTTATCTTGGCCGCGACGCTTCTCGTCGCCGGCTGCAAATCGTCGGTTATCCAGCCGCCCAGTAGCGGTATTCCGCAACCACCGTCAGGTGGCGCGCCCCCGTCCGGAGGTGGCTCGCAAAGTGGCGAGCAGCAGGGCGGCGAACAGGGGGGTGGCCAGCAGGGTGGCGGCTCTTCCGGTGGTGGTGAACAGGGCGGTGGTGAACAGGGCGGTGGTTCCTCCGGTGGCGGTTCTCAAGGTGGCGGCTCTCAAGGTGGTGGCCAGCAGGGCGGCGGTGCCTCCGGTGGCGGTGCCTCCGGTGGTGGCGCCTCACCGAGCGGCAGTTCGTCCGGCGGCGGCGCCGGCCAGTCCGGCGGAGTCGGCAGCGTGCCACAGATCGAACTTCCGATGCCGGGTGGCGTACCGGGCATGAGCGGCGGCGCAGGCGATGAGGGTACCGAGGGCGACGGTGGTGAAGCTGGTGACGGCGATGGCGACGGCCAGAGCAGTAGTGACTGCGGTGACACCGGTCCGCTACCTGGTGGCGTAGGCGGCATGGGTCAGGCAGGTGAATGCCTGGGTGGTGGCGCATCTGCGAGCGACTCCGCCGAGTCGGCCGGAGGCGGTGCTGAAGCCGCGATGGAAGGCGGTGGCGGTGGCGGTGGCGGTCAAGACGCCGAGGGTGGCGCTGCTGGTGGCGCTGCAGGCGGAACCGGAACGGGAGGTGCAGGCAGCGCCGGTCAGTTCCCCGCCGAATCGGACGCGGAGCGTGCCGAGCGACTCGGACGCGAACTCGACGAGTCGGTCGGCGGTTTCGACGAGGTTTTGAGCGAAGAACAGCGCGAGGTCGCTTCCGTTGGCCGCAACATGGAAGGATTTGGCGGCAACGGTAGTTCCGGTGGCGGGGACGGCGGCATCAGCCTGGGCGAGCAGGCGGGTGGCGGCTCGGGCGCCGGATCGGTGACCGTGGCGAACCAGCCGCAGGCGCAGCGCGAATCGCCGGTCGCCGGGCTCAGTCAGGAGGAGGTTCGCGAACGGACGCCAGACGATATTCCGATGATGGTTGATGATGACATCATCGCGCGGCAGCTTCGTGAGGCGGCCCTCGCTGAGGAAGATCCGGAACTGCGCGAACGGCTTTGGGAAGAGTACCGGAAGTACAACGGGATTTAAGGAGACGGTTTGCAAAACATGAGGAAACTATCGCCGCTTATCGCTATGGCCCTGTTCGCGGTTCAGGGCTGCACCGTCAACGAAGTCATTACTGCCGAAGAATCCGAGCTCGTCGTCGCGGATGAGACTGTCGACGAATCTCTGCTTCTCGATATCGGCATCGTCGAGTTCGAAGACGGGGTGCCCGAAAACAACGACTCTGCGGATACGCGAGTTTACGAAGAAATACGAGGCGCCGAGGCACGATACCTGCCATACCACCTGAAGACGACACTGCAGGGGACCGGTCACTGGGGCGCGGTGCGGGTGATACCGTCGCGCGAAGCATTCACGGACGTCATCATCAGCGGCCGCATCGAGAAATCGGACGGCGAGTACGTGAAGCTCGAGATATCCGTTGACGACGCGAGTGGCCGGCACTGGTACTCGGAGAAATACAGCGCACAGACGGGCGTCTCATCGTATTCCGAGAGGCGCGACCGGCGCGAGGATCCGTACCAGAAAGTCTTCAACGACATTGCAAACGATTTGCAGGCGTTTGTTGCCGGGATGCCGCCCCAGGAGGTCAAGCGGGTCCGCCAGGTTTCCGAATTGCAGTTCTTCGGCGACATGTCGCCGGCACAATTCGGCGAACACCTTGCGACTGACGAGGACGACATCGTGCAGGTAATGCGCCTGCCTGCGGAAAACGACCCGGCGGTGGCTCGCCTGCGGCAAATCCGCGAGCGCGACCGGCTCGTCGTCGACACGCTTAACGAGCACTACGCCAACTTCTATTACGGTATTGCGATCCCCTATAGCGCGTGGCGCAAGACATCACGCGAGGAGGCTATCAACTACCGCCAGGTGAAGCGTTCAGCAACGCTGCAGACGCTGATGGGCGTCGTCGTCCTCGCCGGTTCCCTTGCAGTCGATACGAATAGCTCCAGTTCGTCGACGCGCCGCATGCAGCGAAGCCTGCAGAGCATCGGCATCTCGCAGGGCATAGACCAGATATTTGCGGGCTTTTCACGGCGTTCCGAGGCAACGCTTCACGTCGAAGCGATCAAGGAACTGTCGGAGTCGTTCGGCTCGGAGGCTGCGCCCATGGTGATCGACGTCGAGGGCCAGACGCGCCGCCTTACCGGGACGGCTGCAGCCCAGTATGAAAGCTGGCGCCGTTTGCTTCGTGAAATCTACGAGGCGGAAACCGGGTTCCCGACGCCGATCGAAGTCGGTTCACCTGCTCGCGAGGCTGAACCGACTGGATGAGCGATCGAAAACCGACGCGAGACCTGAGCGAAGGGGTCCGGCTCGCTAATCGGTATACCTTAGCCCGGCGATTAGGCAGAGGGGGCGCGGCCGAGACCTGGCTCGCGACGGACCGGATCACCCGCGCGTCGGTCGCGCTCAAGATCCTCGTGGACGATCGCATCGATGACGATGCATTGCGACGCGAGTGGCAACTCGCGATTCGCCTGATGCACGCACATATCGTGCGCGCGTTCGAATTCCACGAGGACGACGGGGCTTTCTACAGCCTGCAGTACATCGACGGACCGGATATTGGCGTGCTCGCCGGCGCGTCTCCGGCAGAATCGCTGCCGCCGGTCGCGCTGGTCGCGGATGCCCTGCGATATGCACATGCAAAAGGCGTCGTACACCGAGACGTCAAAGCCTCGAACATCCTTCTCGATCACAACGGTGCGCCGTACCTGATCGACTTCGGCATTGCGGCGACTCCCGGCCAGGATCCGGGCGGCGGTTCGCTGATTGCCGCCAGTCCTCAGCA
Source organism: Gammaproteobacteria bacterium (assembly GCA_009937505.1). Taxonomy (GTDB): domain Bacteria; phylum Pseudomonadota; class Gammaproteobacteria; order Steroidobacterales; family Woeseiaceae; genus UBA1847. The sequence continues at coordinate 54,527 of JAACFJ010000012.1, forward strand.
ACTCTCGGGCGACGCGCCTGATCCGACCGACGACATTTTCGCGCTCGGTGGTGTGATCCATGAACTGGTGAGCGGTCGTTCGCCCTGGAGATCAGAGGATACGGCGGGCGACATTCTCCACAGAGAACCGCCACCGCTCGAGGCGGCAGACGGCTCGGCAGTGTCCGCCGGTCTTCAGGAGTTGGTCGCCCGAATGCTGGACAAGGACGCATCGCGCAGGCCGGACGCGGAGTCCGTTGCCGGCCGTCTGGCGGAGCTGGGTTATGCTCCTGCACCCGCCGCGAAGCGCTTCGTCGCCGCGACGGGGGGTGCGCACGACGAGATTATCCGGACGCAGGAAGCCGTCCGCCCGGTCAGTCGCGAACCGCACCCTGCTGCTGCGGCGAGTAGCACGACATCCAGCGGCATGAGCCCGCGGACCCTCGGCATCAGTTTTGCCGCATTGCTGGTCTTGCTGCTTGGCGTCGTATTCCTGTTGCCAAGGGCGGTCGAAAAACCTGCAGCCGTGCCGGCGGCGGACACGACAGCACAGGATGAAGGGCCGCAGGCGGAGACAGGAGTCGAAAAGAAGCCCAGCGTCGAGTTTAACGAGAACCTCGACGACCTCAGCGGCCGCGATCAGCGCGTCCAGGACCGGGCATCTACCGAGGAGGTACTCGGGGAGTTACTGGCCAAGATGGATACGCTGGAAAGCCGTGCCGTGCAGCGTTGGGGCGGGTTGCGATTTGCCCGGGCGCAGGCGGTCTACGCCGAGGGCGACGAGGCCTACCTGGCGCGGGACTATGCCGCTGCATCGCAGAAATACCGTGAGGCCATCGAAATCGTCGAACCGCTGCTGGATGAAGTCGACAAGGTGTTCGAATCGACCTATGCGGAGGCTCGCGCGGCTCTGGAGGCTGCCGATCCCGTGGAGGCCCTGCGCCTTTTCGATCTCGCCGCAGCGATCAGTCCGGGACACCGGGGCGCGCAGCAGGGACTGGCGCGGGCACGAAATCTCGAAACCGTCCTTTCATTGATGGACCAGGGCCTCGCGCATGAAAAGGACCTCGCGCTGCAGGCAGCCCGGCAAAGCTTCGAACAAGCCGTCGAGCTCGACCCGGCATGGGAGCCCGCGCAGCTTGCGCTGGACCGAGTACGCGGCACGATCCGGCAAATGGAGTTCGACATGCGCATGACGGAGGGCCTGACCGCACTGGCCGATGGCGATTTCCTGGCGGCTCGCGCGGCATTTCGCATGGCGGAGAAGCTTAAGCCCGGGTCACCCGAGCCGGCTGACGGCGTGTTGCAGGTAGACCAGGGTATCCGGTTGCAGGAGATCACGTCGCTGGAGCAAAAGGCCCTGCAGTACGAGCAGGCGGAAGAATGGAGTGACGCGACCGAGACCTACGGGCGTATCCTCGAGCTGGATTCCAACCTGGCGTTTGCGCAGGACGGCATCGTCCGGACGCGGCAGATGGAAGCCCTGTTCGAGATGCTCGACGGGTTCATCGAGGAACCCGATAGCCTGAGCCGGCAGTCGAAAATGCAGTCCGCCACCAAGCTGCTCCTCGACATCACACGCATGGAAGAAATCGGCCCACGCCTCGCGGATCGGCGCGACGAGCTGTCGAGACTGCTGAAGCGGGCGGCAACGCCGCTCACAGTCAGGCTCGTTTCCGACAACCAGACCGACGTTTCGATCTACAAAGTTGGTAAACTCGGCAGCTTCGACCAGCATGAACTCAATCTGCGGCCAGGCACCTACGTTGCGGTCGGCGTACGCCCCGGATACCGCGACGTACGCCTGGAGTTTCGCGTGGGACCGGAAATTGACATGCAGCCCATTGTCGTTCGCTGCGAGGAACCAATTTGAGTCTGAACCTTTTCATCAGGGATGTTGAAGGCGAACGACGAATAGAGGCGGAGCGTTTGCCGCTGCGCGTCGGTACCGGCAGCGACTGCGACCTCCGTCTGCCAGGCCCCGGCGGCGGGCCGGTCATGATGCTCGATGTGCTCGACGACGTGCCTTTCGTGCAGCCCGTCGGTCGTGACGCGTCGATGGCGATTAACGGCGAATCGCTCCTTGCCAGCCGACGTTTGCAGGACGGCGACGAGCTGCGCTACTTCGGCAGCCGCATCGTCGTCCATCTCGGCGAGGCGCGCCTGACGCTGGAAGTCCGGCTCGAGGACAGCGCCTATGTGACGAAGCCGCCCGAACTCGGCGATGCCGGCGAACAGCCGGCCGAGGAGACCATCGCGCCGACGGCTTTCCGGCGCGCTGCGGAGACACCCCAGGCGCCAGGGGACAGCGCGGGCCACGGCACTCTGCGCTGGATCATTGGTATTGCCCTGACGGTACTGGTGCTCGCGTCTTATCTGTTGTTCACGGCGAAGTCGGTCAAGTTCGAGGTTACGCCGGGCGAGCCCGATTCGTTCTCGGTCAGCGGTGGCTGGTTCCGCATGCCGCTTGGCGATCGCGTGCTGTTGCGCAAGGGCAGTTACACGGTGCAGGTGTCGCAGCAGGGGTATTTCGACGTTAGTCAGAACTTCGAAGTGGGAGACGAGCAGAACGTCATTATCGACATCGAGATGCGCAAGCTGCCAGGGCACGTGACGGTCGTCACGAATCCCCCGACGGAAGCAGTTGTCGGGATCAACGAGAGCGAGATCGGGCCGGCACCGTTCGGACCGATCGAGTTGTTGCCCGGGGAGCACAGCGTCAACGTGCGCGCCGAGCGGTTTCTCCCATACACGGGCGTTATCAGCGTCCCGGGACTCGGCAGGCACGAACAGCTCAGCGTGCAGCTCGTGCCGCGCTGGGCGGACATCGAGATCAGCTCGGAACCGCCGGGTGCAAGCATATTTGCGGGCGAACATCAGGTTGGCGAGACCCCGGCGACCATCGAACTGATGGAGGGCACACACCAGATCAGCGTCGTGCGGGACGGCTACAGCGCCTGGGACGGCACGGTGGTCGCGGAGCCGAACACCGACACGGCGCTGCCGCTGATCCGGCTGCAGCCGGCGAACGCCAGGCTGCTCGTCAACTCTATTCCGCGCGGCGCCAACGTCACCGTGAACGGCCGTTACCGCGGGCAGTCACCGATATCGCTCGATCTCGCGCCGGACGTCAACTACGAGATCGGACTGTCGAAGGCCGGTTACGGCATGACGAGCCGTAAAGTTCGGCTCGAAGCGGCGGCCAGCGACTCGATCACGGTCGATCTTACGGCCAGGACCGGCACCCTGACCGTCAACGTTCAGCCTGCCGACGCCACGGTCTACGTGGATGGTCAGGCACGCGGAACGGGCAATGCGACGTTACGTCTGAGTTCGGCCCCGCACCGCATCGAGGTGCGCAAGGCCGGCTACGAATCCTGGTCGCGAACTGTAACGCCGCGGCCGGGCTATCCGCAGACGCTGTCGGCTCGCCTGCGTTCGCTTGAAGAGATAGAGCGTGCGTCGGTTGCGCTCGAGCGCAAGACGGCTGCCGGCCAGGTATTGCGCCTGGTCGAGCCCGGCACCTTCACCCTGGGCTCGTCGCGCAGCGAGCAGGGCCGGCGGGCAAACGAAGTCATTGTGCCTGTCAAGCTGACGAAACCGTTTCTGATCGGCGTGAAGGAAGTGACCAACCGGGAGTTTGCGCAGTTCCGGGAGAATCACGATTCCGGCGCCGATATCCACCCGTCGATGGCCGGCGACAACAACCCCGTGGCCAACGTGACCTGGGCGGATGCCGTACAGTACTGCAACTGGCTCAGCGCACGCGAAGGCCTGACGCCGGTTTACAAGGAGGAGTTCGGCGAGTGGGTTGCCATACGGCCGTTCCCGGATGGGTACCGCCTGCCGACCGAGGCGGAGTGGGTGTGGGCTATTCGTTACCAGGGCGGCAACGGCGCACTGAAATTTTCCTGGGGCAGGGAATGGCCGCCCCGGCGCGACGCGGGCAACTATGCCGACAAGTCCGCGGCCGATCTCGTGCCCACGATCATTCCCGGCTATGACGACGGCTTCGCATCGACCGCGGAAGGCGGCAAGTTTCCAGCGAACGCCATAGGGGTTTTCGACGGCGCCGGAAACCTGGCCGAATGGGTGAATGATTTCTACACGGTACCGGCCCCCGGCGTTACCTCACCGCTGGTCGACCCCCTGGGCCCCGAGCGCGGACAGTCCTACGTGATCAGGGGTTCCGGCTGGCGGCATGCATCGACGACCGAACTGCGACTGTCCTACCGGGATTACGGCAATGAACCGAGGTCGGACGTCGGTTTCCGCGTAGCGCGAAATGCCGACTGAAATTCGTGCGACAATTGCCGCCTGCGGCGGTCAAATAACGTGGTAATGACAAGAGACCAATGATGCATCGTTATTTATTGACCGTTTTATTGCTGCTCGCGGGCGCGGGCACCTGGGCCCAGGAGAGTGCCCCGGCCGACGAGGCCGATGCGCCGGATGCGCAGGACACGGCGGAAGAAGCGCCCGATGAACAGGAAGACGATCTCGACCTCGATGAAGAAAGCTACCGGGATGCCGAGGAAGAGGATTTCGTGCCGACCGAGGACATACCGGCCGACCAGGCGATCCCTTTCCCGACCGACATCTAAGCCCGACCCATTTTCAAAGCTGACGTTGCTGATCTATGAACAAGAAAAACATTCCTGTTGAGTTCGTATTCCAGATGTTTGCACTGATCATCGCGATCATTGTCGTGCACGCGTTCTACGTGTCCGTTGTGCGGCCGAACGCGGCGCAAATCATCGAGGAACAAAACGCTGCGGCCGCCGCCGACCCCAACTACGTCCGCGAGCGCCGCGTCGCCGTGCTGATCAAGGACCTCGAACAGGAAGCCTGTTTCATCCTCATGATCTGGGCGCTCGCGATCATGGGGTACAAGGCAGTCAGTATCACGCGCGAGCGCCGCCTGCTCGACGTCGACCTCGTTCCGGTCGCGGAAGGGATGCGAATATTGCCCGAGGATACCCGCGAATTCGCCCGCCAGGTGCAGCAGCTGCCCAACGAGCAGCAACAGATGCTGCTGCCACGCGCCCTGCTGAACGCGCTCCGGCGATTCAATTCGACGCACAATATTCAGGACGTCTCCAGTAGCACGAACACCATCTGCGAGTCCGAGGCTGAGCGGCTGGAATCGGAGCTGTCGATGATCCGCTACATCTCCTGGGCGATTCCCTCGATTGGATTTATCGGCACCGTGCGCGGTATCGGTGAGGCGCTCGCGCAGGCGGACAAAGCGGTTCAGGGCGACATCGCGGGTGTTACCCAGAGCCTGGGCGTCGCGTTCAACTCGACCTTCATCGCGCTCCTGATCAGCATATTCCTGATGTTCCTGGTGTATCAGCTGCAGCTCTTGCAGGAGCGCCTCGTGTTCGATGCGCAGGCGTACTGTGACGACAAGCTGATCCGCCACATGAGAGCGGACTGACCGCCGCGCGGAGCGACGGATGTCCCTGCTTGCAGCCCATATCAATGATGCCGGGATCTCGGTACTCAGTGCCGAGCGCATGCTTTACCGGGAACCCGGTTTCGCACTTCTCGACGACGAGCTGACAACGGGCTCGAAGGCGTTCGAAAACGCCCGCATAAAACCGCGGAGGATCCAGAATCGATTTTGGTTGGAGCTGACGACAAACGCACTGCCCGACCGCCGATTCCAGCACCTGAGTGCCGCGGATCTCGTCAGCCGGCAGCTCGAACAAATCTGGCATGGCGCTGCGGCCTCCGGCGACCGGCTGGTCGTCGCCGTGCCGGCCTATATGACGGGCGAGAATCTCGGCCTGTTTCTCGGCATTGCAAGCGAACTCGACGTCCCGATCGTCGGCCTGGTCGACGCTGCCGTCGCGGCGACGCGTCGCGAATACCAGGGGGCAGTTCCCGCGCACGTGGATTTGGGTCTGCACGTCACGACCCTGTCGCGTCTGAAGCAGAATGGCCAGGTACAGCTCGACCGCAGCGAGGTAATCGAAAACAGCGGAATGCTGGCGCTGTACGAAGCCTGGATACGGGTGATCTCCGACGCATTTGTGAAGCAGTCGAGATTCGACCCGCTGCATACCGCAGAAACCGAGCAGCTGTTGCTCGACCGGCTTGGCGAGTGGCTGGCAAGCGCGTCGGCCAATGCGAAAGTGGCGCTCGAAATCGAGTACCGGGGTATCGTGCACAGTGCCGAACTCGAATCCCTGCACCTGATATCAGCGGCGGCGCCTGTTTACCAGCGCATCGCAAGCCAGCTTAGAGCCATTTTCCGGGCCGAGGAAACGCCTGCAATTCAACTTAGCGATCGCGCCGCACGTATGCCGGGCCTTGCCGACATGCTCGCCGCGCGCGTCGGTGGCGAAATATTCCTGCTCGAGCCCGGCGCCACGGCGCGTGGACTCTTGACCCGCTGCCGGGACATGCAGCGCGGCGATGGCGGCGTGACGCTGATCAGGCAGCTGCCATGGGACCAGACGCCGGTGACGATCGCGCAAGACGAAACGCCCGTCGCGGCCGGGCAGCCGACGCACCTGCTTTTCGAAAATACGGCCTATCCGATCGATGCCCGTGCACTACTGATGGGCTCGCAGCCCGCGGCCGGCGAGCGCTGGATCGACCTGAGAGGCGAAATGCCGGGCGTATCCCGGCGGCACTGCTCCATCGAACGCAAGAACGGCCAATGCATCGTGCAGGACTACAGTCGCTACGGCACGTTTCTCAATGGCCACAAGATCGACGGCTCAGCCGTCCTCCAGGTAGGGGACCTCATTCGCCTGGGCAGCCCCGGCTACGAATTTCGGCTGATCATGACGGAGCCTGACGATGGCTCGTAAGCGCCGGCAATTCGAGGTCTTCAGCATGTCGTTTCTCGACTGCATGAGTTGCGGTTTCGGTGCCGTGATCCTGTTCTTCATGATCATCAATGCGCAGGTGAAGGAGTCCACGGAAGAGGATCCGACCGAGCTGATGGCCGAGACGAAGCGCCTGGAGGTCGAGATACTCGAAGGTCGCAAGGATCTCGTGCTTGCGAAGAATACGACCGAGACACTGGAGGAAGAGAAACAGACCGCCGAGGGCAAGATCGCCGAGATCATCGCCCTGATAAAGGAATTGCGTGAGGAACTCGCCGAGTACGACGACGAAACACTCGCCAAAATCGAGCGTATCGAGAAGCTGCAGAGCGATATCAAATCACTCGAGGAAGAAGTGAAGCGCCTGCTGGCGCTGAAGGCCGAAGAGGAAAACCAGGGCGCGAGGATTCGGGAATTCAAGGGCGAAGGCGACCGCCAGTACCTGACGGGGCTCAAGCTGGGCGGCGACCGCACACTGATACTCGTCGATCGTTCGGCGAGCATGCTGGACGACACGATCGTCAATATCATCCGCCGTCGCAACATGGCGGAAGCGGACAAACTGCGCGCCGTCAAGTGGCGCCAGGTCGTGGCCAGCGTCGACTGGCTCACGTCGCAGTTCAAGCCGGGCAGCAAGTTCCAGATCTACATGTTCAACAACGAGGTCCAGCCGGTGATCAAGGGCAGTGGCGGCACCTGGCTCGAAGCGGACGATGCGACCAAGCTGGACGAGGCCATACGGGTGCTGCGGCGCACGCCGCCCGAGAACGGTACCAATTTACGTGCCGCCTACGAGATCGCGGCCGAGCTTACGCCGCGGCCCGACAATATCATCCTGCTGGTCGATGGTTTGCCGACGATGATGGAGTCCACCACTAACCGCAGGATGGTCACCGGCCGCGATCGCATGAGTATGCACGGCCGCTCGGTCCGTGAACTGCCCAGCGGCATACCGGTCAATATATTATTGTTCCCGATGGAGGGCGACTACGATGCCGCCATCGCGTACTGGACACTGGCATACGGCAGCGGCGGGTCATTCATGGCCGTCAGCCGGGACTGGCCGTAGCACGTTGGAGCACGCATGAGTAAACGACGTCGCAACGTAGATGCATTCAGTCTCTCGTTCCTCGACTGCATTTGCTGCGGGTTCGGCGCGATTATCCTGTTGCTCGTGTTGTCGAAGATTTACGAGCCGATGATCATCGAGAAGACCCAGGACGACCTGGAGTCCCTGATCGCGTTGCTGCAGCAGGAACTCTTCGATATCCGCGGCGAGGCGGCAATACTGAATCGCGAACTCACGGACGTGCGCGAGCAGACCTCCGACACCAAGATCCAGCTCGCCCGCCTGCAGCAGGAACTCAGCACGGTAAAGGGTCAGTACGAAGCGTCGCAGGAAGAATCGGATTCGACGATCGACGAGGGTGCACTGGCCTCGGCGAAACAGCGCCTCACCGCGGAGATGCGCCGCCTGCAGCCGTATTACAAGCGTGCCAATGACGATGCGGTTGCGGGCATCCCCGTCGACAGCGAATACATCATCTTCATTATCGACACGTCCGGAAGCATGCAGCAGTACAACTGGGACAGGGTGCAACAAAAACTGGACGAGACGCTGGACGTCTATCCGCAGGTCAAGGGCCTGCAGATCATGAACGACAACGGCAACTACATGTTTTCGCAGTATGCGGGCAAGTGGATTCCCGACACGCCCGGCCGCCGCGAAGCGATCAAGAACACGATGCGCCTGTGGCGCCCGTTCAGCGACAGTAACCCGGTTGACGGCATCATCTACGCGATCAGTACCTACTGGTCGCCGGACAAGAAGATCAGCATCTACGTTTTTGGCGACGAGTTCAGCGGCCGTTCGGTCGAGAATGTGGTTCGGCAGGTCGACACGGTCAATCGCGCGGACGCCGAAGGCAACAGGATGGTACGGATACACGCGGTCGGCTTTCCGTTCCTGTTCCGTGGCGGCGGCAATATCCCGCCGACTGCCCATAAGTTCTCACAGCTCATGCGTGTGCTGTGCGAACGCAACGGCGGTACTTTCGTCGCCCTGACTCATTGGGACCGCTGACCTCGACCAGCGCACTTTTCGCCATATTTGATCGCCGGTTTTCCACGAGGCAGTCCCGCGCCTACCGGTTTTGCGCGTTGTAATCATCCCGTCGATGGCCACACGGGTGGCCTCAATACACGGAGGAGATTTCAATGCGTAAGACGATTACAGCAATCACGGCTCTGGCCCTCATCACCGTGCCGCCGCTGGCTGCGCAGGCGGCCGCGTCCAAAAAGGAAACTATCGGCGTCGGCGCCGGCGCGATCGTCGGGGCAGCCGCCGGCGGCCCGGTTGGGCTTATCGTTGGTGCAGCGGTAGGTGCATACCTCGGCGATAACATTCACCAGAAGGACGGCGAAATCCAGACGCTTACGGTGGAGCTCGCGGCCTCCAGGTCCGAGGTTGTGGGGCTGGAAGGCGATATCGGCAGGATGGACCGCGATATAGATACGCTGAGCGCCGAACTGCAGCGTATGCAGCGTTACTCGAGCCAGGAGATGATCAGCTTGCTGGAGGCGGGCATCGTCATGGAGCTGCTTTTTCGAACGGACGAGGCGGTGCTTGCCGATAGCACCGGAAGTCGACTGCACCAACTTGCGACGACACTGGCGGCCATGCCCGCGATCCGGGTGCAGCTTGACGGTTTCGCCGACGAACGCGGTGAGGAGCGTTACAACCAGCAGCTCTCCGAGCAGCGCGTCAACTTCATTCGCGACCAGCTCATCGCGGCCGGCGTGGAGGCGTCGCGGGTAACGGCCACAGCACACGGCGAGTCCCCGGCGCAGGACGACAACGTCGACAGCTATGCACTCGAGCGGCGCGTGAGCCTGAAACTCTATACGGATGACGTGACGTCGTTCGCCGCAAATCCCGAATGATGCCTGGCACCTTGCAGTCCCCGCTTCGCCGGCCCTCCGGGGCCGGCGTTTTTTTGTCGG
>JAACFJ010000013.1 GCA_009937505.1 Gammaproteobacteria bacterium
TTTCTCACCGCCGCGAACTCGACGCGATCCAGCGCGAGCTCAGGGACATCCCCGGCGTGACGGTGCTTATCTATGCGCAGACCTGCGCCACGGAGAAGCGCCGGCGCCGCAAACGCGGCCAGATGGAGGACCCGGACAAGTTTGTCGTGATCAACGATCTGGTCTGCGAAGGCTGTGGCGACTGTTCCGTCGAATCAAACTGCCTGTCGGTCGTGCCGAAAGAGACGCCGTTCGGGCGCAAGCGGGAGATCGACCAGAACAGCTGCAACAAGGATTATTCCTGCGTCAACGGGTTCTGTCCGAGTTTCGTCACGGTCGAGGGTGGCAAACGGCAGCCACCGGCGGCGCTGTCAGGCACCGCGCGCCTGGAAACGGCAGCCGCGGACCTGCCCGATCCCGCTATCGCGGACATCAACCACTGTTACGATGTGCTGGTCACGGGCGTGGGCGGCACGGGCGTAGTAACCGTGGGGCAGTTGATCACGATGGCCGCTCATCTCGAGGGCAAGGGTGCAAGCGTGCTCGATTTCATGGGCTTCTCGCAGAAGTTCGGACCGGTTCTCAGCTATATACGTATCGCCGGGCAGCCGTCCGACATCAACCAGGTGCGCATCGAGCAGGCGCGCGCCGACGCGCTGATCGGCTGCGACCTGGTCGTCAGTTCGTCACCCAAAGCCTCGAAGACATACCGGCCCGGCCATACCCGGGCGGTCGTGAATTCGGCGGAGATGTCGACGGGCGATTTCGTCCGGCATCGCGACGCGAGCCTTCGCGCGCGCGACCGGGTTGCCGCAATTAGCGATGTCGTCGGCGACTCGAACCTGACCCTGCTGGACGCGAACAAGATGGCGCGTCGCCTGATGGGCGACACGATCTACGCCAACGTGCTGCTGCTGGGCTCGGCGTGGCAGCAGGGTCTCGTGCCCGTGTCGCACGCGGCAATCATGCGAGCGATAGAACTGAACGGCGTCGAGATCGAGAAGAACAAGCAGGCGTTCACGTGGGGCCGTGTCGCCGCGGATCATCCGGAGCACGTCGAGGATCTCGCGGTGACGCAGAAATTGCGGGTTCCCGAGACGCTCGACCAGATCGTCGAACGACGTGCCGCCTTCCTCGTGGATTACCAGGACGAAGAATTATCCCGTCGCTACACGGCACTGGTCGACAAGGTGCGGGACGCCGAAAGCGAGATCGGCGGCGACGACCGGTTCGCCAGAGCCGTCGCCAGAAGCTATTTCAAGCTCCTCAGCTACAAGGACGAGTACGAAGTTGCGCGGCTGCACACGCAGACCGGCTTCCTGGAGTCGGTGAAACGCGACTTCGGCGACAAGGCGAAAGTGCGCTTTCACCTCGCCCCGCCGATCCTGAACTCGAAGACCGATGCGCGCGGCCGGCCGCGGAAGAAGGAATTCGGCGCCTGGATGATCCCGGTGTTCCGGCTGCTTGCCTCCCTGCGCGGACTGCGCGGCTCCCGCTTCGATCCCTTCGGTATGACCACCGAACGCCGTATGGAGCGCGCCCTGATCCTCGAATTCGAAAACCGGGTCGAACAACTCCTGGGTGCCGTCGACGCGTCCAACGTGGATCTCGCGACCGAGATCGTGAGTCTGTACATGGACATCCGCGGCTACGGGCCTGTCAAGGAACAGGCAGTCGAGGATGTCCGCACGCGCGTCGCCAACAAGATCAACACGCTCGCCACCATGGACCAGCGGGCGGCGTGAAGCCGCAGTACGCATTCGATTCGAAGCCGGAGACGGGAACCACGATGCCCGTTGCGGACGGCATTCACTGGCTGCGCATGCCGCTACCCTTCGATCTGGACCATATCAACCTGTGGCTGCTCGAGGACGGCGGCGGCTGGGCCATCGTCGACACGGGAATTTGCACCAGCACGAGCAAGGATATCTGGCGCAAGACCTTTTCGAACACGATGGCGGGCCGGCCGGTTACGCACGTTATCGCGACGCACCTGCATCCCGATCACCTTGGCTGTGCCGGATGGCTGACTCGCCATTTCGATGTCGACCTGTGGATGACCCGCGAGGAATACATGCTGGGCCGCCTGCTGCTTGCCGACACCGGCAAACCGGCACCCGAGGAAGCCATCCGCTTCTACGCGGCCGCCGGCTTCTCCGAGGAAAACCTGCAGGAGTATCGCGACCGTTCCTACCTGCGAATTCACGAGAACGACCGCCTCTCGCTCGGCGAGCTTTCCTGGCGGGCGCTCATCGGACGGGGGCACTCCCCCGCGCATGCCTGCCTGTATTGCGAAGAACAGAACCTGCTGATCTCGGGCGACCAGGTGTTGCCCACTATCTCGGCCAACGTCAGCGTCTGGCCCACCGAGCCCGCGGCCAACCCGCTGAAGCACTGGCTGGAGTCGCTCGCTGCGCTGCGTCAGCAGATTCCGGAAGACGTGCTCGTATTGCCGGCCCACGGCAAACCGTTCCGCGGCGCGCACGATCGTATCGACGCCCTCATCGCCGAGCACGTGCAGCGGCTCGAAAGCCTGCACGAGTACCTGGGCAAGCCTTGCCGCGCTATCGACACCTTCGAAATCCTCTACAGGCGCCGGGTGCCCGGCACCCACCGGATGATGGCAACCGGCGAGGCAATCGCGCACCTGAACTACCTGGTAGCAGCCGGCGACGCCGTCGCGCAGGATGACGCCGACGGCGTCATCTGGTTCGCGAGGAGCTGACGCGCGGGAATTCAGACGTGCTGCATGAGCACGGGCAGTTTCGTTTCGTGAATCAGAAACTCCGTCGTTCCGCCCAGCACCTTTTCATACCAGCGTTGCCGGCTGTACGCCCCTGAAACTATCAGGTCGGCGTTCGCCTCCTGGCAGGCCTCCATGAGTTCGGTTTCGACGTGACGGCCACGCGTCCTGACGCGCTTCGCTTTCACGCCCCAGTGTTTGAGGTAGGCGACGAGCTGCGCCGCTTTCGGTCCGGGCCGGTCTTCCGGTCCACACGTCACAATGGTGACCTCGTCGGCAAGCTGCAGCAGCGGAATGGAGGCAGTCACGGTCCGCGTAACGCCGGCCCCCTGGTCCCAGGCGATGCAGACGCGATGACCGATCCTGATGCGGCCGGCTTGCGGCAGCAACAGCACCGGTGTGGTGCAATGCATGAGCGCGGCATGGAGGAACATGCCGGCCACGCCATTCTTGCGCCTGGGCCGCGAAATCACGATCAGGTCGGAAAGCGGCCCGACGATACTCATGAGCTTGTGTGGAGATCCCACGCGTTCCGCCCACAATGCACCGGGCGTGGTGCGTGGACGATGTATCAATTCATAGCCGTGCTTTTCGGCCATGCGCCTGTACAGCGTCTCTGCGGCCGCGCGGGATTGGCTCGTGCTCTTTTTGTGCCAGGCCGCCGCCACAAATTCGGACGACAAGGTCAGGTCGGAACCCTTGTGCAACCGGAAGTGACAACCGCTTACGCTGGCGCGGAGCTTCTTACCGAGTGCGAACGCCGTATCCAGCGCCCTGGCGCATTCAGGCCGGTCGGCAACCGGCACGAGGATTACTCGCATGGCTCGCCTCCTTGTTTATACAAATCAGGATGGCACCGACTTATTCAATGAACAAGCAGGTTTTATACGTAGGCGCGGTCGCGTTTCGAGAACCGCTCCGACGGTATTCGGGCAACCTGCAGGAGCGCGCCTGGGCTCGCGACTGCGGTTCGACAACCGCTCCTAGGACAGGACCCGGTCGAGGTCCCCGCAAAGGTCTGCGGCATCTTCGAGGCCGACCGACAGCCGCATCACGCCGTCGCCCGCGTATTCCCGGAAGCCCGCGAGCTGCTCCCCTTCGAGCCGGTAACTCGACTCCATGATCTGGTCGGTGCCGATCCAGTAGATGAGGCTGCGATGGTGGCCGAGACTCACCGCGTAGTGGATGATGCGCAAGCCGTCGATCATCCTCGCTGCTATCGCCGGGCCGTCTTCTACCTGGAACGACAGCATCCCGGAGAAGCCCGACATTTGCCTGAGCGCGATATCGTGCTGGGGATGGGATTGCAGCCCGGGGTAATTGACGCGCTTTACGGCGGGATGGCTTTCCAGAAATTCGGCCACCTGCATCGCGCTCGCGGAATGCGCCTGCATGCGGAGGGGCAACGTCGCAATGCCGCGCATGATCAGCCACGCATTGAACGGACTGATCACGCCGCCGTAATGTATGAGCGCTTCCTCGTTCAGCTGCATGAGCACATCGCCCGGACCCAACAGGGCTCCTCCGAGCGCATCACCGTGACCGCCGATGTATTTGGTCAGCGAATGAATAACGAAATCCGCACCCAGCTCAATTGGGCGGGACACGACGGGGGATGCGAATGTCGAATCCACTGCCAGGCGGACGTCATGTGCCTTGCAGATTTCCGCTATCGCTTCGACATCCGCGAGCCTGATGATCGGGTTGATCGGCGACTCGATGAATATGAGCCGTGTGTTGTCCCGGATCGCCGTTTCCACGTGCTTCACGTCGCTGGTATCGACCGGCGTCACCTCGATACCGAAGCGCGGCAGGGTATGTCGCACGAGTTCCGCGCTGCCCGCGTACTGCACGTCGCTCACGATCAGGTGATCGCCCGGTGACAGATAGCCGAGGAGCAATGCGGACGTAGCTGCCATGCCCGAGGCGAACGCAAGGCATGACTCCGCCCCCTCCAGCACGCGCAGCTTGTCCTGCAGTTGATTGACTGTCGGATTGCCCCAGCGCGTGTAGATGTAGGGCATGTCGCTCTCGTCGAAATCCTTGATCGAGAATGCTTCGGCATCCTTTGTCGTAAAGGTCGTCGACATGACGATGCTCGGTGACGAAGCGCCCGTAATCTCGTCCGGTGCCTCCCCGGCGTGCACGGCCAGCGTCTGTGGTCCGGCGTCTTTCGGCAATTTGCTCACGATAGTTCCCCTGCTGCGTGAGCGCCCGATTCTACGCCAGCGCATGTAGAATCGTCACATGGTTACGGCTCTGTATACAGCGCGGCTCGTGCTGCGTGCATCCAGCCAGCAGGATTTCGACGACTTCGTGGCGGAAATGGCTTGATCCGCGTTCTCGAAAAACCGGGCTTTCAACTTGAAGGGCAGAGAGAAGCCTACGGCAGTAACCAGATGTACCTGTATAGCTTGCACGCGACCGATGCGGAGGCGCACTGACGATGGCGATTCGTTCACTTTGTGTTACCGAGGGAGGTGACCGTCCGACCATAGAGACGTTTGTCGGCATGCATCGCGCCGGCATAGAAATAACGGTGACCTGCCCGCCCGATCATCCCAATCGCCAGCCGCTCGTCGATGCGGGCGTGCCGACGCTACCGCTACAGCTCAAACACAATTTCAACAAGGACGATATTGCGACGCTGCGCCGGGAACTCGTTCGCGGCGACTATCACATCCTGCACACCTTCAACAGCAAGGCCGTCACCAACGGTTTGCGCGCCTGCAAGGGCCTGCCTGTCAAAGTCGTTTGTTATCGCGGCATCGTCGGCAACCTGAGTTTTCTCGACCCGATGTCCTGGATGCGTTACCTCAACCCGCGCATCGATCGCATCATCTGCGTCTGCGAGGCAATACGGCAGTGGTTCCTGCACATGCAGCCGGCGTTCCTGCGCATGCCGGCGGAGCGGCCGGTTACGATCCACAAGGGCCACAAACTCGAGTGGTACACGGATGCGCCCGTCGACCTCGGGCAGTTCGGCATTCCCGACGATGCTTTCGTCATCGGCTGCACGGCGGCCTACCGGCCCCGCAAGGGCATCGAGTACCTGATCGATGCAGTAGCCATGCTGCCGTCCGATATCCCGGTGCACCTCTTGCTTATCGGGCGCATGGACTCGGACAAGCTCACGAAGAAGATACATGCGAGTCCCGCCGCCGAGCGCATACATCGCATCGGCCATCGCACCGACGCGCCTGCCGTGACGGCGGCCTGCGACGTATTCTCCCTGCCCTCGACCAAACGCGAGGGTCTTGCCCGGGCCATTATCGAGGCCATGGCCTACCGTGTGCCATCGGTCGTCACTGACTGTGGCGGCAGTCCCGAACTGGTCGTCGACGGCGATTGCGGATACGTGGTGCCGATCAGGGATGCGCGAGCACTCGCCGACGCGTTCGAGAAACTCTACCGCGACCCGGAGCTGCGGCAACGCATGGGCGAAGCAGCGCGCAAGCGCATCGGCACACATTTCCGCAACGAAGATACGGTCAAAAAGACGATCGCCCTTTACGAAGAACTGGTCCCGAATCCTGATTGACCCGGTCGCGTTCTCGGCAGGCAGTGGCCGTTTTCCGTGTGCCGCGCCTCAACCGGACGATAGAGTTTCCTGTCCTTCATACCCGGCGATTCGATGCTGAGGGTCGGCCTAGCCTCCGGCGCCAAGTAACGACACCAGCGGCGCCAGCTGCTTTTCATAGTGCCGCCAGCGCTGCACGGAGCGGTCGTAGATCGGCTCGCGAACCTGCATGCTGCTTGCGGTTCGAACCGCACGCCGATTCCTGTGAAAATCCAGGCAGGCCGGATCCCAGTCGAGGCCCAGATGGTCGATGAGCTCTCGGCTCGTCGATTCCTGGTCGTCGACCAGGTCTTCGTAGCGGATCTCGAGCATATCGGCGGCGAAGGCATCGCGCCAGTGCGCCATCAATCTCAGGTAGTCCCTGTAATAACGGCCAAGCTCTTCGAGATCGTAGGAATATTCGTTGCCCGCGACAAAATAATTGAAGTACATGGACACGCAGGTGTCGAGTGCATTGCGACGGCAATGGACGATTTTCGCGTTCGGGAACAGTAGCCGGATCAGTCCGATTCTCAAGAAATTGCTCGGTGCCTTGTCGGTGATACGCGTCGCCGCGTCAGAATGCGTGCGCAGGGCCTCGAGGTAACGTCGCGACGCATCCGCCGCCACGATACGGCCGCCCTGTCGCAGGGAATCCGGGTAATCGGGGATCGCCTGCTCGAAGCTGGCCATCTGCGGCAATTCCCCCGCGCCGTGCACCCGCGGATGACTGGCGACGATCTGCTCGATCAGGGTCGTGCCAGACCGGGGCATACCCACGATGAACACCGGCAACTCCGAGTTCGAACCCCACTCGCGCACCTGGTCGCGCAGCCCCTGGGAGTAGGCCTTGATCAGTCGGTCGATGTACCTGGCATGGCGGTCAGCATCGTAGTCGAGGGAGGTACGCCGGATCCGGTTCGCGGCGGCGTAGTGGGCAAACGCCGTATCGTACTGCGCCCGCTTGTCGCAGATTCTCGCCAGCGCATAGTGAAAGTGCATGCGCTCCGCATCCCTTGTTTCAGGCCGCCCGATCTGCTGCTCGATCACGGTCGCAAGTTCCGTGTCAGGGTGCAGGTTGGCAAGGTGCCGGTATGCCTCGGCGAACGTCGGCCGGATCGCGATCGCCCTCCGGTACTGCTCGGCCGCTTCGTCGCGTTGGCCGAGCTGGAATAGCATATTGCCGAGGTTGTTTCTAGCATCGGCAAAGTCAGGGTCGATGGCGATCGCCCGCTCGTAGCTGTCCACGGCGTCCTGCGGACAGCCGGTCTCGTCGTAAAGCAGACCGAGATTATTGAGTGCCATCGCGAAAACCGGCTTCAGCTCCAGCGCCTTTTTGTAGTGGTCGACGGCTTCGCCATAGCGGCCGAGGTCCTTGAGCGCGGTACCGAGATTGTTGTGCGCTTCGGCAAAACCCGGGTCTGCAGCGATGGCACGCTGGTAGTGGCTTATCGCGTCCTGCGGACGGCCGAGATCCCTGAGGGCATTGCCGGCATTGCTGGAGGCTTCAGCGTACCCCGGCGCGATCGACACGGCGCGCTGGAAATGTTCCAGGGCCTCTTCGGGTCGGCCGAGGGACTTCAGGACCAGCCCCAGATTGTTGTGTGACATAGCAAAATCCGGGCTGATCGTAATCGCGCGCCGGTATTCGGCGGCCGCATCGTCGAGCCGGCCCAGTGTCATGTAGACGTTGCCGAGATTGTTGTGTGCGCCGGCAAACTGCGGCTCTATCTCGATAGCGCGGTGGTAATGCCCGATGGCTTCGTCGTATTGCCCGAGCGCACCACAGGCGTCACCGCACATATTGTGCGCGTCGGCGTAATCGGGACTGATCGCAATGGTTCGCTCGAATTGCTCGCGGGCGGCCTCGGGTTGCCCGGTCTGCAACGCCACAACGCCGAGCAGGTACAGGGCGTTCGGATTATCCGGCTGTTCGCCAAGGACCGACCGGTAGATCGCTTCGGCTTGGCGCAGACGGCCTGATTGATGATGCGCTACGGCTGTCTGCAGCAAATGCGAGACACTCGAGGACATGCGATTCTCGGGATCGAAGTCGGGACTTCCCGGCATTGTACCTGTTTCCGCCATTGCGGACGCTGGGTGCCGGATCACACTCGGTGTACTGCCCTATCGACGATCCCGGCAATTGGATCAGTTCATTAAACCCGGTCAAGCCCGATCTAGGATTTTAGCCAGCGGCAATAATTGTTTTTCGTATTGTTTCCACCGGTTTACTGAGCGCGTGTAAATAGGCTCACGCACCTGAGAACTGCTGGCGGTTCTGACGGCTCGCGTGTTGTCATGAAACCGGAGGCACAGATCGTCCCAGTCCAGACCTGCATGATCGATCAATCGACGGCTGACTTCTTCCTGATTCTTAACGAGATTCTCATACTCCACGGTCATGATGTCTTCAGGAAAGAGGGATTTCCAATGAGACATCAAATTCTCATAGTCGATATAGTAGTGTCCGAGCTCGTCCAGGTTGAATGCGTACTCATTGCCCTTTGCAAAATGATTGAAAAATATTGAAGCGCACGTATCCATGGGATTGCGTTGGCAATGAAATATGCGTGCTTTGGGGAACAACGTTTTTATCAGGCCGATTCTATGAAAGTTGCCTGGGTCCTTATCGGTAATACGAACTGCTTCTCCTGAATATCGTCTGACTTGCTCGAGGTATTCCCGGGCCAGTACAACCCGTGTTTCTTTGCTGCACGAGTTCATACATTCGGGGTAATCGCTTTTCGCTGCATAATCTCCGGCCAGGCGTTCTTCGATACGCCCGATAAATTCGATTTCGCCGGCGCCATACACTTGCGGATGACTTGAGATGATCTGTTCGACCAGGGTCGTACCCGATCGCGGCATGCCGACTATGAACAACGGCAGGTTCGAGTCTGACCCGCCCGGCCCCAAATTCCGGAAGTAGGTCTTCGAATAGGTCTCTGTCAGTCTATCGACAAAGTCCGTGTGGCTTTGCGGTTCGTATGTGATCGTATTGCGCTTCAGCGTGTTCGCGACAAGATAATGATCAAACGCCTGCTCGAATTGTTCGGCGTCGTGATAGATATTGCCGAGCGCGAAATGGCAAAGAACCGTATCTTTATCGTCGAGTGAGGACTGCTCAAGAAGCGCTTCAATAACGGATGCTTGCTCCAGCTGCGGCTCGATCATCGATAAATGAAGGTATGCAGATGCATATTCAGGCTTGTGGGCGATAGCACGTTGGTAACTTGCAATCGCTTCATCCTTACGTCCAAGGTCCTGAAAAGCGAATCCGAGATTATGGTGAGCCTCGGCGAAACCTGAATCAATCGAGAGGGCCTGCAAATAGCTGGCTATGGCTTCTTCTGCGCGTCCCGTTTCCTCGAGCGCGATCCCCAAATTATAGTGACCCATTGCAAAATCCGGTTTGCAGCTGACCGCCTCCTTATACTGACGAATAGCGTCCTCGAGTCTGCCCGATTGCCTGAATGCGTTTCCGAGATTGCTGTGAGCCTCGGCATATTTCGGTTGGATGGCGATAGCCTGTTCAAACCGGGAAATCGCAGCGTCGAACCTGTCCACGGCCAGCAGTGCGTTCCCCAGGTTGTTGTACGCCTCGAAATATCCCGGGGCAATTGCAAGTGCTCTTTCAAAACGCGTGATTGCATCCTCTGTACGCCCGATTTCCTTCAGCGCGATCCCGAGGTTGTTAAGGGCTATGGCAAAGTCGGGCTGGAGGGCAACTGCCTTTTCGTAGTGACCAATGGCTTCCAGTACCCGGCCCGTCTCCTTGAGGGTGTTTCCCAAATTTAGATGGGCCCCGGCAAATCCCGGATTAATGGAAAGCGCCTTCTCGTAACAGTGGGTTGCCGAATCATATTCACGCATGGCGCGGTATGCCTCACCGCAAGTCACGTAGTAATCCGCTACGTCAGGTCGTATATCAATCGCCTTTTCGATCAATTCGACTGCAACTTCGTCCTTTCCGATCTGCTGGGCAATTACGCCCAGCAGATGCCATGCATCCGAGTTCTTTGGCTGCTCTCTGAGGACGGCCTGATAGCACGATTCTGCTTCCTGCAGGCGGCCGGCCTGATGAAGCTTCAGGCCGGTTTGTATCAGCTGGGAACTGCTTGAAGACATTTGAACGCCGCGAACCAAGGTTGCCAATCAAAAATAGCATACCTCGCTCAAACTCACATCGCCGGTCCCCTGCGCACTTTTCGCAATCAATTGGATTTCGCGAACGGGTGGTTTCCTGGCATCGCGAGTTTACTTGTGGCCTCTGGGCATACCTGGCAATGCCCCGCGCGTGTGCGCTTCAAGTAGCCGACATCGGCTCACGATAGTTTCTCGGCTCGTCCCCAAAAGTGATAAAAACTGAACGGGCTGTTGTCGTGGGTTTCCACGTCGAAACCCAAAGCCTTCAGCTCGTCGACAAATTCCTGTTCTCTGAACATTTCGTCGTAGGGATGATCCGCTATTCTTTTGAAGGGTATCCCGATCCCTCGCTCCCAGGTTTCGACCGGCAGGTCCTCGAACAGAAACTCACCACCGGGTTTCAGCGTCCTGTGTACTTCCGCCAGCGCGTCTCTCCAATTGGGTACGTGGTGTACGATCCCAAAATCCATAACGAGATCGAAAGTCGCATTCGGGAACTCGAGGCTTGTAACATCGCCTTCCATAAAGGTGGCATTCGGCAACGCGCCCGATCTTCTCCTGGCCCTTCGTATCATTCTGGGATCCAGATCGATGCCGACGTATCGTTGAGGGCTGAACAGGTCGTAAATGACCCTCGCGCCAGCCCCCTGACCGCAGCCGATCTCGAGGATATCGTTCGCCGACCCGTCCGAAAGTCGCCTCAGGCGAGGAGCTTCGTAATGTCGTTGAACAAACCCGCGCACCGGGTTGTTCATCGCCCAGTACTCGATCGAATTCATCAACATGGGACTGCCACGTTCGTGATTCCTTTGCGCAATTAGCGGGTGCTCAGCACGATGTTAGCCTGCCAACTGATTCCCAGGCAAAGCAGTCGCTCGAATGGCTGCTCCTGGGAAATGTTGACTGACTGCTATCGGCCAATAGCGGACGTTCGCCACGATCCGATCAGCCTGACGACCGGGACGGTAGTGATCGCGGGGTAGACGATCAGCGGCCAGGTTCGGCTCCAGAAAAGGTAATACAATCAGCATAGAGAACTATCCCGAACGGTAGCCACAAACGTCCCATGATCGAGTCCACAGACGCCCGACGCGACGAGAGCGAATCCGACACACTTCCCGGGCAAAGTCGCTCGGTCGTCTCCGATATTCGGCGCTTTGTGCTTCAGAGGCCAACCATCCCGACGTTGATGGATTCCAAGTCCGATGCAGTAAGAGAGGACTACGAGCATCGTATCAGGCAACGCCTCGAACTCAGTGTCTCCGATTACGCGATTATGAATATCCACAAGATCGGCGTCTCGGCCCCGGCCAGCTATGTTTTTGAGGAGCTTTTAGACTGGCAGGCAGTGCTGCGCTGCTGGCCTGGACACATCGCGACTTTGGAACGGGTCAACGGCGACTTTGAACACTTGCGTGTGTATCTGCTTGGCCGAAAGAAGAGATTATTCGGTCTCAAGTACGACCTGCTCGGTTTGAACATTGTCCCGCTATTTACGATGAAGGCGATCAAGGTACAGCGTGTGCCGGAACCGTCTGATTTCGACAGTCAGAGGTACGTGCTCTATGAGTGCAGTGGCGGTTATCCGGTGGGATTGTTTTGCTGCTATGTGCGCTCGTCGATCGATGAATTGGGAGAGACGGAACAGTCACAAGTCATCATGGCGGTTGTCTTCAACTTCTACGGCAAGAAGAACTGGCCGGACACACACATCGTCAACACCGCGTGGGAATCGATCCATAATCGGGTGACGGCGAATATCCTGAACAGGTTCAAGCAACTGTGTGAGTTCAAATTTCAGGCAGACGGTGCGACGGTCATGGAGTAGAGCCTCTCCCCGGACCTGGACCAGCCATACCTGGAATTTCGGGCTGCTTGTCGCCTTACAAATCAGCCTGGCGCGATTGATCTGCTTGAGCCGAACAATGCTCCGTGGTTCTCCCCCATCCCTTTCAACCGCCACAAAAGGAACAGACCCCAAGCCAGTGCGATGGTACCGGCAAACAGCATTCCGGTGACCATCTGCTCAACGTTCTCAAAAGTCTGGCTGATACTGCCCTTGGCGGTTATCGCAAGAAAATCAAACACGGCATGGACAGCAATTGGCAACAGAATCGATACGTCACGGGCCCGTGCACCAGCGAAAATGACTCCCAGCGCGAAAGCAAAATAGACCTGAGAGAGAACCACTGCTGGATGCATTTCGGTTCCAAGGCCTGCCAGGTGCATCGCGCCAAATGAACTGGCTGACACGAGTACTACGGCCCGCGGAGACAACCTGCGAAACCAGTGAAAGAGAAGGCCCCGGAACATCAGCTCCTCAGAGATGCCAACAGCGATGCAAAAAACGAGAATTTTTGCGGCGTCCAGGACACTGGGTGAGCTTTCAGAGCCAAGCCAGATCAAGCCGAGGATTAACGCCATCGGCCAATACAGGGGAAGAGTTCGCCAGTTTACCTGCGCCACCAGGCCTGCCTGCCGGCGCAGACCCGTGCTCAGCACAGCGCCGAGCACCAGTATCGCAAGCAGCCATTTGTTAACGATGTAATAGTCAAGCTCGGACGTGAGACCCAGCACAGGCCGCAATTCGGCCATAGGCAGCGAGTACAAGAAAACCGATAGCATCATTAGAGCCAGGAATATCAGTGGCTTGGCGAGTTGGGTCATCTTTTGCACACCTTTAATGTAATCGGGCGTTCACAATATCAGATGATTATGCTATTGTAAACATCTGTTCACATAACCAGCGGGTTGTACCCTGAAAATGACTAAAGAGTTAGTCCACACGCCCAAGCAGACGCGCTCCCAGAATACCCAGGAGAGAGTGCTGCGGGCACTGGAAGAAATGTTGAGTGAGCGCTTTTTCGAACAGATCACGATTCGCGACCTGGCGGCCCGGACCGGCGTAGCAAGTGGCACGATTTACCGACGGTTCAAGGATAAGGAGGCTCTGCTGCCGGTGTTATACGAGCGTTTTGATCACAAGATGAGTGAGTGGACAACAGAATTTTGGGACGACTTCGACCTGGACACTGAACGCTGCGTAATGCCAAGAATAAGACATCTGGTTGGCAAGCACTTGGTCTTCTACAAGGTGCATGCTCCGATCTTGCGTACCGTTTATTTGTACATGCGTCTGCATGGAGAGCTTAGTCTCGAAGATATTGACGAGAAGCGCCAATCCCTCTACCAGCACATGCTGGAGCCCGTGCTTGCAGCCCTGGCGAGTGAGGAGATGGTCGAGCCAGGCGCTGATCAGGTCAAGCTGTTTCTCTTGCTGCTGCTCAGCAGCATCAGTGAGCGCACGTTGTTTGGCGATCTTAAACCCGCGCGTACTCTGCAGATAGATGACGAGGCGTTTGTCACGGAGTTGACAGCCGCGCTGCACGCATATCTGGGCATGGGGAATACACGGAGGAATAAGCCTGCAACAACTTGAGCCAGCCTGATTGCAACGTCGGGTTCGCCGAGGATGCTTTCGTCATCAGCTGCACGGCGGCCTGCGACGCGTTCGATAAACTCTACCGCGACCCGGAGCTGCGGCAACGCATCGGCGAAGCGGCGCGCAAGCGCATTGGCACGAATTTCCGCAACGAGGATACGGTCAGGAAGACGATCGCTCTTTACGAGGAAATTGCCCCGATTCCTGATTGAATGCGTGCGATGCGCGGACGCAGACGGGCCGGGGAGTTCGAATCGTCTGCCCCCGGCCGGTCAAACCCGCCATTCGGCACAGCAGAAAGTCCGCGGGATACGATGATGGTGAGACGTGCGTTCGGCTCGTCGTTCGCCACACGGTTTCCGGGCGATCCTTGCAAGCATCGAATCCACGATCCTGTGCTGCACCTGTTCACCGCTCAGCTCGTTGATTTGCCGGATTGCTGAAGGGCTTGTGATGTTGAGCTCCGTCAGGTAGCCATCGATAAAATCTGCCCCGGCCAGGAAGATACCGTGATCGAGAAGAAAAGGAGCGATGGTATTGATAATGTGATTTTCCCTTGCGCTAAGTTGCGCGGGCTCACATTTTGCCCCTTGGTGAATGTTGGCGAGATAACTGCCGGGCTGCGGGATCCGGTTGACTATGCCAAACGGTTCACCGTTTACAAGATAAACTCTCTTGTCGCCCTGACTCACGGCGGGCAGGTATTTCTGGGCCACCAGGAAGCGGGTCTTCCCATCCAAGTTAATCAACGCTTCGTCAATCTGTTTGCGGAAATCTCCACTCTCATCCCAATCTATTTTTGAAATGCCACGCCCGGAACAGTCGTTCAGCGGCTTCAACACAAGGCTCCGGTGTTCAATGGCGAATCGCTCAAGCTGATCAGAATTCATGGTAATTAACGTGGGCGGCGTGAATTCCGGCCAGCGCAGCGGCAACATCTTCTCGTTGAAATTCCTGAGTGCTTTCACATCGTTGAACTGGGCGACGTCAGGATCGAGATGATCAAGAATCAGCGTCAGCTGAAGGTATTCGGTATCAAAAGGCGGGTCTTTACGCACCAGGACCGCATCAAACCGATTTAACTTCGACCAGACCGGCTCCGCACGCGCTAAAGGATCGGTGCCTGTAACGGGAAACACCAAACCCATCGGCTCGTCGTGCACCAGGGCGAGGTCTTCCTGCTGTAACCAGTAGACGCCGTGTCCCCGCTCGATCAAATCCTGCATCAGCACAAGGGACGTTTCTGTTTCCAGGTTTAACGTTTCGAGCGGGTCCATGACGAACAGAAACTTGGTGGTTGCGTTCATATCCAACTTCCATCTGCGCTTGTGTGAATCACTCAAATCAGTAAGAGAAACGCCTGGTAGGCGCATCCTGCAGTGATTGCGCCGATCAGTGCCAGCAGGACATACCAGAAAAACAGCGGCCGCTTTACCAGTGAGAACACGGCAATGGCGGCCGGTATGCTGGTCATGGCGCCAGCCAACATGAAGCTGAGCGCGGCAGCCGGCGCCATGCCATTTTCAATCAGGCCGGCCACTACGGGGACAGCCACAAAACCATTGAGATAGGCCGGAACTCCGATCACGGCAGCCAGCGGAATCGCCCACGCAGATTCAGAGCCCAGCCATTGCCCGAGCAATTCAGCCGGCACGAAGGTGATCATCAGGCTTTCCAATACGAATGCCAGTGTCAGCCATTTGCCAAGGATCGCTCCGGATGTTTCCAGACGCGCCATTCGGTCACGGTGTCTTTGATCATGTGAACGGGATTGTCGCCAGCACAGGACGAAACCTGTAAGGGCCGCACGGCGTCGCTGAACAGGCCCAGCCGTTGCAAAAGCAGTGTCAAACCCCCTGCAGACAGCCCGACAGCGATGGCCGAGATCGTTTTCACCATGGCAAAATCCAGGCCGAGACCGGCTGCAGTCACCACGAACATGGACGGAGACATGATCGGCGAGGCCACCCAGAATGCCATCACGGCCGGCAGCGGAACACCAGCCACCAGCAGCGCCGCAATCAACGGAATGACACCGCAGGAACAAAACGGCGACACGGCCCCGATAATTGCGGCGGAGCCGATCGCCAGAACCACGCGGTCAGCG
This sequence comes from Gammaproteobacteria bacterium, assembly GCA_009937505.1. Lineage (GTDB taxonomy): Bacteria > Pseudomonadota > Gammaproteobacteria > Steroidobacterales > Woeseiaceae > UBA1847. Next base: position 15,980 of record JAACFJ010000013.1, read on the forward strand.
AATATCTTGCCAATTAATCGATCGGCACCCGCGGCATCGAGGTATCCCGCCACGGTTGCAGACAGCAGCAGGAACGGTGCGATACCCCATAAACTGCTGGTTGTGAACCGGACGCTCTCAAGTAAGTGTGATGGCAATCCGATCGCGATCGCCAGGAAGATAAGCCCAATCAAAAGCCAGGTCCTGTCGATCCTTTTCAGGTAATCCAGTACACGATTACCGGACCTGCTCCAAGCCCGCGGACCGCACTGACTGTCCAGAGCGTTGCAACTGGATTGGTTCGAGATCATTGTATTCTCCACTATCCTAGAAATATCGAATTATTCGATAAAAAAAAGTGCGGCTATTTAGCCACCTGAATGCACGATTCCTCAGCACAACAGTTACGAACCAGGAATGTCATCAATGCGTCCATGTTCTTGAGGTCTGCTTTGCAATACAAGCTGCGGCTGTCCCGTTCCTGCGTAATGAGCCCCGAATGCACCAGCTTGGCAATGTGGTGTGAAAGCGTCGATGCCGGTATGTCGAGTTTCTTCCTGATTTCACCGACAGGGCTACCCTTATGGCCGAGCCGGATCAGGACTCGGTAAATGGCCAACCGGGTTGGGTTACCCAGCGCCTCGAGCTGTCTTGCTGCATCTTCAAGTTTCATAACTGGAAAATACACTCTGCTGCGCCGCGTGTCAACGATATTTCTAGTATCATCGAATATATAGCGTATTTCAGTATTGGATCCGCATTGGTGCGAGGAACTTTTGCGGGAGTCGGTCCTGCAGCGTCATGCACAGTGCTGCATTCAAGTCCGTGGACGCCTCCTGATTAATCAATAAAAACAACCAGTTAACACCCAAGGCGTGGATTCGGGAACCGCTCCTACAGGCGCAGCGCCCCGTCCACCTCTATGCAGCGGCCGTTCACGTAGTCGTTCTCGAAAATGAACTGCACCGTATGCGCGATCTCGTCGGGTTCGCCGAGGCGCCCGGCGGGAATCGGCCTGGTCATTTTTTCGCGAGCTTCCGGCTTCATCGACAGCACGAGTTCCGTGCTGATGAATCCTGGCGCGATCGATGCCGAACGGATGCCGAACCGCGCAAATTCCTTGGCCCAGACCACCGACATGGCCTGCACGCCGGCCTTGGCCGCCGAGTAGTTTGCCTGGCCCATGTTGCCCGACCGAGAGATCGACGAAATATTGATGATGCAGCCCTTCTGGCCGGACTCGATCATCTTCGCGGCAGCCTCACGCCCGCACAGGAATACGGCGGTCAGGTTAACGTCGATGACCGCCTGCCACTGATCCAGCGTCATCTTGGAGACCTGCTCGCCGTCCTTGTATTTGAGCATCAGGGCATCACGGATGATGCCCGCGTTGTTGACAAGCCCGTGGATCTCACCGAAGTCTTCGGCAATGCTGTCGAACAGCGCCTCTACCTCGCCTTCATTCGCCACGTTGGCGATGTAGCCCTGTGCTTGTGGCGCGCCCGCCTCACGACATTCGTCGGCCGTGGCCTGCAGCGCCGCCTCATCCAGGTCTACGAGCGCCACCCGGCTCCCGGCGCCCGCCAGCCGCTTCGCCATGGCTGCACCCAGTCCGCGGGCGCCTCCCGTGATCACGATTGTCTTCCCTGCGAGATCCATCGAGTTCTCCCTTACGTTTTGTCCCAAACGCCGCCACGGCGGCATTATTGTGCGGTGCACAATACCAGAAAATCTCGGAAAACGCCTATAGCTGTGTCGTTGCCTGGCAACCCCAAATAGTCGATGATCAAAGCAGGCTGGATTAGGGCCTGTTAACACAATGAACAAGCATCGCAACGCCGCTCTCGACCGCGACAAACTGCCTTTCGTCGCACCCTGCCGGAAACTCTCGCTCTGGGCCCCGTTTCGCTGGATTCGCCTCGGCGTGGCCGACCTGATCCAGGCGCCGCAACAAAGCCTCGCCTACGGGCTGGCCGTCGCCGTCCTGATCGGCGCGGTCTCACTCGTCGCGTGGTTCCGCGGCAGCCAGTGGATTATGTTCGGTATGCTCGGCGGTTTCGTATTTCTCGCACCGCTGACCTGCGTCGGGCTCTATGCGATCAGCGCCCAGCTCGAGCGCGGCCAGGAACCGGTCCTGGCACGCAGCCTTCGTGCCGCGTTCAAGCGCCACATCGGCAACGAGGCGGTGTTCGCCTTGGCCCTCCTGGTGATCTTCCTGGTCTGGTCGCGCGCGGCCGTGATCGTCACAGCGGTCATGTACCCGACGGACGGCGACCCGACAACGGCCGAACTAATCAGCTTCCTGGCTTTCGGCAGCGGTGTGGGCGCGATTTTCGCCGCGGTCACGTTCTCGGCGAGCGCGTTTTCGCTGCCGATGATCATGCACCGCGACGTCGACAGCATTACGGCAATCGTCACCTCCGTCAACGCGGTGCTCAGGAACAAGGGCGCGATGATCGTCTGGCTGACGATCATTATTGGCGCACTGGCGCTCGGCGTGGTTACGGCCTTCGTGGGTCTGATCGTAATGATCCCCGTCATCGGCTATGCGACCTGGCACGGTTACGAGGAAACCATAGATGCCGGCGAGTTTCCCCGGCATAGCGAAGGCATCACGGCGACGCCACGCCCGAGCTCGAGTTCCGCCATGGAACACGATCCCGTTATCTAGCCGCACCCTGGCTCAGGTTTCGTACAGTTGCAGCGCGCAGTAGGCGGCGCCCAGGAGTCCCGGCTCGTCGTGCAGGATGAGCTGCGTCGGAATGCGCTCCATGAGGGACCGGTGCCGGCCCTTGTTCTCGAAACCCGAACGGAAACGGCTGTTTTTCAGAAGATCCGGGTAACGCTTCGCGATGCCGCCGGCGATGTAAATGCCGTCTTCCGCGCCCAGTGTCAGCGCAAGATCGCCGGCGACCTGGCCGAACACCTCGAAAAACATCTGCACCGCTTCGGCGGCCAGCGGATCCGAGTTGTCGATCGCTGCCTTGAAGATCCCGGCCGGCGCCTGGTGCGCCCGCTTCTCACCGTGGATGCGCATCAATGCCCAGTAAATGTTCTCGAGCCCCGGACCCGAAACGAGACGTTCGCTCGACACGCGATCGAAGCGTTCGCGCAGTGCATTCAGGATATCGATCTGCACCTGTGTCTCGGGCGCAAACCCGCCATGACTCGCCTCACCGGCGGTCGGCAAGTACAGATCACCATGCTTGCGCAAGCCGACGGCGCCCAGACCGGTACCGGGCCCGATGATACCGACCATGTAGTCGTCGGCATCGAGAGGCCTGGACTCGGGCAGGCCGATTGGCATGCAATCGTCCTCGCCAAGAAACGGCACGGAGTAAGCGATCGCCTCGAAGTCATTCAATAACTGCACTGCATCGATGGAAAATTCGGCGGCAAGTTCGTCCGTTGCGATCTCCCAGTGGTTGTTGGTGAAGCGTACACGCTTGTCAATGATCGGGCCGGCCGCCGCAAGGCAGATCACCTGTGGCGTGCCGGCATGTACGGATTTCAGATAATGCTTGATCGCGACGTCGGCTGACTCGTAGTCATTACATTGCAGGGTTACCGCATTCGAAAACGCCGGTCTACCGGGATCTGCTATCGCGAAGCGCGCATTGGTGCCGCCGATATCTCCGATCAACAGGCTTGTTTCGGGTGTCTTGTTGCGTCGAGCAGAATTCATCGATTGTCCGCATCCCCTTTCCTGTTCGCGCCCTACTATACAGATAATGATTTGACTGGCCAGCGGGGCAAACTCCGGTTCCACGTCATCTTTTTTCAGGCATCGTATGCTGCGCTCATTCCTATTAAATTCATCGGCAGGGTACTTCTGCGTCGCACCAGCGGTATCATGCTAATTTCCGCGTACGCGGTTATACGCGTCGGCAATTTCTGACAAGTTGATTGGAGTAAACGCCTCATGCGCCGAAAAAGTGGTAGGCACTAATGGCATCGAAAACGCCTGAAGGCCTCTTGCACGCGTTGCTGCTCGACCGGAACGGGAGTGCGAAGACCATCGGTCCCGCCGATATTGAAAAGTGGCGCCCCGAGGATGGCCTGATATGGCTGCATCTCGACGTCGGGGAACGGCCACCGAGAGCATGGTTGCGTGACACAATCGGGCTTGAATCTCAGGTGGTCGAGGCGCTTACTGCCGATGAGACAAGACCCCGGTCACTCAACGTCGGTGAAGGACTGCTCACGGTCCTGCGCGGTGTAAACACGAATCCCAGCGATAATCCGGAAGACATGGTGTCGATTCGCTTGTGGATCGAGCGCGACCGCATCGTCAGCACGCGGCGCCGACGACTGCTGTCCGTACAGGACCTGAAAAATCAACTCGAACAGGGTGTCGGACCCCGGAGCAGCGGGGAGTTCCTGTCAGAACTGATCGGTCGTATGGCCGACCGGATCGGTGGGTTCGTAGACACGATCGAGGACAGATTGTCGTCGATCGAAGAGGTCGAAACCGATGAATCGCTTCAGGTTCGACGGCGGTCACTCGCCGCGCTGCGGCGGCAGACGGCGTCGGTGCGGCGATTCGTCGCGCCGCAACGGGATGCGCTCGACCGCCTCTATCGCAACCCGGGCAAGCTGCTGTCCGATCCCGAGACCAACAGCCTTCGCGAGGAAGCCGACCGCGTCACGCGTTACCTGGAAGACCTCGACCTCGCCCGCGAGCGTGCTGTCGTTCTGCAGGAGGAACTGCTAAACGAACTGGCGCAGCTGCAGAATACGAGGATGTATGTGCTCTCCGTAGTCGCCGCCATCTTCTTGCCGCTTACGTTCGTAACGGGACTCCTCGGCATGAACGTCGGCGGTTTGCCAGGCATCGACTCACCGCGCGGATTCCTGATTGCGCTGGTTTTGATGGTCGCGACGAGCGCGACGATGCTTGCCTACTTCCGTTTCCGCAAGTGGCTGTAACGTGCCCGCAAAAAGCCTGGCACGATAACGGCGATGCTCAGAGTTTCGCGGCCGCGGTTGCGAACTCCGCTATTGCATCGAAATTCTTTTCGCGCAGCAGCGCCGGCGGCGCGATCCAGGACCCGCCGATGCAGGTGACGTTTGCCAGTGACAAGTAGTCGCTTGCGTTATCAGGACCGATTCCGCCGGTCGGCATGAAGCTCACTTCAGGGATCGGCGCAGCAATAGCTTTAAGATATGCGGCGCCGCCTGAAATCTCGGCCGGGAAGAATTTCTGCAGCGTGTAACCGAGATCCAGCAGTTTCAGCGTTTCGGACGCAGTGACGGCGCCGGGTACGAAAGGCAATTCCGCATCGGCCACCGACTCCAGCAACGCGTCGCTCGAGCCGGGACTTACCGCAAATAAAGCGCCCGCGGCCTTCACCTCCGCGACCTGTGCGGCGCGGCGTATGCTGCCGGCGCCGACAAGCATGTCCGGCACCTCGCTCGCAATCCGCTCGATCGCTTCGAGACCCGCCCCGGTCCTGAGCGTCACCTCGATCGCGTCAAGACCGGACGCAAGCAGCGTCTTCGCCAGCGGCACCGCGTCGTCTGCGTTGTCGATGACGACGACAGGAACGACGCGTTGCCTCGCAAGCAGGTCGGCAGCGTTCACGCGTTCACCGTCGTGAAGATGCCGGCGCCCTGCTCCGCACCTGAACTGTGCTCCCGGAACGCGGCGAACAACTCGCGACCCATGCCGATCTGCTGGTTCACGATGTCGGACTCGGGGGCAGAGCGCGATTCGATGTCTTCGGCATCGACAGCCAGCGTGCCGCTGTTCGAATCGATCGTTACGACATCGCCATCTCGAATCTTGCCGATGATGCCGCCCGCGAGCGACTCCGGCGTCACCTGTATGGCCGCAAGGACCTTGCCGGACGCACCCGACATCCGCCCGTCAGTCAGCAGCGCGACCTTGAAACCACGATTCTGCAACACGCCGAGGTACGGCGTGAGCTTGTGCAGTTCGGGCATACCGTTGGCGCGCGGTCCCTGGCCGGGCAGCACGGCCACGAAATCCGTTTCCAGTTCACCGTCGTTGAAGGCCCGGATAAACGCCGCCTGCGACGTGAACACGCGCGCGCGCGCTTCGATCGAGTAGTGCTCCGGCGCGACCGCCGAGACCTTGACGATCGCACGGCCGACGTTGCCGGATACGAGGCGAATTCCGCCTTCGGCATCGAATGGATCGCTCGCCGGGCGGACGATGTCCGCGTCGAGAGTCTGCGCGGCCGCGTCCCGCCATTCGAGCTTGCCGTTCTTCAGGAACGGCTCACGACAGAAATTCCGTAGCCCGGAGCCGAGTATCGTCTGCACGTCTTCATGCAGCATGCCCGCATCCAGCAACTCGCTGATGACGAAGCCGAGTCCGCCGGCCGCATGGAAATGATTTACGTCGGCCATGCCGTTCGGATAGACGCGCGCGAGCAAGGGCACGGCCTTCGACAACTCCGCGAAATCTTCCCAGTCGATAACGATGCCGGCCGCCTTCGCGATGGCCACCAGGTGGATCGTGTGATTGGTCGAGCCGCCCGTTGCGAGCAATCCGACGATCGCGTTTACGATGGCCTTTGCGTCGACGATCTCGCCGACGGGGATGTAGTCGTCACCGAGATGGGTGATCTTCAGGACGTTGTTCACGGCTTCGCGCGTCAACTGTTCGCGCAGCTCCGTGCCGGGATTCACGAACGATCCGCCCGGCAGCTGCAGGCCCATGAACTCCATGAGCATCTGGTTGCTGTTCGCCGTACCGTAAAAGGTGCAGGTGCCGGGCGCATGGTAGGAGGCGGATTCCGCGGCAAGCAACTCGTCACGCCCGACACGTCCCGCGGCGTATTCTTCGCGAACGTGTGCCTTTTCCTTGTTGGACAAACCGGAAACCATCGGACCGGCGGGTGCGAACGTGACGGGCAGATGGCCGAAGGAGAGCGCGCCGATCAGGAGGCCCGGCACTATCTTGTCGCAGATACCGAGGCAGATCGCGGCATCGAACACGTTGTGCGACAAGGCCACCGCCGTCGACAGCGCAATGACGTCGCGGCTGAACAGCGACAGGTCCATGCCGTCCTGCCCCTGGGTCACACCGTCGCACATCGCGGGCACCCCGCCGGCAAACTGCGCGATGGCTCCCTGCTTCGCGGCCGCATCCTTGATCACGGCGGGGTAGGTCTCGAACGGCTGGTGCGCACTCAGCATCTCGTTGTAGGCGGAAACGATGCCGATATTCGGCACTGCGTTCCCCGACAGCGCTTTCTTCTCGATATCGCTGCCGGCGGCCATCGCGTGCGCCAGGTTGCTGCACGACATCGAGGCTCTCGACGGGCCACCATTGGCGGCATCACGGATGCGCGCGAGGTAGGCGCTGCGAGACGCGCTGCTGCGCTGCTGTATTCGTTCGGTCACGCGCTGGATCGTGGAATTCATAAAGACCTCGGTGTGTCAGGGTGCCCAGTAGACGTGCACGGGCGCACGCTTCTGCCGCAGCAAATGGGACACGGGAGAGCCGTTCGTAGATGTCCTGGCGGTCTCGTATACGTCGCGCTTCGCGTCACCGAAGATCAGCAACACGATTTCGTCGCTGCGCGACAGTGCGGACAGTGTAAGGCTCACTCGTGGGTGCGGGCTCGCCGCGGTGTGAACGGGAATACAGAGCTGCCGCGAATCGACGTCGAGCCCTTCCTGCAGGTTTTCCGCATCCGGAAACAACGACGCGAAATGCCCGTCCTCGCCCATGCCGAGGAGCGCGCAGGAAAAGGGAAACGGCGCCAGCAGCAACTCTTCATCGATTTCGCCGCAGCGCTCCTCGATCGTCACACCCTGCCGGTATACCGGCAGCATTATTGCCGCCTGCGCGTCCCCGGTCAGAAGCGTTTCACGTACCAGCTTTTCGTTACTCTCCTCGTGCTCGGCAGGCACCCAGCGTTCATCACTCAGGACCACGTGTACGTCAGACCAGGGGAGCGTCGTTTGCGCGAGCTTACGGAATACGCCCGCCGGGCTGGATCCGCCGCTGACGACGACGGATGCCGCGCCCTGCGCATCGAGCCGCCGCAGGAGCGCTGCGCCGATACGCTGTGCAGCAGCGATCGACGCTTCTTCTCGAGTTTCGTACATATGTTCCATCTGATTGCTCACACGTAGTCCTCGCACGTCGTCCTCAGACATCCGGGTGCCATTCACGACCGTCCCGGTCCAGCAGCAACGACGAAGCCGCCGGACCCCAGGAGCCCGCAACGTAGGTCTCTACTTTTTGTTTCGATGCTGCCCAGCTCTCGATGATCGTGTCGATCCAGTGCCACGCCGCCTCGACCTCGTCACGACGCATGAACAAGGCGGGATTACCTCGCAGCACTTCCATGAGCAGGCGTTCGTAGGCGTCCGGATAACGCACGCCGAATGTCTCCTCGAAACTGAGATCGAGTGACACGGGACGCAGGTCGAATCCGCCCGGGCCGGGTTCCTTCGCCATGACCGAGAGTTTTACGCCCTCATCCGGCTGCAACCGTATCGTCAGACGATTTGGCGCCACGTTGTATTTCTGCTCCGGGAATATCGAATGCGGTACTTCCTGGAACTGCACGACGATTTCGGAATGCTTGCCTTTGAGGCGTTTGCCTGTGCGCAGGTAGAACGGCACGTTGGACCAGCGCCAGTTATCGATCTCGAGTTTCAGGGCGACGAATGTCTCCGTGCTGCTCTTGTTCTCGCCCAGCTCTTCTGCGTATCCGGCCACCGTCTTGCCGTCGATGGCACCCGCGGTGTACTGGCCGCGGACGGTGCTCGTTCTTACTGCTTCTTCGTTAATCGGCCGCAGGGCACGCAACACCTTGATCTTCTCGTCGCGCACTGCGTCGTGGTGCAGACTCGACGGCGCCTCCATCGCGACGAGACAAACGAGCTGCAGCAGGTGATTCTGAACCATGTCGCGAAGCGAACCGATCTTGTCGAAGTACTCGATGCGTCCCCCGACCCCCAGGTCTTCCGCGACCGTGATCTGCACGTGATCGATCGCGCCGCGCCGCCACAGCGGTTCGAACAGGGAATTGGCGAAACGCAGTGCGAGCAGGTTCTGCACCGTCTCCTTGCCGAGGTAATGATCGATTCGGTAGATCTGGTTCTCCGCGAAACAGTCACCCACCTCGTTATTTATCGTACAGGCGGACTCGTAGTCGTGCCCCAGCGGCTTCTCGAGCACGATGCGGCTATTGGAGGAGATGAGGCCGTTCTTCTTCAGTCCCTGCGCGATGGTGCCGAACAGGCTCGGCGCCGTCGCAAGGTACGCGACGCGTATACGGTCTTCGCCGTCCGCAAGCAGGTCGACGAGTGCGCCCCAGTTGTCGTGGTCGTACGCGTCGCTTTGCACGTAATGGATGCGATCGCGCAGCTTCGCCCACTCGGCGTCATCGAAATCGCCACTGCCGAGATTGTCCTGCAGCGCCTGCTCGACGAGACCGAGGTACTCGTCGCGGCCCAGATCACCGCGGCTGGCCGCAATGACGCGGCTATCGCCCGTGATCTGACCGTCACGTTCGCGGTGGTACAGCGCCGGCAGCAACTTGCGCATGGCCAGGTCGCCGGTACCGCCGAATATGACGAGGTCGAAAACATCGACCGGTACGAAATTAGCCATCGGGAATCCCTCTGCGAATCTGAAATTTTACTACGAAATAACCCGAAATTGACAAATTATCTGGCTTTTTAGCAAAATTCTTTGTAGTTTTACTACATGTTACACCGGATCGAACAGCAAGCCGCGTCCCTGAGCCGCGCCGAAAAGCGCGTTGCGAACTGGGTCCTGGCTCATCCACGCCAGGCGGCCGATGCTACCCTGGCCGAGGTTGCGCGGGCCTGCGGCGCCAGCGAGCCGACGGTGATCCGCTTTTGCCGCAGCGTCGGGCTCAGCGGTTTCCGCGAGCTGACGATACGCCTGACGGAGGCGTTGAGCCGCCCCGCCAGCTACGTGCACCGCGACGTAAGCAGCGACGATGCGACGTCCGATGCGGTCACCAAGGTGCTCGACGCGGCAATCTCGTCGCTAATGGACATGCGTGCGCAGTTACTTGCCATGCCGATCGACGAGGCGGCGGCCGCCCTTTACAAAGCCCGGCAGATCACATTTATCGGACTCGGCGCATCGGGACACGTCGCTGCCGACGCGCGCCACAAGTTCTTCCGTCTCGGCACGCCGTGCAGCGCGCACACGGACACGCCCAGCATCCTGCAGGCCGCTGCCATTGCCGGGGCGGGCGATGTCCTGATCATTGTTTCGCACCTCGGAGGCTGGGCCGAACTCGACCGGGCCGCAGCCGCCGCCCGGGAAAACGGGGCGACGGTCATCGCCCTGACGAACCCCTCTTCCCAGCTTGCGCGCAACGCGAACCTCGTTTTCGGCTGGGACCCGCACGAGGACACGAGCGTCTACACGCCGATGAGTTCGCGCCTCGCGCAACTCGCACTACTTGACGCGCTGTACGTCGCCTTTGCGCTGTCGCTGGGCGATGTTGCCGCGGAAAACCTGCGCCGCAGCAAGGACGCGTTGCAGGCGATCGTCCAGCGATAGGCGGCTACCTCTCGTTCGCAGCCGCCAGTGCCGCGCCGATAATGCCGGCATCGTTCCTGAACGCTGCAACATGGATCGGCGTATCAACGAGAATCTTGTTTTCGTACTTGTGCAGCTTCTTGCTCGCGCCGCCGCCCAGGATGAAATGATCCGGTGAAAACACCCTTACGACACGCTCCAGGAAATAGTTGAACCGTTCGCCCCACTCGCCCCAGGAGAGATCGTTGTCCTTCCTGGCTTTGTCCCCGGCATAGAACTCGATCGGCTCGCCGTCCTTGCCGGGCATGCGCCCAAGTTCGATGTTGGGAATCAGCTGCCCGTTATAGAAAATACCGGTGCCGAGGCCGGTGCCGATGGTCACCATGATGACCATGCCCTGCAATCCCCGTCCAGCGCCGTTTTGCATCTCGGCGATGCCCGCGGCATCCGCATCGTTGATCATCACGAACGGCTGCCCGGTGCGGCCCGCAAACAGCTCGTCCGCCTGCACTCCGCGCCAGGACTTGTCGATATTGCCTGCTGTACGCGCCCGCCCGGAAATGATCACAGCCGGGAAACTGCAACCGACAGTGCCGCTGTAGGCGAAATGCTCGACGAGTTGCGCAACGACCTCGGCGATATTCTCCGGCGTCGACGGTTGCGGTGTGTCGATGCGGTGCCGGCCGCCGACGAGCCTCGCGTCATCAACGTCGACCAGCGCAGCCTTGATGCCGGAACCGCCAACGTCAATACCGAGAAGCTGCGAGCTTGTAGGGTTGTACATACTCCGAGGAGACCGGTTGCGCGCAAACAAGAACTATATCGGGTTTGCCGGCATCTCGTAAGTAACTGATTTTATATGACCTAAGTACTTCCACGCATTGCCGTTTCGGGCCCGTTCAAGCACAAATAAGGGCAGCGTAAGGTAGGGCGGATGCGCCGCCCAAGGGAGCACGAAATGCGCAGATTCCTCATCGCCAGTATTGGAGTTTTCTCGCTGGCATTCTCGTCTGCCGCCGCGGCGGGCGACTACCAGGATGGCCGTGACGCCTACGACGTCGGCGACTTCGACACGGCCATGGCCGTATGGGCGCCGGCGGCGGAGAGCGGCGATGCCGACAGCCAGTACGGCATGGGACTGCTGTATTCCGAAGGCATAGTCGTCCCGATGGACGATATCCAGGCCTTGAAGTGGTTTGGCCTCGCAGCCGACCAGGATCAAGGTGAGGCACAGTACAAGTTGGGCGTCATGCACGCCAACGGCTGGGGCGTACCCATGAGCGAAGTCGATGCCATGAAGTGGTACAAGCTCGCTGCCGAGAACGGCGTAACGGCTGCCCAGGTGAGTCTCGGAACCATGTATCAGAACGGCTTTAGCGTCGAGCAGGACAAGGTCGAAGCACTCAAGTGGTTCACCATTGCCGTGAAACTCGGCGACGGAGACGCCGGCATGCACCAGGACTACCTGGCTGAACGCATTTCGGCCGAGGAACTCGCCAAGGCAGACGCCGACGTCAATGCCTGGTTCAACGACCACCAGACGATGCTGGCGGAAACCCGCTAGCGCGACAAAGCTTGCCCATAGGACGGCCACCCGCCGTCCATAAATTTCGGGGCGTCCTTCGCGGCGCCCCGAATTGTTGTTACGAACCCGTACTCGATTCGTGCAGAACGGCGACGTAACGCGAACAGCCCCTCGAGCCACCTGGCCACGGCCGCGAAAAATCCCGGGGTCATGCTGTGACGTGCTTCGGCTATAGTGATCGTTGCGGAATCGACGAAGCACTGACTGACGATCGGGAGACATCATGCGACTAGTGAGACTGGCCATTATTGCCTTCCTGTTGACGCTTTCTGCCGCACCCGGCGGCGCCCAGGAAATCGAACGTATCGAGCCGCCATTCTGGTGGGCCGGGTTCGAGCACCGCGAACTGCAGCTGATGCTTCACGGCAACAACATCTCCTTGCTCACGCCCGCCGTCGACCACGAGGGCGTTTCGATCAGCAGGGTCGTGCGTGTCGCAAGCCCGAACTACCTGTTTGTCTACCTCGACATCGGACCGGGTGCCGAACCGGGCCCCTTCGATATCGCTTTCTCGGAGGGCGATTACACGATTACGCGCACCTACGAATTGCGCCGCAAGAATCCCGATGCCGGTCACGTGAAAGGGTTTACCTCCGCCGATGCAATCTACCTGATCATGCCGGATCGCTTTGCCAACGGTGACCCGAACAATGACGAATTCTACTTTCTCGACGACAAGCTCGATCGCGACGACCCTTACGGCCGTCATGGCGGCGACCTGAAGGGAATCGAGAACCACCTCGATTACATTGCCGGCATGGGCTTCACGTCCGTCTGGCTGAATCCTGTTCTCGAAATCGCGATGCCGGTCGCGTCATACCACGGCTACGCCACGACCGACTATTACGCCGTGGACCCCCGCCTGGGCACTAACGAACAATTGCGACAACTCGCCGCGAAGATGAAAGCGCGCGGCATTGGCATGATCATGGACCAGGCCGTCAATCACATCGGCAGCGGGCACTGGTGGATGGACGACCTGCCCACGAGCGACTGGCTCAACTTCCAGGGCGACCCGGTCATGACGCCGCACCGGCGCACGACCAACATGGACCCGCATGCGTCTGAGTACGACAAGACGCTGCATGCGGACGGCTGGTTCGTGGAGTCCCTGCCGGACCTTAACCAGCGCAACCCCTTGCTCGCCGACTACCTGATCCAGAGCTCGATCTGGTGGGTCGAATATGCCGGCCTGCAGGGCATCCGCGTGGGTTCCTGGCCCTACCCGGAAAAGCACTTCATGAGCGAATGGACCCGGCGCATCCTGCAGGAATTCCCCGACTTCAACATCGTCGGCGAAGAGTGGAGCGAGCTGCCGGCCGTGACGTCCTACTGGCAGCGCGGTCAGCATAAGGATGATGCTTATGAGTCGTTTCTGCCGAGCGTGTTCGACTTCCCCACCCAGGCGGCGTTCACACGCGCGCTGACCGGGGACCCGGAAAGCTACGGCGGCGTCTGGATGTCGCTGTACGAGATTGTCGCCATGGATTTCCTGTATCCGGACCCGATGAACCTGGTCATCTTCCCCGGCAATCATGAAATGGATCGCATCTACACCCAGCTCGACGAGAACTTCGACCTGTATCGGATGGCGATGGTCTACTACGCTACGATGCGCGGCATCCCGCAGTTCTTCTACGGCGACGAAATTGTCGCCTCGCACCCCGGCACGAGCAGCCACGGCGAGCTACGCAGCGATTTTCCGGGCGGCTGGGATGGTGACACGGTGAATGCATATACCGGTGAAGGTCTCACTGAGAAGCAACGGGACGCGCAGCAGCTCGTAAGGACGCTGCTGAACTGGCGCAAGAACAACTCAACGATCCATCACGGCAAGTTCATGCATTTCGCGCCGATCGGGAATGTCTACGTGTATTTCCGTTACGACGCGGACCTCACGATCATGGTCATTCTCAACCGTGACGAAGAGACGGTTGCGTTGGATACCGGTCGCTTCGCCGAACGCATTGGTGACGCGACGCACGGCACGGACGTGGTCACCGGACAACGCTTCAACATCGAGGACTCACTCGTGCTGGAGCCGCGCTCGGCACTCCTGCTGGAACTGGAGCGCTAGGCGTTGACTCGATTCGGAACGAGGTTCTCGAACCGCGATCGCCGCCCCTGCCGTGCTCCCGGGATGGTCCTGATCCTCCCTGCAGGCGCCTGACCGATACCCGGTCTGCACGCCAGGACAACAACAACCTGGCTCGAGTGGGGTTTAATAAGACATTATTTGCAACTTCTCCTGTATCTCATGACCCAGTCAACAAACGGACACTCCGTATCTGCGCGGCAAGCCGGCGTCTGCATGCACCTGACGTCACTGCCGGGCCCTTACGGTATCGGCGAGATCGGCCGGCACGCCCGGACCTTCATCGATCGCCTGCGGGACATGAAGCTGACAGTCTGGCAATTCCTGCCCACCGGCCCGACCGCGTACGGCGATTCGCCGTACCAGCCGCTTTCGACCTTTGCCGGCAACGAGATGCTCATCGACATTGGCGACCTCATCGGGAACGGCTTCCTGACAGAGGAGGAAGTGAGCGAACTAACGACCCTGCCCCGAAGTTTCGTCGACTACGGCGCGCTGATCCCCGTCAAGAGCCGGCTGCTCAGGACGGCGGCGGGGCGGTTTCGGGAGTCCGCGAGCCCCGAACTGCAAGAGGTGTATGGGCGGTTCCTGGCGGCGCACGACGCGGGGTGGCTGCACGACTACGCCCTGTTCCGGGTCCTCAAGACGCGACATGGAGAACGTCCCTGGCCCGAGTGGCGGCAGGATTACGCCCAACGCGACCCCGAAGCGATCCGCGAGCTCGAAACGTCTGCGGCACTCCAAATCGAGCTGATCAAAATCACACAGTGCATGTTCTACTACCAGTGGCAGGCACTGCGAGACTACGCGCGCGAAAATGGCGTGCGTCTTTTCGGGGACATGCCGATCTACATCGCGCTCGACAGCTCTGACGCATGGGTGAACCGCGACATCCTGCAGCTGGACGAGGAAGGCAGGCCGAGCCACGTCGCGGGCGTGCCGCCGGACTACTTCAGCGAAGACGGTCAGCTCTGGGGCAATCCCCTGTATGCCTGGGAGCATCACAAGGAAACCGGATACAGCTGGTGGATCGACCGGCTACGTGCGTCGGCGGAGCTCGCCGATCTCGTGCGAATCGACCATTTCCGCGGCTTCGAAGCCTACTGGTCCGTGCCCGCGGAATCGGAAACCGCCCGTGTCGGCGGCTGGGAGCCGGGTCCGGGCGACGCGATCTTCGACGCCATGGAGGATGCGCTCGGTGACCTGCCGATCGTCGCTGAAGACCTCGGCGTGATAACCCCGGAAGTGGACGCCTTGCGCGAGTGCCACCACATCCCCGGCATGCACGTGCTGCAGTTCGACGTCGTGGACGAAGAAATCGACGTAAGCGATTTCGACGAGAATTCGGTCTGCTACACCGGCACCCACGACAACGACACGACCATTGGCTGGTTCAGCGGCAGCCCGGACGACATTCGATCCCGCGACGAGATCGTTGCCACGCAGCAGGCCGCACTGCGGGTCACCGGCGGAAAGCCCGAAACCATCCACCTCGACATGATACGGACTGCGTTCGCCACCCGGTCGAAGATCGCGATCGCGCCAATGCAGGACTATCTCGGACTGGGCTCGGAGGCAAGATTCAACGTGCCGGGCACCTCCGGCAATAACTGGCGTTGGCGCATACTCGACGCACAATTGAGCGACGCAGTCTGCGACAATGTCGCAGCAATGGTAGCGGCCGCAGGGCGTGCGCCGGCCCGGTAGCGCAATCGCGGCGCGACCTCGGGCAAGTCGCGGTGTACCCTGCAGCCTGATTCGACGATCATCGACTGCGGAGGAATTTTTGAATGGTCAGCCAAGCCGCCACTGAAGACGCGCGCTTTGTAAGCCGGCTCACGCGGGAAACCGTCGCCCTGATTCTCGCGGGCGGCCGGGGCTCGCGCCTGCACGAACTCACCAACTGGCGCGCAAAGCCGGCACTGTACTTCGGCGGCAAGTTTCGAATTATCGATTTCCCGCTGTCGAACTGCATCAACTCAGGCATTCGCCGCATTGGCGTGCTCACCCAGTACAAGGCGCACTCGCTGATCCGGCACCTGGTGCAGGGCTGGTCATGGTTCCAGGCAGGGGCCGGCCAACGCGAATTCGTGGAGATATTGCCTGCGTCGCAGCGGGTTGGCGGCGAGTGGTATCGCGGCACCGCGGACGCCGTCTACCAGAACCTCGATATCATCCGCACTCACGACCCGCGCTTCGTGCTCATTCTCTCGGGCGACCATGTCTACAAGATGGATTACGGAGCCTTCCTTGCCGCGCACGCGGAGCGGGAAGCGGACATGACCGTATGTTGCCTCGAGGTGCCGCTCGAGGAGGCGGCCGGCCAGTTCGGCGTCATGACCGTGGACGAGACCGGCCGCGTTATCAAATTCACGGAAAAACCGGAGCATCCGGATCCCGTTCCCGGCAAGCCGGATATCTGCCTCGCGTCGATGGGCAACTACGTCTTCAACACCGAGTTCCTCTACGAACAGGTGATCAAGGACGCCGATACGGTGGGAACGCAGCACGACTTCGGCCGTAACATCATTCCCTCGATCATCGACAACTACCGCATCTATGCCTACCCGTTCCGCGACTCGAAGACCGGCGAGCAGGCCTACTGGCGGGACGTCGGCACACTCGACGCGTTCTGGGAGGCAAACATGGAGTTGGTCGCGGTGACGCCGCAGCTCGACATGTACGACAAGGTCTGGCCAATCTACACGCACCAGACGCAGGACCCGCCGGCCAAGTTCGTATTCGACGAAAAAGACCGCAGGGGCTATGCCCTGAATTCGATGGTATCCGGCGGCAACGTAATCTCCGGTGCGTTCGTCAACCGCTCGCTGCTGTTCTCACGCTGCCACGTGCATTCGCACAGCAAGATAGAAGACTCCCTGATCCTCCCCGACGTCGATATCGGCAAGCGCTGCCGCATCAAGCGCGCGATCATCGACCGCGGCACAGTGCTCGAGGAGGGTACGGTCGTCGGCGAAGATTCGGACGCCGATCGCGAACGCGGCTTTCGCATCACGGAAAACGGCATTACGCTCGTGACGCCGGACATGCTCGGCCAGCAATTGCATTTCACGCGTTGAGTTGAGGCAGGCCGTTATCGCTACCAGGCAGGTCCTTTTTATTGCCGCAGAGAACGGCGCATTGCCAGGCGGCAAAGTCGGCGGTGTCGGCGACGTCGTGCGCGACCTGCCGCGCGCACTGCATGCCGAGGGGTGGCGGGCGGTCGTTCTGACGCCGTCGTACGGCGCATTTCACCGCCTTCCCGGTGCCACCGAACTACCGCCGATCGCGGTCCGGTTTCGCGGTAGCGAGCACGACGTCCGCGTATTCGAACTGGTCGTGGAATCGGTGACTACCGTGCTGTTCGAGCACGATCTCCTCGTGCCGACGGAAACCGGGCGTGTCTACCATGACGACGGCCCTTTACGCCCGTACGCAACCGACGCCAACAAGTTCGCGTTCTTCTGCGCTGCCGCCGCAAGCTGGATCGATACGCTGGCAAGCCTGCCCGATGTCGTGCACCTGCACGACTGGCATGCCGCATTTTATCTGCTGCACCGTGAATTCTCGCCGGACGGGGAACGCCTCCGGCAGATCCCGACCGTTTTCACGATTCACAATCTTACTTACCAGGGCCAGCGCCCGCTGCGACACAACGAATCTTCGCTCGAAGCCTGGTTCCCGGACATGAACTACGATGCCAGGGTGCTTGCGGATCCGTTTGCCGACGACTGTATCAACCCGCTGGCGTTCGCGATCCGCCGCGCCGATCGTATCAATACGGTTTCACCGACCTATGCGCAGGAAATACAGTGCCCCAGTAATCCCGACACGGGTTTCATCGGCGGTGAAGGCCTGGAAAAGGACCTGACCCGGGCGGCCGAGCAAGAACGCCTGTTCGGAATTCTGAATGGCTGCGAATACCCGGCGAGCCTCGGACGGCGCCCCGGCTGGCAGCGGCTCCTGATGGCCGGATGTGAAACCGCAGAGGCCTGGCTCCGGGATGATCCAGGCACTGCCGTTCACGAACTCGCTCTCGGCCGCCTGAACGCGCTGCCGAATCGCCGGCCTCTGCATATACTTACCAGCGTCGGACGAATCGTCTCGCAAAAAATGCAGCTCTTCTTCGAGCCGCTCGCGGACAGGCGCAGCGCGCTCGAACACATCCTGAACAAGCTGGGCCGCAGCGGCGTGCTGATACTGCTCGGCAGCGGTGAAAGCGACTACGAGGAGCGCCTCGAGCGCATCGCCGCGAAGCACTCGAACTTCGTGTTCCTGCGCGGCTACGCGGAGGAGTTCGGCAGTTTGCTGTATCACGGCGGCGACCTGTTCCTGATGCCGTCGAGTTTCGAGCCTTGCGGCATCAGCCAGATGCTTGCGATGCGCGCCGGCCAGCCATGTGTCGTGCACGGCGTCGGCGGCCTGCACGACACCGTCGAGAGCGGCGCCACGGGTTTTGTGTTCGCCGGCCGGACACGTGCGGAGCAGTCCGCCGCATTCGTCGATTGCGTCGAACAGGCCCTGAAGCTGCGGCACGATCACCCGAATCGCTGGCAGAAGATAAGGAATGAGGCCGCGGCGCAGCGTTTTGACTGGGCCTCGTCGGCACGGCAATACATCGGACAACTGTATGAACACGATCGCAACTGACACCGCGAACAACAAGGATGACTACGCGGCACTCGCGGGCGGTCATCACGGCGATCCCTTCAGCGTACTCGGCGTCCACCAGGCGGGCGGTTCGCGCATCATCCGCACGCTGCAGCCTCACGCCGAGCGCGTCGAGATCATCGACAGCCAGGGCACGCTGCTCGCGGAGACGGCACGCGTGCATCCCGACGGCATTTTCGCCGCCGTCATGCCGCCGCGGCTGCGCCACTACCGGCTGCGCCTGACCACGACCGTCGGCGACACTCTGGAAATCGAGGACCCGTACCGCTTTCCTACGACGCTGGGCGACCTCGACCTTTACCTGTTCGGGGAAGGCTCGGACAAGCAGATTTACGCCAAGCTCGGCGCGCAACTGCGCACTGTATCGGGCATAAGCGGTACGCGTTTCGCCGTTTGGGCGCCGAATGCCTCGCGTGTCAGCGTCATCGGCGACTTCAACGACTGGGACGGTCGCCGCCACGCGATGCGCCTGCACCCGGCCAACGGGCTATGGGAAATATTCATCCCGGGGGTCGGCAGCGGCGAGAAATACAAGTTCGAACTGCTCGACCACAAAGGTCACCTTCTGCCGCTGAAGAACGACCCGTTCGGGCATTACCACGAGCCGCCGCCCGGCAACGCATCCATCGTGTTCGCGAGCAAATACCAGTGGTCGGACTACCCGTGGATGCAGCGCCGCACCGCGGGTCCGGAACTCGACCGGCCTATCAGTATCTACGAAGTGCACCTCGGCTCCTGGCGGCGCCGGACCGAGGGCGGCGACCGTTATTTGAGCTACCGCGAACTCGCCGACGAACTTGTCGACTATGTAAGCGACATGGGTTTCACGCACATGGAATTGCTGCCCGTGTCGGAGCACCCGTTCGACGGTTCGTGGGGCTACCAGCCAATCGGCATGTACGCACCGACGCAGCGCTTCGGCAACCCGGACGATTTCCGTTACTTCGTGGATCGCTGTCACGCGGCCGGCATTGGTGTCATTGTCGACTGGGTGCCGGCGCATTTTCCGCGCGACGAACACGGCCTGCGCCGCTTCGACGGCACGGCGATATACGAGCACGAAGATCCGCGCAAGGGCGAGCACGCGGACTGGGGCACGCTGATATTCAACTTCGGCCGCCGCGAAGTCATCAACTATCTCATCGGCAGCGCGCTTTACTGGATCGACGAATTTCATGTCGATGCGCTGCGGGTGGACGCCGTCGCGTCGATGCTCTACCTCGACTACTCCCGCGAAGACGGGGAATGGGTGCCGAACGAGTTCGGCGGCAACGAAAACCTGGAGGCCGTCGCTTTTCTCAAGCGCCTGAACACCGAACTGCACGCACACGGCGCGACGACCTATGCGGAAGAGTCCACGGCCTGGCCCGGCGTGTCGCGCCCCGTGGACCAGGGTGGCCTGGGCTTCACATTCAAGTGGAACATGGGCTGGATGAACGACACCCTGTCGTACATGGGCGAAGACCCGGTGCATCGCAAGCACCATCACGACAAGATGACCTTCGGTCTCGTCTACGCCTTCAACGAGAACTTCGTGTTGCCGTTGTCACACGACGAAGTCGTGCACGGCAAACGCTCCCTGCTCGGCCGCATGCCCGGCGACGAGTGGCAGCGTTTCGCCAATCTGCGCGCCTATCTCACCAGCATGTATGCGCATCCCGGCAAGAAACTGCTGTTCATGGGGTCCGAACTTGCGCCCTACGACGAATGGAGCCACGATCGCTCGCTCGACTGGCACCTGCTCGACTATGCACCGCATCGGGGCGTGCAGTCACTGGTGCGCGACCTGAACGCACTCTATCGGAGCACACCGGCGCTCTACGAAATCGATTTCACCGATGCCGGGTTCGAGTGGATCGACTGGGGCGACCGCGACAACAGCGTACTCAGCTGGCTGCGCCGCGACGCCTCCGGCAACTTCGTGATATGCGTCTCGAACATGACGCCGGTCGTCAGGCATGATTTTCGCATGGGGGTTCCCGGGGGAGGCCGTTATCGGGAGCTGCTGACCACAGACGACGTGCGTTACGGTGGCAGCGGCGTCCTCAATGGCGACCTCGAAGCGAGCAACACCGGGATGCACGGGCGCGAATTCTCTATCGCAATGTCCTTGCCGGCGCTCGCGACCATTATCGTAGGACCGGTGTCTTAGTGAGGCACTCCAGGAGACCGTTGCATGGCAAGCAAATCTGACAAGTCACTGGGATTGGGCGATATCGAGCTGTTGCAGACACCGAGTCTGCCGATGACGGCGGATGCCATCCTGCAGGACTTCACGCATTACTTCGGCCGCATGCTCGGCCGCCGCACGATACGCACCAAGTCGCCATTCCTCTACCAGGCCGTCGTGTTTACGGCGCGCGACCGCATTATGGAGCGCTGGGCCAAGACGCGTCTTGCGATGGAACGCGACCAAGTACGGCGCGTGAGTTACCTTTCGCTGGAATTCCTCATGGGTCGACTCCTGCACAACGCGCTGCTCAGCGTGGGCATCGAGAATGAGACACGCGAAGCGCTTGGCCGGCTGGGCCTCGACCTCGAGACGGTATTCGACCGCGAAGCCGATGCCGGCCTCGGCAACGGCGGCCTCGGCCGTCTCGCGGCGTGCTTCCTCGACAGCTGCGCGACCCTTGCCCTGCCTGTGGTCGGCTACGGCATCCGTTACAACTACGGCATGTTCCACCAGCGCATAGAAAACGGCCGCCAGGTCGAGGAGCCGGATCCGTGGTTGCGCGAAGGCTTCCCGTGGGAGGTCGAGCGTTATGAATTTGCGCAGACCGTCAAGTTTGGCGGCCACACGACGACGTACAGGGATATGTCGGGCAAGACCCGCTATCGCTGGGCCGACACGCGGGATGTGCTCGCAATCCCCTACGACGTGCCCGTGCCGGGCTATCGTAACGACATCGTCAATACGCTGCGCCTCTGGTCCGCGGCTGCCACCGACGAGTTCGACCTCAATGAGTTCAACGC
Organism: Gammaproteobacteria bacterium; assembly: GCA_009937505.1. Lineage (GTDB taxonomy): Bacteria > Pseudomonadota > Gammaproteobacteria > Steroidobacterales > Woeseiaceae > UBA1847. The sequence goes on from JAACFJ010000013.1 coordinate 37,793, forward strand.
CGGCAGCTATACCGACGCGGTGGCATCGAAGAACGAAGCCGAAAACATCACGATGGTGCTGTACCCGAATGCGGCCACCGAGACCGGGCAGGAACTGCGGCTTCGGCAGCAGTACTTCCTCGCCTCGGCAAGCCTGCAGGACGCGCTGCGTTACTGGAACTACCACCACGATGGCGACCTGACGGGCTTCGCCGAGAAGAACTGCTTCCAGCTCAACGACACGCACCCCGCCGTCGCGGTCGCGGAGCTCATGCGGCTGCTGATCGACGACTACATGCTCGATTGGGACGAGGCCTGGGACATTACCCGCAAGACCATGGCCTACACGAACCATACGCTGCTGCCGGAAGCGCTCGAGATGTGGCCCGTGTCGATGTTCCGGCGCCTGCTGCCGCGCATTCTCGACATCATCTACGAGATAAACGCGCGCTTTATCGCCGAGATCAACCGCCGCTGGCCCGGCGACACGGATCGCATCGCCCGCATGTCGCTGATCCAGGAAGGCCACGAGCCCATGATACGCATGGCCTACCTCGCCCTCGTCGGCAGCTATTCCGTCAACGGCGTCGCCGAGCTGCATTCACGGTTGCTGCAGAAAGGTTTGTTCCGCGACTTTGCGGAGCTGTGGCCGGAGAAATTCAACAACAAGACGAACGGCGTGACCCAACGGCGCTGGCTCGCCGCGTGCAACGGCGGCCTGGCTGATCTAATCAGCAGCAAGATCGGCGACGGCTGGGTGACCAACCTCGATGAGCTGGAGCAATTGCGGGAATTCGCGGACGATACCGAATTCCAGAGCGAGTGGCGCAAGGTCAAGCTGCTCAACAAGAATCGCCTCACGCACGCGCTGCAGGAAAAGACCGGCATCAACGTAGAGAGCAACATGCTGTTCGACGTGCAGGTGAAGCGCATCCACGAATACAAGCGGCAGCTTCTGAATGTCCTGCATGCCATCCACCTGTACGACCGCATTCGTCGCGGCGAGGCAGACGACCTGCCGCCGCGCGCGATCATCATTGGCGGCAAGGCTGCGCCCGGCTACGTCATGGCGAAGCACGTCATCAAGTGCATTAACAATGTCGCACGCGTCATCAACTCTGACCCATTGATGGACGACCGGCTGCGCCTGCTGTTCTACCCGGACTACAACGTGTCCGCGATGGAGATCATCTGTCCCGCAGCCGATCTGTCGGAGCAGATTTCGACTGCCGGCAAGGAAGCGTCGGGCACCGGCAACATGAAATTCATGATGAACGGAGCCGTAACAATCGGTACGCTCGATGGCGCCAACGTGGAGATACGCGAAGCAGTCGGCGAACAGAATTTCTTCCTGTTCGGACTTACCGTCGAAGAAATCCAGGCGATGCGTGGCCAGTACGATCCGCAGGCCATCATCGATGCGGACGAGGATTTCAGCCGCGTCATGCACCTGCTCGACAGCGGGCACTTCAATCGCTTCGAACCCGGCGCGCTGGATGCGGTCGTCCAGTCGATTCGGGAACCCGCCGACCAGTGGATGACGGCCGCGGACTTCCGCGGCTTCATCGACGCACAGCGCGAGACTGACGCAAGCTATCGTGAACCGGAACGCTGGACCCGCATGAGTATTCTCAACACGGCGGCATCGGGGCGCTTTTCGACGGACCGCACGATGCGCGACTACAACGACGACATCTGGCACCTCGAACCCATCAGCCTGGATGTACCGAAGCCCGAGTAAAGCCATGGAGACCGGCAGCCCTGCCCCGCTCGGCGCTACGCCGGACGACGACGGCGTCAATTTCGCCGTCTATTCCTCGGTCGCCGAGTCGGTCGAGCTATGCCTTTTTACCAGGCACGGGAAACTCGAGCGTTCTCACCGGCTGCCCGCCTGTACGGACGGCATCTGGCACGGCTACCTGCCGCGCTGCAAGCCCGATCAGCACTATGCGTATCGCGTTCACGGTCCGTGGCGCCCTGAAGAAGGCCTGCGCTGCAATCCCAACAAGCTGTTGCTGGACCCCTACTCCCGCGACGTTGCCGGAGACTTTCACTGGCACGACGCGGTGTTCGACTACCTGCCGGGCGCCGATGTCTTCACGATGAGCCCGGCGGACAGCGCCGATTACGTTCCGAAATCGGTCGTCTGCTCGCCACTGGATATCCCGCTCCATGCGCGCCCCGCGGTACCGTGGTCGAAGACCATCATCTACGAGTCGAATGTGCGCGGTTACACCATGCGACATCCGGCGGTCAGCAGGAAACATCGCGGCACCTTTGCCGGCATGTGCAATGCAACCGTACTCGATTACCTGAAATCGCTGGGTATCAGCTCGATTGAACTCATGCCGGCTCAGGCCTACATCGACGAGCATCATCTCGCGAAGCGAGGCCTGCGTAATTACTGGGGCTACAACACCATCGCATTCTTCACGCCGATGCCGCGGTTCGCGGCCGGCGATGCGCGGCACGAATTCGTCGACATGGTCAACGCCATCCACGATGCCGGCATGGAGGTGATCCTCGATATCGCGTTCAACCATACCGGCGAAAGTGACGGCCACGGCCCGACGCTCAGCTTCCGCGGCCTGGACAACCAGGCCTACTACCGCCTCGAACCGCACGACCCTGCCGCCTACATCAACGACACGGGCACCGGCAACACGCTTAACGCCGATCACCCGCAGGCCCAGGCGTTGGTGCTTGACTGCCTGCGCTACTGGTCGGGCGAGCTCGGGGTGGATGGATTCCGATTCGATCTCGCGACCATCGTCGGACGCCATGCGCACGGTTTCTCCGCCGAACACCCCTTGCTGAACGCGATCAGCGACGACGCACAGCTCAAAGACGTCAAGCTTATCGCCGAGCCGTGGGATCCGGGCCCGGGCGGCTACCAGCTCGGTCAATTTCCCGATCGCTGGGCGGAATGGAATGACAAATATCGCGACACGGTGCGTCGCTTCTGGCGCGGTGACGCCAACATGAACGGCCGATTCGCCCGCCGCCTGCATGGGTCGGCGGATATTTTCGACCACCGCGGCCGCGCGCCGTATGCCAGCGTGAACTTCGTGACGAGCCACGACGGCTTTACGTTGGCCGACGTCGTCAGTTATGAACATCGCCACAACGAAGCCAATGGCGAAGACAATCGCGACGGCCATGCACACAACTACAGCAGCAATCACGGCGTCGAGGGCGACACGGACGACGCGGACGTAATTGCCGCGAGGCGGAGGCATCGCCTGAACCTGATGGCGTCGCTGCTGCTGTCACAGGGCACGCCGATGCTGCTCGCGGGCGACGAGTTCGGTAATACGCAGGGCGGTAACAACAACGCCTACGCGCAGGACAACGAAACGGGCTGGCTGGACTGGTCCGGGCTCGAGGACGACCCTGAATTTGCGATGGAGGTTCGCGAGCTGATTCACCTGAGACAGGAGTGGCCCTTGCTGCGCCTCCCGGAATACCTGCACGGCGAAACGGTGGTCGGCTCTTCTTCAGTGCACATCGACTGGCTGAACGCGGATGGCAACGAAATGCACGAAGGCGACTGGTCGGGACCGGCACCGTTCAAGGTCATGTTCGCCGAGGCATCGAGGGACGGCGTGAATTCACGGGTGGCGGTGTTATTCAATAACGGCGACGACGCGGTCGATTTCCGTCTGCCGAACGGGAGTCCCGGCCAGTCCTGGCGGGTTGCGTGGTCCGCGGACGAAGTCTCGGTCGCCGACGACGGCTGCTCGTTCACGGCGCCAGGGCGCTCGATCTCCTTCCTGGTGTCAGACCCCGGCTAATCCGACAGCGGCAGCATGGTCGTGTACTTGACGCGCTGCAGGACAAAAGTCGAACTCGCCGACCGCACTGCCGGGTGCTTGAGAATTTCAGACTGCAGGAATTCCGTGTAGGTCTCCATGTCCGGCACTACGACGTGCAGTACGTAGTCACGTTCGCCCGCGACCGTGAAGCATTCGGTCACCGCCGAAAGACCGGCAATGTGCTCCTCGAAGCGCTGCCGGTTCTCGTCGGTGTGCTCGGTCATCGCGACAGCGAGCAATACCTGGATGTGGAATCCGGCCTTCTGCGGATCCAGCACCGCCACCTTCCCCTGTATGAGCCCGCTGTCCTCGAAATCGCGGATGCGCCGCCAGGCCGAGGTGCGCGACATGCCCGCGATTTCGGCGAGGTCGGCCTGCGGACGCGTGGCATCCTGCTGCAATGCGTCGAGAAGGCGCTTGTCTGCACTGGATAGTTTCACTTGCGCATCATATCTCACAGAGCCCACTTTTTTGAAATAATTGTTTCGTTTTTGCTCTATATAAAGGCATTTCAGGACACATGGTGCGCATAATTCGCGCAAAATGTCGGGATACCCCGTATAACTATAAGCAGGAGATTCCCATGCCGGACCTGTTCGAAAACCCAATGGGCCTCGACGGCTTCGAATTCGTCGAGTTTGCGTCTCCCGAACCGGGCGCGCTCGAGCCTGTATTCCACGCGCTGGGCTTCGAGGCCGTCGCACGTCACCGCTCCAAGAAAGTCACGCTTTACCGCCAGGGCGGCATCAACTTCATCCTCAACGAAGAACCGAAGAGCCTCGCGTATTACTTCGCGCAGGAACACGGTCCGTGCGCGGCCGGTATGGCGTTCCGCGTCAAGGACGCGCACCTCGCCTACAATCGTGCGCTGGAACTCGGCGCGCAGCCGATCGAGATTCCTACCGGCCCGATGGAGCTGCGGTTGCCGGCGATCAAGGGCATCGGCGGTGCGCCGCTCTATCTCATCGACCGCTACACGGCGGGCAACACGATCTACGACATAGACTTCGAGTTCTTCGACGGCGTCGATCGTCACCCGGAGGGTTGCGGCTTTACCGAGATCGATCACCTGACGCACAACGTGTATCGCGGACGCATGGAATACTGGGCGAAGTTTTACGAGGACCTCTTCAATTTCCGCGAGATCCGCTACTTCGACATCAAGGGCGAGTACACCGGCCTGCTGTCGAAAGCGATGACGGCACCGGACGGCAAGATTCGCATCCCCCTGAACGAGGAAGCGTCGAAAGGCACGGGCCAGATCGAGGAATTCCTGATGGCCTACAATGGCGAGGGTATCCAGCACATCGCGTTGTCCTGCGATAACCTCTTTGAATGCTGGGACCGGCTGAAAGAACGCGGCATGCCCTTCATGACGGCGCCGCCGGAAGCGTATTACGAGATGCTCGAGGAACGGTTGCCAGCCCACGGCGAGCCCGTGCAGGAGCTGCAGACGCGGGGTATCCTGCTCGACGGTTCGACCGAGGGTGGCGAACCGCGGCTCTTGCTGCAGATCTTCTCCGAGCTCATGATCGGGCCTGTCTTCTTCGAGTTCATCCAGCGCAAAAAGGACGATGGCTTCGGCGAAGGAAACTTCAAGGCGCTGTTCGAGTCGATCGAGCGCGACCAGATTGCACGCGGTGTCGTGTCAGCGGATGATGCTGCACAGGAGGCGAAATGAACCTGAAGCGTATCCACCATGTTGCGTACCGCTGCAAGGACGCGAAGGAGACCGTCGAGTTTTACCAACGCGTGCTGAACATGGAGTTCACCGTCGCGTTCGCCGAGGACAAGGTGCCCTCCACGAAGGAACCCGACCCGTACATGCACGTCTTCCTCGACGCCGGCATGGGCAACGTGCTCGCGTTCTTCGAGCTACCCACGAGGCCCGAGATGGGACGCGACGAGAATACGCCGGAGTGGGTGCAGCACATCGCGTTCGAAGTAGAAGATTACGACGCGTTGCTCGCCGCCAGGAAACACGTCGAGGCCGAGGGCGTCGACGTGATCGGGCCGACGAACCACGGCATCTTCCAGTCGATCTATTTCTTCGACCCTAATGGTCACCGCCTCGAACTTGTCGCCAACACGCAGACGCAGGAACAGGTCGACGAGTTGAAGCGTGTCGCGCCCGACATGCTCGAGGAGTGGAGCCGCACGAAAAAAGCGCCGCGTCATGCCGCGTGGCTGCACGAGCTCGAATTCACGGGCAGTTAGGAACCGGCACTGTCCTGACAACGACAGGCAGACCTGGAAAAGAACAGAAGATCCAAACAGGAAATTTCTAATGAAACTGGCATCACTAAAGAACGGCCGCGACGGCCGGCTCGTCGTCGTGTCGCACGACCTGTCGCGTTACCTGCCGGCGGACGAGGTCGCGGGGACGCTGCAGGAAGCCCTCGACAATTGGGCCAGCTGCGAACCGAAACTGCAGGTCATCGCAAAAAGACTGCATGAAACAGGATCCGGCGATGCCTTCGACCCGGGGCAGTGCGAGTCGCCGCTGCCCCGCGCCTTCCAGTGGGCGGACGGCTCCGCCTACGTGAATCACGTGGAGTTGGTGCGCAAGGCGCGTGGCGCAGAGATGCCCGAGAGCTTCTGGACCGATCCGCTGATGTACCAGGGCGGCTCCGATTCCTTCATCGCGCCGAACGAGCCCATTCTCGCGGCGACCGAAGACTGGGGCATCGACTTCGAGGCCGAAATCGCCGTGGTCACCGACGACGTGCCGATGGGCATCAGCGCGAAGGATGCGCTCTCGCACATCAAGCTCGTCATGCTGGTCAACGACGTCTCGCTCCGCAACCTGATCCCCGGCGAACTTGCCAAGGGCTTCGGCTTCTTCCAGTCCAAACCCTCCAGCGCGTTCTCGCCGGCCACCGTTACTCCGGATGAGCTGGGTGACGCCTGGAAAGACGGCAAGCTGCATATGCCGTTGCTGTCATTCCTGAACGAAGACCCGTTCGGCCGGCCCGACGCCGGTGTCGATATGACCTTCGACTTCGGCCAGCTCATCGCTCACGCGGCGAAGACACGGCCACTTTGTGCGGGCACGATCATCGGCTCGGGCACGGTATCGAACAAACTCGACGGTGGTCCCGGCAAACCGATCGAGGAAGGCGGCGTGGGCTACTCCTGCATCGCCGAGGTCCGCATGATCGAGACCATCGAGTCCGGCAAACCGAAGACCGGATTTCTCGAGTTTGGCGACCGCATACGCATCGAGATGCGCGATGCCGACGGCCTGTCGATCTTCGGCGCGATTGATCACGAGGTTCAGCAGTACTAACCTGCCTCGATGGCCGTAAAACTCTACACCTACTGGCGCTCTTCGGCGGCGTACCGCGTACGCATCGCACTCAATCTGAAGGGTGTCGATTACGAGCCGGTACCGGTGTCTCTGAAGCCCGGCGACGACGAGCAGCGCAAGGACGAATACCGGGCGATCAACCCGCAGATGCTCGTGCCGTTCTTCGACGACGGCAATGTCGCAATCGGCCAGTCCATGGCCATCCTCGAGTATCTCGAGGAAAAGTATCCGGAAACTCCGTTGTTACCGCTATCGGAACCGCTGCGCAGCAAGGTGCGTGCGTTCTGCAACGCTATCGCGTGCGACATCCATCCGCTCAACAACCTCCGCGTACTGAAATATCTCGGTGGCGAGTTCGACGTATCGGACAAACAGAAGGACAATTGGTACGCGCACTGGATCGCTGCCGGGTTTCAGGCCTGCGAGCAATTTTCGGTGCGCTACGCACACGACGGACCGTATGCATTCGGCAAGCAAGTCACGCTCGCCGATGCGCTGCTGGTGCCGCAGATGTACAACGCACGCCGCTTCAACGTGCCGCTCGAGGAATACCCGCGCCTCGTCGCCGTGACGGATGCCTGCAACGAGCTCCAGGCGTTCATCGACGCCGCCCCGGAAAACCAGCCAGACTACGCGTAGCCGGGGTGAGATCTGTAGCAGTGCTTCCGGAAGCGTGACCGGTTCCCGCGCCGAGGCGCGATCGCAAGACGAAGATTCTCAGGCGCGCATGCGTGAATCGCGCTTGCGTTCGACTTCTGTCAGCAATTTCTTACGGAGCCGGATGCTCTGCGGCGTCACCTCCACGAGTTCATCATCGTCGATGAACTCGAGTGCCTGCTCCAGCGAGTACCGTATGGGTGGCGACAGCACAAGGTTCTCATCAGTCCCGGCAGCACGAATATTCGTCAGCTGTTTCGCCTTCGTCGGATTGACGACGAGGTCGTTGCCGCGACTGTGTATGCCGATAATCATGCCTTCGTAGACCGGTTCGCCGTGGCCGAGCATGAGCCGGCCACGCTCCTGCAGATTGAACAACGCGTAGGCAAGTGCCTTACCCTGGACCATCGATACCAGCACGCCGTTGTTTCTCTGGCCAAGGTCCTCCGGGATATAGCGGTCGTATTTCTCGAATACGTGATACATCAGCCCAGTGCCCGATGTCGCGGTCAGGTACTCGGTACGAAATC